>JBMLTP010000001.1:0-8328 GCA_049239885.1 Crocinitomicaceae bacterium
CAAAATCCCTTGTTGGCTTTCTTTCCGCAATTTAACTCGCCAAGTTCTTTTTAATTCAGGGAAATAAAATAGAAGGTATTGCTACAAAGCTCATTTTGAATTTTTCTACTTCAGAACGACCCCAAGAGATCGATTGAAATTTAAAGAAGAGTTTTCATTCTTCGTCAAAGATTTAAATCGTATCAATTTTGAAAAAGAATTTGCCTCATATCATTTTCATCTGTGGTTAAAACGGCTTGGATTGAATTTTTCAAGACTGGAAATCGAAGAATTTTTGAGTGAGCAGATGGGGTAAGGTTTGCTTATTTTGCTTAATTCGGTTTGGTAGGAATATTTAAGCAAAATCTGATGTTTTTTAATAATATTTTGGTCAACTTTTGGTCAACTCAAAATAAAAACATAATATAATCAATACTTTTAGGTTGTTTTAGTGACCTCGCCAGGAATCGAACCTGGATCAAAAGTTTAGGAAACTTCTATTCTATCCGTTGAACTACGAAGTCGTTTGACAAAATTATACAATTTATATTTTTATTCTTGATTTGGTATTTACGTTCATTTGAATTAATTTTGCAAAAAAAATATAAAATTATGAGTACAGAAAAAACATTAAATAGCTATCGTATTCAATGGATTGATATGGATCAGGATGGTAAAAAATCTAATGATGATAATTACATTATTCAAATAAAATCAAACAAATTTAGGCTTAATATAATTAAAGATATTTTGCCATGGCTTTTCGTATTATTAGCAACTATCGCTTTTACAATTTTCTTTAAAATTGGTTGGATTGGTGCAGGAGATTATCAAGTAGAAGAAAATAGACCAACAATTATGAAAATCTTGTATTGGTCATTAATTTTCTTAACGTTTATTGTCGGTTTAATTCTAGGGGATTCATTTTTGAAACATAATTGGTCAAATATTGATGAAAATCAAAAATACTTAATATACAATACCCATGATGAGGCAAAAAATAAAATGAATGAACTCATCAAAAGAGATGTAATTAGGTATAAAATTGCGAATACAAAACCAAAAGATTTGCATATTTAAAGATTCGATTCAATTTCAAAAAAAGTATTAAAGTAAGCTTTATCCCAACTGAAAATTTGGCCTCTAATGAGGCCTTTTTCTTTTAATTCATTTCTTAAATTTCCATTATTTAGCAGAATTAACATTCCATTTGCAATGTCTTCAACGTTAAATGGATCACAATAAATAGCAGCATCCCCAGCAACTTCAGGAAGACAAGTTGCGTTTGCGGCTAAAATAGGTGTCCCACAATTCATTGCTTCAACTAGCGGTATTCCAAATCCTTCGAAATAGGGAACATAGGTTAATGCCAAGGCACTTGCCATGATTTTTGTCAATTCTGTTTTTTCCAAATGACCAGTGAAAATGATTCTATTTTCGGATTCCTTTGAAATAGGTAATTTTTCATCTTTCCACATGGCACTTCCGACAATGACCAATCGAATTTCAGCGTTCTTTTTTGAAACGATATCAAATGCTTCAATTAAACGTTTTACATTTTTTCTTGGATGTAAGGAACCTACAAAAAGAAAAAAGGGCTTTCCATCAGCATATTTATTTCGAATCGTTTGTTGCTCCTCTGGTTCAATTGGATGATATGCGTCATTCGAACCATTGTAAATTACCTTGATTTTTTCTTTTGGAATTCCATATGTTTTGTGAATGTCATTTTTCGAATATTCTGAAACAGTGATTATATGTTTCGCTTTTCTGGCGAATTTTGGAAAGAAAAACCGAAAGTATTTTGAAACTATCCACGGTAAATCTTTCGGGTTATGCTCAAAATTTAGATCGTGTATTGTCGCGATTTGTGGCACATTCGAACCGAGACTGCAGAAACCATCTGGTGACCAGAATAAATCAACTTTATGCTTTCGCAAAGCTCTTTTTAATGAAAATTCAAACCAAATTACATAGAGAAAAGGATGTCGGGTAGGAGGGAAGAGCACGATTGGAGTAACATTTTCACTAAAAACATATTTTGGATCGTAGGATCTATCAAAAAAAAGGTAGAATTCGTGTTCAGGATGATTTTGACAAATCCGCTTTGTTATTTCCAATGTGTATTGACCAAAACCTTCGAGTTTATTGGAAAGTAAATTGCGCGTATTTATTCCAATTCTCAAAACTAAAATTGATGAATGTAATTGAATTGCTTTTCTCTTCCAATTGTTGTTTCAGGACCGTGTCCACAATAAACCGTTGTATCGACAGGTAACTTGAACATCGTTTCAAAAATGGATTTCTTCAAGGTTTCCAAATCACCTCCAGGCAAGTCGACTCTACCAAAACTTCCTTGAAATAAAACGTCACCGTTTATTACGAATTTATTTGATTCACTGTAAAAAACGACATGTCCAGGACAATGACCGGGTGTGTGAAATACCTTTAATTCGATGTCTTCAAATTCTAAGGAATTTCCGTGTTCTAATTCAAATTCAGGCTCAGGAGAAGTTTTATATGCTTCAAAACCATATACATGCGCATAACTTTCTACCATTTTCAATGTTTTTTGATCCTCCTTATGCAAGTATATTGGAACATTGAAGCGATTAGCACAAAATTGATTTCCCAAAACATGATCCAAGTGCGCATGCGTATTCAATATTGCTAATGGAGTCAGTTCGTTATGCTCAATGAAATTCTCGAGTTCTTTTTCCTCATGGGAAAGATAACATCCTGGATCTATAATGACAGCGTACTTATTGTCGGAATGCAGAACGTATGTATTTTCCTGAAATGAGTTGAATTGAAATGACGTAACGTGTAACATGCGACAAATTTAAAAAGTCTAACGTAATAAATTGACGTGACCTGTAAGTTCATATCTTCGGGTCTGAAAATCGTTATAAGTCAATTTCCAAGTGTAGGTTCCGTCCTGACATTTTTCTCCTTTGTATGTTCCATCCCAATATTCATCAGTTGAATGCAATGTGGCAATTAGTTCTCCCCAGCGATTGAATATGAAACATTCCATTTCCTTTATATTTCCACCATAGACTCTAAAAACATCATTAACGTCGTTATCATCAGGAATAAATGTATTTGGAACATATACAACGGCATCATAGGTAATATTAACGTAACTCGAAGATGAGCAACCATTAACATCTATGAAGCTAACAAAATACGTAATGTTTTGATTCGGTGTAGCAATAGGATTGGAACAATTCACACATGACAAATATTCGGGAGGGCTCCAAGTGTAGACACCTGGAGTATGCGCGACAGCTTCAAGTTGAACTTCGTCGCCATAAAATGCATTTACGTTTGGTGTAATTTGTAATGTGGGATTTGGATAAAGAGCAACTTCGACAAATGCCGTGTCTTTACAACTATTACTATCCGTTCCAATGATCATGTAATTTGTGCTTTGTGACGGTTTCACTTGGGCAACATTTTCATTTACCGAAACAACACTTGTCGATGGATACCATAGGTAATATTCTCCACCCGAAGCCCAAATTGTGGCAGTTTCCCCTGGACATATAATCGTATCGTTTCCTGCTTGAATATTGGCCTCTACCAAAAGAATTAGAACAGAGTCTAGAACTGTTCCGCACGCATTTGAAACATCGCAATAATACCATTGATCTGTTGGAGGATTTACGGTAACAAGTGGTCCATCTATTGTGTTGATGTATAAATTAGGATTCCATGAATACGAATCTCCGCCTGAGGCTAAAATTGAGATGGATGAACCTCTGCACATGTTTAATGAATCAGGAATCACAGGAACAGGTGGATTATAAAATACCGAAATGGTTACGGAATCTTCGTTTAAACACCCGTTCGGACTCACAGCGCTGACCGTGTATGTTATGGATGAAGTAGGAGTGGAAATTGGGTTAAGACTACTTGGGTTATCTAGAAAAGTTGAAGGACTCCATGTTACAGTTCCATTTGTTACGACTTCTAATTCAGCTGAAGCTCCAATACAAATACTAGTGTCTGGTGAAACAGCGATGGAATTCTCAAATACTTCTAAGGTTACAGGAACTGTAATTGATCCACAGCTATCCGAAATTACCACGTTGAATGTCGTTGTTGAGGAAATTGTTGCTGTTGGGTTAAAAACATTCGGATTATCGAGCAAGTTGGCTGGTGTCCAACTGTAGTTCGCACCGCCAAATGCTTCAAATTGAAAAGATTCGCCAGGACAAATCGGATTCGAAGGTTGAACAACTCCTCCTTCAAACGCACCAATAGTTACGGTAATTGTAACAGAATCAGAACTAAAGCAACCGTTTGTATCATATACGACAAGTGTTACATCATATACACCTGGAGTAGTGTATTGATAAATTGGTTCAAACTCAGTGGATGAATTACCATCTCCAAAATCCCAAGAATAAGCATTTCCATTCGTACTATTATTTTGAAAGTACACCGATTGAGGAATGCAAATCAATGGAGCTGGTTGTGCTGCAGCCGCTTCAATAGTACTTAGTTCAAATTTGAATGTAGCCATGTTGCAATTGGAGCTATTGTTCGTTGGAGACCAACTTCCGGGTGTACTTGTAAAACCAAAATCATTTCCACCACAAGCCCCACAAACTGCATGGTATATTCTTCCTGATTTATCGAAACGACTTGTACCTCCATCAACATGGTTGTAACTGCTATTTGTTCCACCCATAAATGTTGCGTATTTAAGGGCGCTCGCATCTTGGTCCAAAACGGCTACATAAAAGTTATTTCCATTGGTAACGGGTTGAAATGCGTCCGGCGTGCATTGAAAACCATTACTTGTTGAGGATGCGGCTTGTCCACTCTGATTTAAAATTCCTCCCCAGCCAGCCAAATAGATATCATAACAATCAGAGACTAAAAATGCAGTTGGTGAAATTTCTACATGTCCATGAGCTCCACCAACCATCGTTGTCCAAGAAACCGTTTGTAAATCTGGTGAGTATTTCCGAACGAATTGCCCCGAATTTGGTGTTCCATAACATCCTGGTGAAATGCCATAGTCCGATTCGGTTTGACCATAAACGTATACAAAATTGTCAATATCCGTATCAACAAAGTATGTTTGATCATACTCACCCAGCCCCATATAACTTCCAGAATTGAATTGTCCATTGGCTTGACTTAGTCGCAGCACATATCCATCGGAAAGACCTCCATTATAATTTAAGTCATTTCCTGTTGATATCGGAATTGAAAAAGAGGAAGTCCCTCCAGCAACATATGCTGATCCATTTGCTGAAACGGTTATCGAATTACCCGTCTCCAAGCCACTTCCACCAAAGTAAGTACTCCATAAAAGAGAACTTAAGTTTGGGTTTAACTTAAAGATTATAGCGTCCTGAGCTCCAGATAGCATTGTTTGACTAGCAGAAACAGTTGGGAAATTGGAAGAGGCTGTCGTACTTGCGATGTAAACGTTTTGGTTATTGTCTAAAATGATTTCTCCTCGAAATTGATCTCCGTAATTATAATTCAAGGAATTTGTATTCAATCCATCGGTATCGCTTCCTCCAATGAATGTCGATGACAAGAGTGTCGTTCCATTCGGACTCAAACGAGCAACATAAATATCGGAACCATTAAACTCCAATGAGTTTTCCAATTCCATTGGTCCACCATTATGTGAATTATCGTAAGGTGATCCTGCCATTGGAAAATTGACAGAAGACGTTATACCATATATATATAGCTCACCGTTCGGTGCACAAACAATGGAATGGGGTGTTTCATTTCCACTTCCCCCAATGTATGTTGAATACAAAATGTTCGTTCCGGATGCATTGTACTTTGTGATTCCAACGTCCATTGGGAATGTCCCTGTTCCTGAATTAAAACTTACATCATAAGCTCCTGTGGAAAGAGGATAACCGGTTCCAAAAACTATTCCTCCACCAAATAAATTTCCGTTAACGTCTGGAGTTGCCGTAAATCCCCAATTGTCGGCAGTAGATCCTGTAAACGTTGAAAATGTAAGGCTAGGGTCTATTATTAATTCTTCGTTTTTATTATAACCATTTGGGAATATAAATCCGACAACATCATTTTCAATTCCAAATGAACATGTAACTTTTCGTTTAGTTCCTTCAGCGTTTATATTCCAGGCAAAAGGTTTCGATTGAATTACTTCTCCAAAGCGATGTTTAATGCGCAAATTCCCATCATTATCAATTGAAAGTGCTTCAGCACCTGGTAGTGTGAATTTTAATTGTTCAGGATTTCCAGTTGGAAAAACTCTGAAGTTATAAGAAAGTTGGTCTTTGTCAGTCGCGTAAAATAAATCGATACCTGGATAGAATTCGGAATAAGTGACTTCCGAGTATGAATAAATGTTTGATTTCCAATTAGATTTATTGGAGCCAAGGATGAAATTTTTGTAGTGAGAAGAGGGATTTTTTTCGATTTTAGAACAATTTGAATTGGCTCCAATGAATTCTTGTTTAATTACGTGATAAGAAATCCCATTTTTTTCATTTTCATGGTGATCGTGTTCAACGTGATTGTGTGCAAGTGCATCTGTGAGATAATAAGTCAAGCCTGTTTCTTCTAAATAAAGTTTACCTTGATTTAAATCCATACTATATCTTATACGTTCATCCCATTGACCTCTGTTCGGGGTTATCCAAACGGATTGAGACGTCGATTTAAACGCAATTAAAAGAAGTAATATAAATATAGCGACTTTCAAACTAATGTAAAAATACGATTATACTACGTAGAAAACAGCAAAAAAGTTTTTTGGTTGCTTTTCCAGAAAAGCTGTTAATATAAATTCTTTGCCAATTTTTTCGTAATATTGAAAAGCTAAACTATCAAACATGAAAATCTCAAAATTATTTTTCTTATTTACCTTTTTTCTCTCAATTAGTTCTTATTCTTTTTCTCAAAATTATTCTCGTGTTAAAGTTTTTGGTACAAACGAGGAGCTTTTAAAATTGGGCAACTTGGGAGTTACAATGGATCACGGAATTAGAAAAGAAGGCTTGTTTTTCATTTCAGATTTCTCAAAAGATGAAATTTCAATTATGCAAAAGTATGGCTATGACTATGAAATTCTTATTGCCGATGTTGAAAAATATTATTTTGATCAGTTGAATAATCCGAGTAAAGAATCTGAGAATGTTCTAAAAAATACAAATTGCTCTGGAACAGGTGGCGGTGGATCCTCTACTTTTTCTCCTGCAACACCATCGAATTTCAATTTGGGAACAATGGGTGGTTACTTAAAATATAATGAGATGCTTGCTGAATTAGATGCGATGGCTGCGCAATATCCAAATTTAATAACTACGAAAGCGCCTATTTCAACCTTTTTAACAGTAGGAAATAGACCAATATATCACGTTCGCATTTCTGATAATCCAAATACAAACGAATCAGGCGAACCTAAAGTCTTGTACACAGCTATTCACCACGCCCGTGAACCAATGAGTTTGATGGAAACTATTTTTTACATGTGGTATTTGTTAGAAAATTACGGAACAAACGATGAGGTAACTTACCTTGTAAATAATACGCAACTGTATTTTGTTCCATGCATTAATCCGGATGGTTATGTATACAACGAAACTACAAACCCAAATGGGGGTGGAATGTGGCGAAAAAATCGCAGAAATAATGGAAACGGAACATTTGGAGTCGATTTGAATAGAAACTATTCATACGGTTGGGGAACAACGGGAACTAGTTCAACGCCAAGCAATGATACGTATTGTGGTCCTTCTGCTTTTTCTGAGCCTGAAACACAAGCAATAAGATGGCTGGTTCAGAATAATGATTTTGAAATGGCTTTTAATGCTCATACCTATGCAGAAGAACTATTGTTTCCTATTGGTACAACTGACGCCGAATTTGCTCCACATCACGATTATTTTCAAGATTATACGAATCATATGACTGAATTGAACGGATATTTTGCTCAAAAATCTTCAGGTTTGTATCCAGCATCAGGCGACTCAGATGATTACATGTACAAAGTAGATGTGGGAGTTAATCAAAAAGACACCGTTTTCGCTCATACGCCAGAGGTAGGAACAGCTTTCTGGCAACCGTCCTCTCAGATAGTTGCAACGTGTCAGGAAATGGTTTTTCCAAATCTTGTTTTGGCTCATTTGACCAGAAATTACAGCATTGTAAAGGATACAGATCCTTCTTCAGTAGCCACTATTTCAGGGAATTTCAATCATTCAATCAAAAGACTAGGTCGACAAGGGGGGGCAGTGGTTGTTTCAATTGAACCTCTGTTAAATGTAGTTTCTGTTGGAAATTCTGCTACTTACAATTTGAATAGCCAGCAAACATCAACGGGTGCAATCTCCT
>JBMLTP010000002.1:0-11596 GCA_049239885.1 Crocinitomicaceae bacterium
AGAACCTATCGTTCCGTTTTAGTTTATGCACTTGATTTGACAGACTTTTTATCAATTGGAGTTCAATTAAATTATCATTTTGTTCGTTTACCACAGGCTTATGGTCGACATCAAACTGTAACAGCAGAATTGGGTGCAATGGCCAAAATTTCAGAAAATTGGCATATCGGATTCAGTATTTTGAATTTAACTAGAAATGAACTTTCGGCTTTTCAAGAAGATCGATATACAACGGCATTGAGACTTGGAACTCGTTATCTTGTTTCCAAGAAAGTACTTTTAGTAGGTGAGATAGAAAAAAATGTAGATTTTCCACTAAGATTTAAATCTGGAGTGGAGTATGAGCCCGCAGAAAATTTGTATTTCCGAGGAGGATTTGGAACAGCACCGATTGAATTTTCATTTGGGTTTGGTTACCATTGGAAAGGAATGTATAAATTGGATGTTGGATCAGCTTATCAGCAAATCATCGGTTGGTCGCCGAATGTCAGTTTTACAGTTCAATTGAAATGATGCTAAAGCGACTTTTCTGCTTATTGACGTTTTTCCATTTTGGATTTTTAATCGCTCAAGATAAAGGTGAAATCATTCAACAGCGAATCGAATTTATTTCTGAGCAATTGCAGTCGGAAAATTTGGATTTGACCAATATCATTGAACAACTCAATTTTTATTATGACAATCCAATAAACCTGAATACAACGCAAGGACAGGAATTGGAAGAGCTTAATTTATTGACACAAGTCCAAATTAATGACTTGTTACTTCATCGAAAGGCATTCGGGATTTTCATCACGATTTACGAACTGCAAAGTTTGGAGTATTGGGATTTGAATACGATCCAATTGGTACGTCCTTTTGTTCGTGTTGACGATCGTCTTGATAATTTGCATATCACCTTCAAAGAAGCAATTAAGCAAGGGAAGTTTGAACAATATATTCGCTACCAGCCGATGATGGAACGGAAAGCAGGTTATACCGACGTTCCAGATTCGATTCAACAAACTTCTAATAATTACTATTATGGTAACGGGGATCGATATTATACGCGTTTCAGGTATACCTACAAAACCAATATCAGCATTGGATATACCTGTGAAAAAGATCCTGGCGAACAATTTTTTAGAGGAGCACAAAAAAATGGATTTGATTTTTATTCAGCACATGCTTTTTTCAAAGGTGGAAAATACTTGCGATCTGCTGTTTTGGGAGATTATCAAATTCAAATAGGGCAGGGGCTTAATCTTTGGTCGAGCTATGCTTTTGGTAAAACTGCTGATATTGCCACGATTAAACGAAATGCCATTCCAATTCGACCTTACACGAGTGTTGATGAATCCCGTTTTTTAAGAGGTGCAGCAGTTGATTTGGCTTATCGAAATTTCGGTTTGACCTTGTTCGGTTCGCGAAAGAAGATAGATGCTGCCGTTTTGGCTGATTCAACATACGAGGATTTGGAATTCATTTCGACAATTGATTTATCAGGGTTACATCGAACGAATTCAGAAATTTTGAAAATGAATGGTCTAACAGAATTGATGACAGGAGCTAATGTGAGGTATTCTTCAACAAGTTTAAAAGTTGGTTCTGCATTTGTTTACCAGGGTTACGATAAAGTTTTTGATAAAAGAACAGAATTATACAATCAATTTGATTTCAGAGGAAAAAGTCGGTTATCAATAAGTGGTGATTACAATTATACGTTCAAGAATTTGAATTTATTCGGGGAAGTTTCAAAAATTTTAAGTTCTGATGTTCAAAATGGCTTGGCAATGGTTCACGGTGCTATGATTTCCATTGATTCACGTGCTAGTATTGGATTGCTTTATCGGAATTATTCCAAGGATTATCAAACATTTTACAATGCAGGTTTCTCAGAGGGAAGTAATACGCAAAATGAGAAAGGGTTATATGCAGGTCTAAAGCTTAAAATCAATTCTAAATGGTCCTTGAACGGCTATGCTGACTTGTTTCAATTTCCATGGATGAAATATTTAATTGATGCTCCATCCTACGGACACGAATTCTTGATACAGCCAATTTACAAGCCTAATAAAATATTTGAAATTTATGGACGTTTTCGACAACAAATGCGACAACGAAATAGCCGTGATTCAGATGGGACAATTACTGAAATTGAGGACGTTATTCAACGAAGTTATCGTTTTAATTTGTCATACACGGTTAGTGAATTTTTCACTCTGAAAAGTAGAATTGAATATGTAACTATAAATAGGTTGAGTAACACGCCTGAAGAAGGCCTACTCATAACACAAGATTTTATTTTCCGTCCGAAAAGTTTTCCATTGGACGTAGCCTTAAGGTATGCATTATTCGATACGGATAGTTACGATACACGAATATATTCATTTGAAAACAATGCGCTCTATGCTTTTGCAGTTCCGGCTCATTATTATCAAGGTAATAGAGCATATGTTTTGTTGAGATATTCGTTTCTTCGTCGATTCGATTTATGGGTTCGCTATGGATATTTCCTTTATAATAATCGCAATTCAGTCAGTTCAGGTGCTGAGCAAATTGAAGGATCTAGGAAAACTGATTTGCTGATTCAGCTTAGAATCCAACTTTAGCGTCAAATCATTTATAATTAAATTTCAATTTCTTTTTAGAATAAAATTTAACTTATTTATTCTTTTTTTTTGTTCTGTTGTTACAAAGCAAATAAAGTTGCGTTATTAATCACAAAGAGACTGCAAGCTCTTGAAATCTCTAAGTAAAAACTATAAAACCAAATTAAAATGGCAACTAATTTCGCGTATCACCAAAATGCGTTAGTTCTGCAAGAAGAATTAACATTAATTGAAAAGGCAAAAATGAATCCTCAATTCTTTGCACCGATTTATAATAAATATTACGAATCAATTTTTCGATATATTTATAAACGAGTGGATGAGCAAGAAGCGGCGTTTGATATTACTTCCAATGTTTTTGTTAAAGCTTTGGGAGCATTGAATAAATTTGAGTTTCGAGGAGTCCCATTTTCGTCATGGTTGTTTAGAATAGCAAAAAGCGAGCTTTATCAATCTTTCAGAGATAAAAAGGCAAGCCGAACAATCAATATTGATATGGTAACGATTGTTCAAATTGTGGATGAGTTTTGTGATGACCATACCGAAGAGAATCGTCAAAAATTAATGAAGAGTTTGACACTTTTGAAAGACAACGAGCTTCAATTAATCGAAATGCGTTTTTTTGAAAAAAGATCTTTTAGAGAAATTGGAGAAATATTGGATTTGACTGAAAACAACGCAAAAGTTAAAACATTCCGAGCGTTGATCAAATTAAAGAAAAAATTTAGTTTGCAAAACAATGAAGAAAATTAAAATTTTAATAGATCGAATTGAGCCATCAAAAGAAGATATTTTGAAACGGCGAAATTTTGATGAGGTAATTCAAAGAGTTAATCGTTCTAAATCCTTGCTGAGAAGCCCCTGGTTTTATGGGGCTATTGGCTTTTCTAGTATGTTAGGATTAATTTTTTATTCGATTTAATTAGTGCATTTGATTTAAGACAGTTACAATTTTTGAATTTTTTTTGATTTTTAATGAAATATAAACTATCTTCGTGGGTCTTTATGACTAACCTACACACATGAAGAGAAACTTTTTATATTGTTTATTGGCAGTTTTTCCTTTGACTGTTCTCGCGCAACATGCAAATTTCAACTCCCAACGAAATTGGTCTTTGCACAAAAAGGAGTTGCAAATTGGTTTTGGTGCTACGCAGTTTAACGGTGATCTTGGTGGATCAGTTGGAGTAGGTAGAGACTACAGCCTTAACGATATAGATATTCAAGCGACTGGAATGGCTGGATGGTTGGGTTATCGTCAAAGATTTCATCCATATTTTGCGACGACTACAAGTTTGTGCGTATTTCAACTAAAAGGAGACGATAAGTGGTCTGAGGAACCTACTCGTAATATGAGGAGTTTGAATTTTAAAAGTTTAAGTTTTGAAGTTCAACAGCGTTTGGAATTCATATTCGCAGCAAATGAGAAATTTGGTCCGATGTTTAATCTTCCTGGGAATTATTCAAAGAAAAGCAGAAGTCAACAATATTATGTTTTTGCAGGACTCGGATTATTGTATTTCAACCCTAAATCTGAATATACCGACGGTAGTATGGTGGCATTGAGACCATTAAAAACGGAAGGTCAATCTGCAATGTATAGTCCTTTGACACTAACTATTCCAGCGGGAATAGGTTTTAGAATGGGTGTTTCAAAAATGTGGCGTGTTGGTATGGAATTAGCATACGTTAAAACCTTTTCGGATTATGTCGATGATGTAAGTACGACTTATGCAGATCCATCTCAATTAAGTTCTCCTCAAGCGCAATATTTTGCAAATCCAGCTGCTGGAAATCCAGCTTTCAATCCTGGTGAAAAACGCGGTGATTCAAATCAGAAAGACGCATATTATCATGTTAATTTGATTGTTACTAGGAATTTAACTTACAAAGACTACGGTAGACAGCGTAAAAAATATAACTTAAAATCCACAGGTAGATATAAAGTTTAATATACCAAAAAGAAAAGCGAGTGCAAACTCGCTTTTCTTTTTTACATTTGTTTATGTATTCTATCATTCGGAAATTCCTTTTTCTATTTGATGCAGAAAAGGTTCATTATTTTTCAACCAACACGCTTAGTTTCATTCTTAAATTACCATTAACAAAAAGAATTTTTAAAAAACTTTTTTGTATCGAACACAAAGGTTTGGAACGAAATCTATTTGGTCTAACTTTCAAAAATCCCATTGGGCTCGCTGCTGGATTTGATAAAAATGCTTCAATGTTTCAAGATTTGGAATATTTAGGGTTTGGATTCATTGAAATAGGAACCGTTACACCTAAACCTCAAGCCGGAAATGATAAGCCAAGACTATTTCGATTAAAAAAAGATGAAGCAATCTTGAACCGAATGGGCTTTAATAACGATGGTCTTCAGGTAGTTAAGTTAAGATTAAAAAATCGAAAGCCAAAAGGATTGGTAATTGGTGGAAATATTGGTAAAAACAAAGACACTTCGAATGAAGATGCGATAAATGATTATATTATTGCTTTCAATGAACTGTTTGAAGTTGTCGATTATTTCGTTGTCAATGTTTCTTCTCCGAATACCCCGAATTTAAGGGCGCTTCAAGAAAAAGAGCCGCTTACCAAAATATTGTCGGAACTACAAATACTTAATTCACAAAAGAAAATTCAAAAACCAATTTTATTGAAAATTGCTCCGGATCTGACGAATGAGCAACTTGATGATATAATCGATATTATTAAAGAAACGAGGATTGCCGGCGTAATCGCCACAAATACAACAATAAATCGAACGGAACTTAAGACTAATGAAAAGCTTGTTGAATCGCTAGGTACGGGAGGGATCTCAGGTAAACCTCTGACAAAACGATCAACCGAAGTGATTCGTTATTTACATGAAAAATCCAATGCGGCATTTCCAATTATTGGGGTTGGCGGAATTCATTCTCCGGAAGATGCCATCGAAAAATTGAAAGCAGGAGCTTCACTCATTCAATTATATACCGGATTCATTTATGAAGGTCCGGGATTAATCAAGCAAATTAACAAGGAAATTATCAAACAAGGTTTAAATGGATAAGTTGAAACTTATTGAATGTCCAAGGGATGCCATGCAGGGAATGCACGATTTCGTTCCGACAGAAATTAAAACGGAATACATCAATTTACTTTTGAATTGCGGATTTGATACCATTGATTTTGGAAGTTTCGTTTCACCGAAGGCAATACCTCAAATGCGCGATACCGCTGAAGTTTTGAAAGGACTTAAATTAAATAAGCAAACAAAGTTATTAGCAATAATTGCCAATGAGCGAGGGGCTGAAGATGCATTATCCTTTGAGGAAATCGACTATCTTGGTTATCCTTTTTCAGTTTCTGAGGTGTTTCAAATGCGAAATACTAACTCAACCATTGAACAATCATTAGAACGAGTTGAGAAAATTCAAAATTTGGTTGAAACGAAAGGAAAAAAATTAGTTGTATACTTATCTATGGGTTTTGGAAATCCATATAATGAAGAATGGAATCCGGAAATTGTTTTAAAATGGGCGAAAATTCTCAATGAGAATATGGGAATTGAAATATTGGCACCATCAGACACAATTGGGTGTGCAAGTCCTGATTCTATTCAACGATTATTTAAAATATTATCCGATGAATTGCCTAAAGCTGAATTCGGAGCACATTTACATGCACGTAAAGAGAATGTTAACGATCTATTAGAAGCTGCATTCTCCGCCGGATGTCGTAGGTTTGACAGCGCAATTAAAGGATTTGGAGGTTGTCCAATGGCAAAAGATGATTTAACAGGAAACATTCCAACTGAAGAAGTTTTGAGGTATTTTTTGAATAAGCAAATCAAGACAGGGGTTGATATGACGTGTTTTGAGGATGCGTTTCAATTTTCTTCTCAAATATTCATGAGTTAAACTTAAATAAATTTGGATGTCAAATAAAAATAAGATAATCATTACCGTGTTAATGATATTAATTGGAGGAATCATTGCAATGGTAACCATGAGAAAGGGTTCAGAGGATGGTAAAAAGGTGCCCAAAAAATCCGAAGACAAAATTCCAGAAGTAATTGAAATTTCAACAGATTTTAATGATAATGCTTTTAAGACTGAAGTTGAAGCCAAATTGCTAAAAGAACTCAAGATTTGTGATTCTACAATGACGGAGGATAACAATCTTGAGCGTCCATCTTGTTCGCCACGTTTTTTTCGATTTTTCCCACTTAAGCATAATAAACCATTGAATGAAGGATTTATCTTGCTTGTTCGTTCTGGTGTTAACGGTTTCCCCGTTAGACGTCTATTGGTTTTTGAACGTTCAAATGGAAAATTAATAAATACAAATCGATTCATTGGTTACATCATCCAGAAAAGAAAAAAAGAAAGTGGGTATGATGATGTTGTCATTCGTTTTTTTGAGCGTTATGAAAATCAAAAATACTTTTACCATTGCTTATATTCTTGGAAAAAGGGTAAATATGAATTCGTGCGTTGTGAAGAAATCAATAGTGAACGCATAAAACCTGAAATGATTGATTCCGTGTCGGTAGAGGTCCAAAAAATATTAAATGAGAAAGGCCTCGTTTATTAAATTTGTCTGTATTGGCTTGCTCTTTATTTTGAATTCTTGTTCGAATGATCACGAAACTGCAAAAGTCGATTATACGTATTCCTTTTGTGATGGAAACAGCAAGGTTTGGATGGTTAATTCAGTTTACAGAGGAAATGATTTCATCGAATCTCGCAATGATTTTACAGCTATAGTTTTTGTTTTTTATAGTTCAGGTCAATTCATTTACGGGAATTTAATTGATCTGTATAACAAAGATTCTGAGAAAGGAAGTTACCACTTGGAATCGGAGAACAACTATTTGGAGCTTAAATTTCCAAACAAGAAATGGACTTTTCTTTTTGAGTTCAAAGACGAAAATCACCTTATTCTCCGACCAGAAAAAAAATCCGATTCCGATTTGACTTTTGAATTAATTCCATTTCCAGAACCAGTCTAAAATTTTTCATAAGCTCCTAGTCCAAAAAGTGCAAAATCATACTTTGCCGGATCAATTGGGTCGAATTCCCTTAGTTTTGAAATAAGTTCTTCATTGGTTTTCCATGAAAATTGTTTGGTTGAAATCAAGCCTAATTTCGCAGCTATATTTCCCGTGTGAACATCCAATGGGATCATCAAAGATGAACTGTCAATTGATTTCCATATTCCAAAATCAACTCCTTTAATATTTGAGCGAACCATCCAACGAAGAAACATGACCAATCGTTTTGATGCAGATCCTGATAGTGGGTTTGAAATGTGCTTTTCACTTCTTTTTTCGTGTTCAACCTCTAAAAAGATAGTTCTGAAATTTGAGATTTTACTTAATAGTTGATTGTCAGCCGAATGAAAGGCGTTTTCTAGTCCATTATGTTTTTCATAAATATTTTTAAGTGAAAGAAGAAAAAAAGTCAAATCAGACCCATTAAATGTACGGTGAACAAAATTTAGCTCTTTTTCAGAAAAATTCAGGATGAAATCATGAGGCTGAAATTCCATTATTTGCAGCAGTTTTTCGCCGCTTTTAATGATGCTTTTTCTGTTTCCCCATGCTATAGTTGAGATAAGAAAGGCACATATTTCGATGTCTTCTTTCTTTTGAAATTGATGTGGGATTTGTATAGGATCGTCCTCTATGAATTTTGGATTTTCGTAAAAATCGGCTTTGAAGTCGAGAAATTCTTTGAGTTCTGACTCGGACATATTATTCATTCACAAATCTTCCATCACGCATAACCAAACTGCGATCAGCCATTTGAGCTAATTCCTCGTTATGAGTAACAATTACAAATGTTTGTTTAAATTCATCTCGAAGTTGAAAAAACAATTCGTGCAATTCCCTCGCGTTTTTAGTATCTAGATTACCGGATGGCTCATCCGCAAAAATGATTTTTGGGTTGTTGATTAATGCACGACAAACAGCTACTCGTTGTTGTTCTCCACCTGATAATTCAGCCGGTTTGTGTTGACTTCGATCTTCAATTCCGAGTTTAACAAGTAAAGGACGAGCAAGTTCTTCCGCTTCTTTTTTCGATTTTCCTCCTATTAATGCGGGTAACATCGCGTTTTCCAACGCACTAAATTCTGGTAGCAATTGATGAAATTGAAAAATGAAACCCAACGATTGATTGCGAAAGTCGGATAATTCTTTAGAATTCAATTTAAATGGATTGACCCCTGCAATTTCCAAGGTTCCCGAGTCAGGACGATCAAGCGTTCCGAGAATTTGAAGTAATGTGGTTTTTCCAGCACCTGAAGAGCCAACAATAGATACAATTTCGCCTGAATTAATTCGTAAGTCAACTCCCTTTAGTATTTCAAGTTGACCATATTTTTTTTCAATTCCGTTAGCGAAAAGCATTATTTATTCAGTTTTAGATTATGACCGAATTTGTCTTTTTTTGTTTGTAGATAATTTTCGTTGAACGTGTTGCTTTTTATCTCCAAAGGCACATTCTCAATAATTTCTAAGCCATATCCAATTAAGCCTGTTCTCTTTTTGGGATTATTTGACATGAGTTTCATTTTGGAAACCCCTAAGTCGCGGAGCATCTGAGCACCAATTCCATAATCGCGTTCATCTGGTTTGAAACCGAGCTTTAAATTCGCGTCAAAGGTGTCATATCCTTCTTCTTGTAATTTATATGCCTTAAGTTTATTTACCAGTCCAATTCCACGACCTTCCTGGTTCATATATATAATTACACCTTTTCCTTCCTTTTCGATGAGCTCCATCGCTTTATGTAACTGTGGGCCACAATCGCAGCGACAAGAACCAAAAATATCTCCAGTCAAACAAGAGGAATGCACACGAACTAAAATTGATTCATCCTTTTCCCATGTTCCTTTTACAAGAGCTAAATGATCTTGATTGGTATTACTGTCCTTAAAAGCATGAAGTTGAAAATCACCAATTTCAGTAGGTAAATGAACGTCTACAACTCGTTCAACATGCGTTTCATGCTTAATACGGTATTTGATTAAATCTTCGATTGAAATTATTTTCAAATCAAAACGCTTGGCAATTTCCACAAGTTCAGGAAGTCTAGCCATTGTTCCGTCTTCATTCAAAATTTCAACAATCACACCAGCTTCTTCGAATCCAGCCATTCGGGATAAATCAACTGCAGCTTCTGTATGACCAGTTCTTCTTAAAACACCGCCTTTTCTTGCGCGAAGTGGGAAAATATGTCCTGGCTTTCCAAGTTCTTCAGGTCTGGTATTTGGATCAATTAAAGCTAAAACTGTTTTGGAACGATCGCTTGCTGAAATTCCGGTGGTACAACCGTGACCAATTAAATCGATACTAACAGTAAAAGGTGTTTCGTATGCTGCTGAATTGTTACGAACCATCATTTCCAAGCCCAATTCATCACAGCGATCTTCACTCAAAGGAGCACAGATTAAACCACGACCATGTGTAGCCATAAAATTGATTACTTCTGGAGTCGCATTTACAGCAGCCGTTAAAAAATCGCCTTCATTTTCGCGGTCTTCGTCATCCACGACAATAATGACTCGTCCATTTTGAATCTCCGCAATGGCCTCCTCGATTGTATTCAATTGAAATTTCATTGGTGCAAAGATAGGTTTAATTGGTTTTTTATAACACAATTAAAATTTATTAACCTTGAAATATTTGTTATTACAAAAAGGTTTGATGAAATTTGTCATGTGAAGATTTTTATTTCATTTCTATTCTTGTTTGTAATCTCAACAAGTTTCACTCAAACTCGAACTCCTCAATTAGGCGAATTAATCAAGCGTGTTGATAGTTTAACGAATTTAATAAATTCCGAACGAGCTGAAAACCAGGAGCGAATTATAGTATTGAAAAAACAATTAAAAGAGAAAGAAGATCAAATAGCACAATTAGAAATACTATCAGGAAAGGGTAAGGTCGAAAACGTTAATTCTATTTCTGATATTAAAAAAGAGGAAAAAACCATAACAATTGGGAAGCAGATTTGGATGACTGAAAATCTTAATGTTTCTTATTTTCGAAATGGTGATCCAATTCCAGAAGCGAAAACCAAAGAAGAATGGGTTATAGCTGGTAAACAAGGGAAACCGGTTTGGTGTTATTACGAAAACGACCCCAAATATGAAAGTAAGTATGGTAGATTATATAATTGGTTTGCCGTTTGTGATCCAAGAGGGTTAGCACCAATTGGATGTAAAATACCTGAATTCGAAGACATGAATTTACTTGATACCTATTTGTGGGGTGATGTTGGTTTAAAATTAAAAAATGATACCGGATGGAGCTCTTGGAACGTTGAAGAACGCTGTAAAGCTTGTATCGGTTGGACAGAGGATCAAAAACGATCAAAAAAATGCAATTCGTGCAACAACAAAGGGGTTCGGATTTCAAAAACTAATTCGGGAAATGGAACAAATAGTTCTGGTTTTTCAGCACTTCCAGGTGGTTTTCGAAATTCAAATGGTGAATTTGAGAAAGTTGGTCAACAATGTTTTTTATGGAGTTCAACGCCGCAATTCACAATGTATGGCAGATATCGAATTCTATCTAACATGGACGACGAATTGATAATGAACTATGGAACAAAGGACATCGGAATGTCCATTCGCTGCTTGAAAGAATAAATTTTTCTAACTTATTTTGTTGGGATAGATTTCAATGTTTCCAAATAATATTTCCAGAATTTTTGAACGGAAGAAATCTGAACTTTTTCATCTGGAGAATGCGCAGCACGAATGTTTGGTCCAAAAGAAATCATATCAACTCCTGGCAGATGTTTTCCTAATATTCCGCATTCCAAACCTGCGTGACAAGCTTTTACCTTTGGTTCTTCGTTGAACATTTCGCTGTACAAGTTTTCCATTACGTTCAAAATCGCAGAATCAGGATTCGGTTTCCAACCTGGATATTCGCCTCCTTGAATCACTTCACAACCCATGTTTTCAAAAGCACATCGAATGGTCATTGCAACCTCAGATTTTGTCGATTC
>JBMLTP010000003.1:0-112 GCA_049239885.1 Crocinitomicaceae bacterium
GAATTATTCTCAATCGTATTATTCGTTGTCTCAACTACTTTTTCATTTTGATTGGCAGGCTCAACTTCATTCTTAGCAACTTCATTAGACGTTGAATTATTCTCAATCGTTT
>JBMLTP010000003.1:212-3110 GCA_049239885.1 Crocinitomicaceae bacterium
TATTATTCGATGTTTCCTCTACTTTTTCCTTTTGATTGGAAGTCTGAACTTCATTTTTAGCAACTTCATTAGACGTTGAATTATTCTCAATCGTTTTATTATTCGATGTTTCCTCTACTTTTTCCTTTTGATTGGAAGTCTGAACTTCATTCTTTGCAACTTCAATAGATGTGAAATTATTCTCAATCGTATTATTAGTTGTCTCAACTACTTTTTCATTTTGATTGTTTTGAGCGACATTCTCATCCAATTCAGCTAAACGACTTTGCGAAAGTTGAATTTGCTCAGAAATTATTTCTTTCTCAGATTCACTGGAACTAGATTCTAATTTTTGCTTCAATTCAGCCTGATACTGATTCTCGCGTTCCGTAAGTTTTGTTTTGCGTTCCTTTTCATTTGTGATTTTTTGGATTCGCGCAATATCTTGCTCATATTTCCCTTCTGTTGTTGAAGTCAAAACCGTTTCATTTTCTACTATTTCATTGATTAAATTATCAGGTTGAAGTTTACTTTTGGGCACACTTTTCACATCTTGAAAAGATTTTTTATCCTCTGCTCGCAAATCTATTTTACTGAGTATTTCTTTATTTTCAGCATACGCTTCTTGCTCTTTTTCAAGTTTTGTCAAATTGAATTGAGACTCCGCATTCAACTCCTGAACAAGATTTAAGTTTTTATTCAATTGCTTTATTTCCGTTTGTATTCGCTCTTGTTCTTTTTTGTTTTTCTCAGTATTCAATTTCTGTTGAGTTGTTGAGATTTGATTTTTTAGCTCATTAATCTGTTTAACTTGCTCAGCAATTTGGGATTCTAAATTTATTTTCTCTTCAGTGATTTGGGATTCCTTTTGTTTTTCCAATTTTTCTTTATCATCCAATCGATTATCTAGAAATTGACTGAGTTCTTTCTTTTTATTGGAAATTATCGCTTTCGCTTCATCGTAATTGGAATTAATTAATTTTTCATTCAGCTCTTCGTTAATCGCCTTAAGTTCCTGAAGTGTCTCTCTTGAAATTTGTTTATTTTCGCTGATAGACTGAATTTCTTTAGCGAGAACATAATTTTGTTTTTTAATCGATTGAACATCTTTTTCGAGATTTCTCTTTTCAGTTTCGAGTTTATATTTCTCGCGAACATCATTGGCTGAATTTATTTCTTTATTCAAAGAGACAATCTCATTATTCAAATTTTCCAACTCAATTTGATTGCTGTCCAATTTACTTATCAATTCCTCCTCAAATTTTAAATTTTTCTCGATATCAAGTTGGATATCCAATAAATCATCAGTCAACTTTTCGAAAGCCTGAACACTATCCTCAGAATAACCTAAATCAGCCAAATCGCTTTCTTTTTCAGTTTTGATCTCAGTTACCAATGTCCCTGCATTGACGTCAAGTTTGGCCATTTCCTTGTATTTTATCAACTCCATCTTAGCTGATAAATTCTCTTTATCCAAAATTCGCGTGATGACTTCCAATTTTTCCTTGGAATCATTCATTGAATAAAGAATTTCTTGGTTTAGCTTTTTGGAATCGTTAATTTTTGGAATATCCACTGATTCGCTAAATTCCTTTGCGGATCCAGAAACTTTAATCTGAAATTTGTACGTTCCTGCTTTGGGTACTGAAACCAAATAATTCCCCTCTTCATCGGAGTAAAAAGGACCAAATTGCTCTTTAGAAATCTCGTTAATAATCTTGATTTGAACGCCTTTATTGAGTTCGTCGATACGATCCGTTAATTTACCCGAAATGAAAGTTAGTTCAATTGGTTTCTCTGAAAGTTCGATATAAAAAACTTCTACCTTTCCAAGTTGACCATTTCGGTTTGAAGCAAAATAAGCATTCTTGGTTTTTAGATCAGGGATTAAAAACAAATCATCATTTGGAGAAGAAAATGGGAAATTAAGATTTTGACGATTTGAAGCTGTATTAGTTGTTAAATCAAAATCAACTTTAAAAATGTCATATCCGCCCATTGAATTATGTCCCGCAGAAGAAAAATATAAAACACCCTTTTCTTCATCAAAAAAGGGAAAGTCTTCATCAGCGTTTGAATTAACTTCAGGTCCTAAACGAATTGGATCCGCCCAACCTGTTTCACCACTTTTCTTTTGAATGTAAATGTCCTTCCCCGATTCCACATTTGTTCCATAAGAAGCGAAAAAACGATATTTCATTCCACGAATGAAAGCGTAGGATAGCTTGTGATTATTTTTTGAATTTTGTTTAGGGTAAACATCATCAACATCATAAAAACTATAAATCACATCTGTAAACGAGTAATTCTGAAAAAAATCAGCTCTATTCGCTTCAAACCTTTTAATTGTTTTAAAAGTTCCAGGTGCTTTAATGAATTGTAAAGCATTTTTACAATGGTTTATTTCAGTATCCGCTCCTAAATCCAAATCTTTTTTACTCATTAAACTTTTATATTTTTCAAAAGACTTAATTGCTTTTTGAAAGTCATAATTATTCTGATAAATTTTGCCTCTGTAGAAGTAACTCTCTTTTGGCGGATCATACATATTGAGAATTAAATCGTAAAATTTTGTCGCCTTGTTGATGTCATCCGTATGGTAAAGACAAGTAGCATATTTGAAGTTAAAATCAATACTTTTTGGGTCCTTTGACAACAGTTGTCGATAATCGTTTATTGCTTCGCTATAATTACCTGATTGAAATTCGCTATTCGCTTTTTTTATCAATAAAGCATCGTTCTGTGCTTCAACTACAATTGTATGAAACACAGCAAAAAGAAGGAACATTAAAAATCCTTTTTTTGTCCTAATCAAATTTTTAGAATTTAGTACTTTTCTATTCTACAAATATTACGCCTTCTTCTTCAAAAGGTTCATTTTATTCTCCTCACCTTTTAGAAGTCTGGAAATATTTTTTC
>JBMLTP010000004.1:0-6030 GCA_049239885.1 Crocinitomicaceae bacterium
TAAATAAATCCTCTTCTTGGATCAATCATGTCACCAAATGTCAGTTTGTCCCAATCCAAAAATTTCTGAAAATAAGCAGCTCTGGCACCAAACATGAGGGAAAACTTACGATTGACTTTTAAATTGTATGAATAAACGCCTCCAAGCATGGTCGTTTGAATCGTTCCTTGTCCCTGTTGATCATGCATAGCAAGAATACCAATTCCACCAGAAATACTTTTCGCATACGTATCAAAAGATGCGCAATAGGTAACATAATTCCCTGTTAATTGAGGCCATTCGTTGCGGTAGTTCAGTCCAATTCGTGGACAACCACTAGAACCTGCAAGAGCCGGATTTAAATAAACTGGATTAGAATAAAACTGTGTAAACGTTGGGTCTTGCGAGTAGACTCGAAACCCAAAAGGACTTACACTAACTGTTAAGATAAACAGTAATTTAGCTATTTTAATTTTCACAAATTATTTTTTAAAGCAATAACGTTCGATACGCCGAACTATTATTAAGGTTACAAAAATAAAGTATTTTGTGAAATAAACAATTTTTTTTTTCGTTTGACAAAGTATTGAAATAAATTTGAAACATGTTTTCAGCAATTCGAGTTATTCGATTTTTCGGTGTAGCAATTTTACTTAACATTGCATGTGCACTTCATGGTTATTCACAAGATTTTTTTGAAGTTAAAATTCCTTGGAAAGAACCTCAGAGTTTATCTTTCGAGGGAAAGGCCATAAAAATACCATCAATTGAGGGGCAGTCCTACAATGATTTAGAGCCGAGCTTTTTCTGGAAAAGCAAGGTAACGAAAAATAAATTACTGAATTCTGTTCAATTCATCTCATCCATGGCGACATCGGATGAAATTACATACTTGAATGAGTATGTTCCAAATCTGCCCAGCCAGCCAAAAATCAACAACCAAATTACAAAGGCGGGCAATGATTTTTATGCTGTTTTAGACATTAAACCATTTTATCGTGAGAATAATCAAATTAAAAAAGTGGTTTCAGTTTCCTTTACATTAAGCGGGTCCAACTCGACTGAGTTTCTCACACAAAAGGATTTTGTAGCTAACTCTGTTTTGAAGGAGGGTTCTGGAATTTGGTACAAGATTGCTGTCGACCGAGATGGAATTTATAAAATCGACAAGTCTTTTCTTGAAAGTTGCGGAATCAATACAACGAATTTAAACCCCAGTCACATTAATATTTATGGCAATGGAGAGGGAATGCTTCCGGAAAAAAATTCCTTACCTCGAATTGATGATTTAGCAAAAAACGCAATTTTTATTCAAGGCGAAGGAGATGGTAGTTTTGACAATTCTGATTACATACTTTTTTACGGTTGGGGTCCTCATAGATGGTCTGTGAAAAATGGATCGGAGTTTCAACGCACAATGAACGTTTATTCCGATGAGTCTTATTATTTCATTAATATCGATCCCAATAATTCACCATTTCGAATACAAAATTTACCAGAACTTTCAGGTGCCGCTGCAATCTCGGTAAATAGTTATGATTTTCGGGATATTTACGAGAATGAATTGGTTAATCTTGTTGGAGGTGGAAAACGATGGTATGGAGAGTTGTTTGATGTTGAACTGGAAAGGACATTCAATTTTTCTGTACCAAATATCGATACATTTCCTGTGAAAATTAATAGTACTATTGCTACGAACGGTCCAGGAACAAATCAAACATTCAGCTTAAATGGTTCTCCGGTCTTTGATGCGAATGTCCAATTTCTCAGTGACTACACACGATTTGAATCCAATTTTAACTTTTCGACGCCTTTATCGAACATACCTTTGAAATTAACTATTACAAGATCAAATCCGTCTATATTGACTTATCTCGATCGTATTACTTTAAATACGCGCAGAAAACTTGTTTTTTACGGAACACAAATGAATTTCAGGAATTTGACTCAAAGTCCAGGAAACATATGCGAGTATCTAATTTCTTCCTTTTCACCATCCGGATTTGTGTGGGATTTGTCTGAACGAAATAACCCAAAACGCTTATTTGGAAGTTATTCCAATGGTAGTTTTAGTTTTAAGACAGATTATATTTTCACAGAGTATGTTGCGTCAAACGGGTCATCATTTTTTACACCAAAAAAAGTGGGTTCCGTGGCATATCAAAATTTACATGGTTTAGAACAAGCGGATTTTCTGATTATAACTCACTCTGATTTTATTGCTCAGGCGAATCGTTTGGCCGACTTACATCGTGAACAAGGAACAAGTACGCACGTAGTTACAACCGAACAAGTATACAACGAGTTCAGTTCTGGGGCGCCTGATGCAGTTGCGATTCGAATGATTGCTAAAATGTTTCACGACAGAGCGCTTACAAATCCAGGTTCCGAATTGAAATATCTCTTGCTTTTTGGAGACGGCACCTATGACCCAAAAAATCGATTGGCGAACAATAACAATAAAATCCTGACTTACCAAGCCGATAACAGCGAGAATTATATTTCGTGCTACGTATCCGATGATTTCTTTGGGATGTTAGACGACAATGAATCGTTCACGAGTGCTGACATGCTTGATATTGGTATTGGTAGAATTTTAGCCTCCGATGGCACCCAGGCAAAACAACAAGTGGACAAGATTGAACATTACATGAAAAATGGTTCACAGCTTTTTAATTCGAATAATGCCTCGTGTTGTTTTGAAACAAATTCAAACACAACATTTGGTGATTGGAAGTTGAAATATGTTCAGATTGCCGATGATGAGGAAAATAATTATTTCATTGACAACGATACGGAACCGCAATACGAAGAGGTTTTGAACAATCATTTTGAAATGAATTGTGATAAACTTTATTTGGATGCTTATCCCCAACAAACGACTGCGGGCGGCCAGCGATATCCAGAGGTATATAATGCCATATCAGATCGAATTCAAAGAGGCGCTTTATTGGTCAATTATGTTGGTCACGGAGGAGAGGTTGGATTAGCTGAAGAACGAGTAGTTACAATTCCTCAAATAAATGGCTGGACGAACATAAATGCCTTGAATCTTTTCGTTTCAGCAACGTGTGAATTCACCAAGTATGATGATCCAAAACGAGTTTCTGCAGGTGAGTTGGTTTCATTGAATCCAAATGGCGGCGCGATCGCACTCATGACAACTACGCGTTCCGTTTATTTTGGAGTAAATACTTCGGTTGGAAATGCACTTTTCGATAATGTTTTTGATCGAAATCCAGATAACTCTCCTCTAACTTTCGGTGAGATTATGATGCGAACGAAAAACGATGCTTTACAGAGTGATAATAAACGGAGTTTTACGTTGATTGGTGATCCTGCTTTGAAAATTGCCTTACCTGAACTTCTTGTAGAGACTGATAGCATTAACGGTAAAAATCCAATGATTGAAATCGATACATTGAACGCTTTGAGTAAAGTTCGAATTAAAGGTCACATCGAAGATCATCTTGGAAACCTACAGAATAATTTCAATGGAGTATTAATTCCTTCAATATTTGATAAAGTCAAAACAATGAAAACATTAGGTCAAGATCCTGAGTCTCCAGAAGCAGAATATGATTTACAACGAAATATTGTATATAAGGGGAAAAGCAGCATTACCAATGGGTATTTTGATTTTTCATTTGTTGTCCCAAAAGATATTGCTTTGAACATTGGAAAGGGAAAAATTAGTTATTACGCTTACAACAACTTAAGTGATGCTTATGGATATGATACGAACTTTAGAATTGGAGGAATCAATCCAAATGGAATTACTGATAATGAAGGTCCACAATTAGAGTTGTTTCTCAACGATGAAAGTTTTGTTTCTGGTGGAATTACTGATGAAACTCCTGTGTTGATTCTTAAGGCGTTTGATGAAAATGGAATAAATACGGTTGGAAATGGAATCGGACATGACATTACTGCAATTATTGATGATAAAACTTCCGAACCAATTGTATTAAATGATTATTACACCAACGAATTAGACTCCTATCAAGCTGGAGAAATTAGATATCAGCTAAGTTTATTAGAGCCCGGAAAGCACAATCTGTCGGTAAAGGTTTGGGACGTAAATAACAATTCTTCTTCTGTTCGGATAGAGTTTAATGTTCAGGAAAAAAAGGCTCCACAATTGGATAAAGTTTATAATTACCCGAATCCATTTTCAACCAGAACTGAATTCATGTTTGAGCACAATCAGTCGTGTAGTTTTTTAGATGCTCAAATACAAGTTTATACGATTTCTGGCAAATTAGTAAAAACAATTTCTAGTACAATTGATACGAAAGGATTTCGAGTAGATGGAATTGATTGGGATGGAATGGATGATTTTGGAGATCCATTAGCAAAAGGAGTATACATTTATCGTCTGAAAATTAAAAACGATCTTGGGGAAACAGCAGAAAAAACGGAAAAATTAGTTATTTTAAGGTAATTCTTACAATAAAGCCTTCCGTTTTACGTATATTTACCATTCGAAATTGAATTTTCTCTGAATGAAAAAAATAATTCTTCTAATCCCTGGCATTTTAATTTCCCTAGTAGCATTGGCTCAACCAACGGGTGGTTCAGGAGCGAATCAAAATGACCTTCAATTAAACACAATAACAACTGCTTTGCCTTTCATGTCAATTACACCGGACTCGAGAGCAGGAGGTATGGGTGATGCGGGAACTGCATTGAGTCCATCCTCGACATCGGTTTATTGGAACACATCCGGAATTAGTTTCGCGAAGGAAAAGTCTGAGGTAAGTTTGTCTTACACACCATGGCTTAGGCAATTAACCAATGACATCCACCTTTCTTATTTGGCCGGATATTATAAAATCAATAAGACCCATTCAATAGGTGGATCTCTTCGTTTTTTTAGCCTTGGAGAAATTACGTTTACAGATGCATCGGGAAATGTTTTGCGTGAAGACAAGCCAAGTGAATATGAGCTAACAGGAGCTTATGCGTTTAGACTCGCTGATAAATTGAGCATCGGTTTGAATGGGAAATTTGCATATTCAAATCTTACAGGAGGATTAACAGTCGGTGGAGTTAATACAAAACCAGGAATTGTTGGTGCAGCTGATCTGTCTTTTACCTATTTCAATGATCGAGCAAAAATTGGTAAGTTAAAGGGGACGTACACATTTGCAACAACCTTTAATAATATAGGTAATAAAGTGGCCTATTCTGAATTAGCAAAACGAGATTTTATACCAATGAATTTAAAAATTGGTAACGCGTTCAAAGCTGAGTTTGATGATTACAATCACGTGACTTTCGCATTGGATTTGCAAAAATTATTAGTTCCTACACCGCCAATTACAAATGGGACATTTGGATATTCCTCTTTACCCGATGGTGTTATATTAGGTAAATCGAATGATGTCGGTGTAATCGCAGGAATGCTTCAATCCTTTTATGATGCTCCCGGAGTAGCTGTTCAAAATGAGAACGGCGACTATTCTAATAATACGGGTCAAAGTGTGAAAGGCACAAAATTGAAGGAAGAACTAACTGAAATTAACATCGCCGCAGGTGTTGAATGGTGGTATAACAATGTTTTCGCTGTTCGATCTGGTGTTTTCTATGAGAACGAGAACAAAGGAAATCGGAAGTTTCTAAACTTGGGAGCTACTCTGAAATACAATATGTTTGCTATTGATTTCTCCTATTTAGCATCTTTGAGTGGACGTCAAAGTCCTTTAGCAAATACACTTCGATTCACGCTGCGTTTGACACTTGGTCAATCTGGTGCTAAAGTGGATAACACAGGCGAATAATGTTAGGCTTACGTATCGGTTACGGAGTTGATGTTCACCAACTAGCGGAAGAATATCCTTTATTTATCGGTGGAAAAAAAATTGAATCCGATCTAGGCGCTGTTGGGCACTCTGATGCAGATGTCTTACTTCACGCTATTTGTGATGCGCTTTTAGGAGCAGCCAATTTACGAGACATTGGATATCATTTTTCAGATACAGACCCACAATACAAAGGAATCGATTCGAAAATCCTTCTTACTGAGGTCGTCAAATTAATTCATCAGAA
>JBMLTP010000005.1:0-6573 GCA_049239885.1 Crocinitomicaceae bacterium
AAAAACGTGGACCGAATATGTGAATCGTTTATTGGGATTTTTAGCGGGTAATGTGATGATTGTTGGTTTGATTTGGTTTTTTACAGTTTACAAACAATCAAAATTAAAATGGTTGATGCTCCTAAATCTCATTTTAATGGGAATTGAAGGTTGGTTTGGATCGATCGTTGTTGCGACTAATCTGGTTCCATGGACCATTACGATTCATCTCTTTTTAGCTCTAGTAATACTTCTAATTCAGATATATATATTGTTTAAAATCAGAAAGATAAACTACAGTGAATTTCGAATTGAAAAATCAATACGTTGGTTGATCTGGTTTATTTTGGTCATTACATTTTATCAAATGTTTTTGGGGACCCAAGTAAGGGAGGCAACTGATTTTTTAGTTAAACAACATATACCAAGATCTGAATTTATAGAACGACTTGGACTCCCATTTATCATTCATCGCAGTTTTTCTTGGCTTGTTTTGATTCTGCTAGTTTTTATTGCTTGGAAAAATGAGAAGTCTGGAAAATATAATTCAATACGACTAGCATTTGCAGTTCTTGGAGTAGAATTAATTACTGGTGTATTGTTGGCTTATGCGAACATGCCCGGATTGGTACAAACAGCTCACCTAGTCTTTGCTTCAATTTTGTTAGGAGTTCTATGGCAGATTGCACTTGCGTTGAATAATTCAAAAGAATGGAAATAAAAAAAGCTATCTGAATTTCAGATAGCTTTTCTTTAACCTTAGTAAGGTATTAATTTACGCTTGAAGAAAGTTCAGAACCTGCTTTGAAACGGATTGTGTTTTTTGCAGCGATTGTGATTTCTTTTCCTGTAGATGGGTTACGACCTTTACGCTCTTTTCTGTTAGAAACGCTGAAAGAACCAAAACCAACTAGAGAAATTCTATCTCCTTTTTTCAACGCTGATGCCGTTGCATCAACAAATGCGTCTAACGCTCTTTTAGAATCTGCTTTAGACAATCCAGATCCTTCTGCAATTGCATCAATTAATTCTGCTTTGTTCATAATAATTTGTTTAAATGAGTTAATAATAATTAATTACGGAACAAATATATCGGAATATCAACGCCTTGTTCGTTCTCAGGCCAAAAAAATCACGAAAATGTTGAAAAATCCTATTTTTTGTTAATAAACACCGTTAAAAACCTTGTTTTATAAGGGTTTTAGGCGCAATTACATCTGATTTTCTATTCTATTTAATTTCATATTACTTTTGAAGTCGCATGATGACTTTCAAACGAGCTCATTTATATTGGTTCCTTCAGATTTTGGGTTGGAGTGTCTATGCAGGCCTCATTATTTTGGCCTCATTCAATACGAAAGGTTTTAGTTTGAGTGGTTCATTTTTAATTAATCTTATTTTCTCGTTCTTTCTTGGGGTCTTTTTCAGTCACTTTTTGAAGAATCGAGTTATGTCTATGGGGCTTCTCAATGTTCACGGATTTTGGGATTTCTTAAAGACCATTTTCTTGCTGCTTGCAATATCATTTCTATATGTAATTTCAATTAAAACCGTTTCAATTCTTCTTTCTTGGTCAATGGTGAATTTGGGAGTCATGTCTTTTTTGATAAATTGGGCTTCCATTTTATTTCTATTCGCTTTTTGGTTGACTCTTTATTATGGGTATCACTTGTTTGAACAAAACAGACGCCAAGAACTTGATAATTTAACACTTAAAGCCTTTCAAACGGAATTGGAATTGCAGAATTTAAGGTCTCAATTGAATCCTCATTTTTTGTTTAATGCATTAAACTCAATTCGTGCTTTGGTTGAAGTTGATCCAAAGAAATCGAAAGAGGCTGTTACTTTACTTTCTCATTTATTGAGGTTTTCCCTTTCAACAAGTTATGATAGGCTTGTAAGCATTGAAAATGAGCTTCAAATGGTTGATTCATATCTAAGTTTAGAGAAAATAAGGTTTGAAGAACGTCTTATCGTAAAGAAAGAAATAAATGAGGAAGCGAAATCTATTAACATTCCTGCATTTACAATTCAAACCTTGGTGGAAAATGCAATTAAACACGGAATTTCAAAGTTAATTGAAGGTGGGGAAATTTCGATTCGTGTAGATAGCGATGGGAAATTTATTTTAATTCAGGTTGCCAATTCAGGTGTTATTAGTGGTCAAAAAGATTTAGGTATTGGATTAAGTAATTTGCAGAAAAGACTTGATATAGAATATGGAAAAAATGTTAGTTTTTCGATTTATCAAACCAATTTGGTGTACGTTGAAATTCGGATTCCATCGAACAGATGAGTTAAATAGTTGTTTATCCATTTCGTAATGAGCAGAAAAGCGATAATTGTTGGTAGTGGTGTAGGTGGATTAGCCTCTGGAATTCGAATTGCAAAACTGGGGTACGATGTGTCAATTTTTGAATCAAATGCTTTTATCGGAGGAAAGGTTAACTCAAAAATGATAGGTTCTTATCGTTTCGATATGGGTCCATCCGTTTTTACAGAGCCACATTTAATTCAAGAACTAGTGGCGTTATGCGGGAAATCAGAAGATTTTTTCGAATATCGTCGACTAGATGAATCATGCCGTTATTTTTTTGCAGATGGACAGCACGTAAATCTGAAAAGTGGGAAAACGGAAGTTTCGAAAACGTTTGAACAAAGTTTTGGGGAGGATTTAAATCAAACTGAATCGTTTCTTGATCGAATGAAAAGCAATTATGAAGCTGTTTATCCCGTTTTTATTGAAGTTTCATTACATCGGTTTAAACATTGGTTTAATAAATCTGTTTGGAAAGCGATTTCGAGAATACCGAAATATGGACTACTTTCTTCAATGCATCAAGTAAACAAATCTGTATTCAAAAATCCAAAGACAGCCCAAATAGTTAATCGAATGGCGACTTACAATGGAAGTAGCCCATACAGAACACCTGGAATGTTGAATATAATTTCTCATCTGGAGTTGAATGAAGGACCTGCAATGCCAAAAGGAGGAATGGTGGCCATAACAGATACTCTCAAAAAATTGGCAGAGGATTGTGGAATTTCGTTTTATACCAATGAGTATGTTAGTGAAATAATTCACCAAAATAATTCAGTAGTTGGAGTAAAAACTGTTAAAGGAACCTATGAATGCAATCTTGTGGTTTCCAATATGGATGTTCATTTTACGTATGAGAAGTTGTTGAATGGTTTTGCTGCTCCTCATAAAATATTGAATCAAGAAAAATCGACTTCAGCCATTGTTTTTTATTGGGGAATAAAAGGATCCTTCGATCAATTTGGAGTTCATAACATTTTGTTTGCTGAGAACTATGAAGCGGAGTTTAATGCTTTGTTCGAAACCAAAACCATGCATGTTGACCCAACGATTTACATTCACATTACTTCGAAAGTCGAGAAAAACGATGCGCCAACAGGTTCTGAAAATTGGTTTGTGATGGTCAATGCTCCAATAAACGTAGGGCAGAATTGGAATGAAATTTTAAATCAAACACGTGAACGAATTATTCGTAAAATTTCAAAACATCTAACTACGGATGTTGAAGATTTGATTGAAGTGGAGGATATCGCAGACCCGCGAACAATTGAATCGACTTATTTTGGTAAACAAGGTTCAATTTATGGTAATTCTTCCAATAGTGCATTTTCAGCATTTTACCGTCATCCCAATTTTTCCAAGACAATCAAAGGACTTTATTTTTCAGGGGTTACCGTTCATCCGGGAGGTGGAATCCCATTGGCATTAAATAGCGCAAAGATTGTAGAACGCTGTGTTAAAGAGGATTTTCCTAACTAATAGGTCAAAATATTTTCTTTTATTGGTTAATTTAAACTTTTTTAAGCTTAAAAAATTAGTTTACTTACACCCCTTTCGTTCGTGTTTTTTCGTTAATATTAAGTTAACGAACTATGCAACAACCAAGCTCCGAATTACTGAAACAGGCATTCGCTTTCAATAGAAAGGCGCAGTTGGAATTGTATAAGCAAAGTTATCCCATATTAATTGCTGTTGCGAGGCGGTTCAGGAAGAATGAGGAAGACCATTTGGCTTTGGTGAACAACGCTTTTATTAAAATCATCCAAAATTTAAATAATTTTCAAGAGGTCAACTATTTTAGTTGGGTTAAGCGAATCATTACCAATGAAATCATCGACGATTACCGAAGGAATAAAAAATATAGAAACCTCTTTAATCAAGATTTGGATGTAGAATTGAATCAGTTCACCCATGCGGAAGCAGAATTTGAGATAAATAATTCGCATTTAAACAGTATGGTTGAAAAGTTGCCAGAATCGACAAAAGTTGTATTTAATCTTTTCGCCATAGATGGTTTTTCGCACAAAGAAATAGGGGAGATGTTAGGGATTTCAGAGCAAACATCAAAGTGGCATACGAAAATGGCAAGAAAAAAATTAAAGGAACAGTTAAAAATTGAAGTGAATCATGAAGCAAGATGAAATGGATGATTTATTGAATAAGGAATTGAGTCCGGATTTCAATGAGCAAATCCCCGAGTATTTTCTAGTAGATATCAATTCTCGTCTCGATCAACTTGAGAAGAAGAAAAAAAGAAGGGTTTTTGTAATTTGGTTTCTCTCATTAACACTAATTGCAGGGTCGATGACAATGACCTATTTTTTCGTGGATAGTAATACAGAAAAAATGTCTTCCGAAATTGAAAGATTAAAACCCGCTTCAAAAAAAGAGCAAGGTTCAGGAACAATTGACTCGAAACAAAATTCTTTCGGGAATACCTTAAAAGAAAACACCTCAATCAGAGATGAAGAGGTTGTAAACGCGTCAAATTTATTGAAAGTAGCATCTCCAACGGTTTTTAAATCAAATGAAAGAATTATATCAAAAAAATTAGTGGATGATTCTGAATTTGGAGTTTCAATGGTTAAAATACAATCCGAAACAGATCAAGGAATTTTTAAGGATCAATCCATTCAATCTAATCAATCGTTTCAGAATTCAGAATTAACAGTAAAATTGGAGACAAATTCAAATGATGATACACTGAAAAGTGAAGCGAATAAAATGGTAAAGTCAATCGATTCTTCAGTTGTTATAAAAGATTCTAAACTTGATTTGAAATCGTATAAAAATAAAATCGAAGAGAAAAAACGATTTTCAATTGGTTTGTTTACCGGAGTGAGCGGTGTTTTTTCATCTATGAATTTTAATGAAGGTTATCCGATTTTAGCTAATTCAACTGAATTTAAAACGTACCGCGAAACGCGCCGTCAGCAGGAGCGAATGACTTCTAGCTGGGATTTGGCTATGCAAATACAACTTATTCAGCGAAAAATGACTTTTCAGTCGGGAATCGAATATTTTGAATGGGGAGAGCAACTTACATACGATTACAATTCAATTTCAGGTATTAATCGCTATTCCTACTTGAATGTGCCTTTTAATGTTGGATATCTGTTTGAAAAAGAAAAATTTGGAATAAATCCGTTTGCAGGAATTTCAGTCGGTTATGGAATCAGTAGAGATGGGATTTACTTGAATCCGGATTTAATCTCAACATCGATTGTCAAATCTGAACGTTTCACGTCGACTTTTCAGACAGGAGCTCAATTTACCTTTGGGTTGGAACAATTTACAGTTTCCATCATTCCCGTTTACAGAATGTCATTAGGACCCGTTGTAAATCAAGGAATTGTTAGAAATTCATATAAATCAGTTGGATTGCAGATGGGGCTATCCTATCGTTTTTAGCGTGTAATTGATGTTATTCCTAATCTTTCTTCTGATGTTTTACTTTCCGCTTGTAGACCTTTTTTGATTCTTCCGCTTTTTGGACAAACCTTCCGTCAAAGAAACCCTGTTCCACTTGTTTTTCGCGTTGTTTTCCAACGGTCATTTTGTGTAGTTTGTTTTTTTTGGGTTTCATAACATTAATAAGTTTGTAGAAAAATCAATAACGCTAATTAAACGAGGGAATAATGAAAATGTAACAAATCGAATAATATTCATTATCTTTAAGATTGCTATGACAATCAACAAGTTTTCATTTTTTCTTTCAGCATTAGTTTGGTTTCAACTGACTAATTTGCTTTCCCAAACAAATATCCAATTCACTAATTTGTCGTCTGAACAGATAATTAAAGGAAATTTCAATCCTGCCGATTACTTTTCATCTTCACCCATTAATCAGCACGCAGACGTTGTGTCATTCATTCAAAATAACGTAAGCGCAGACTCGCTTAAGTCATACATTTTAAAACTAGCGTCATTCGAAAATAGAAATACGGCCTCTGATACAGTTTCGACCAGCTCGGGAATTGGAGCCGCTCGACGTTGGGCATTTCAGAAATTTTCAAATTTTAGCGCTCAAGCAGAGAATAGGTTGATTCCATCGTATTTTCAGTTTGACAGAACCATTTGCAATGTAACACAGCATCGGAATGTTATTGCAGTCCTACCGGGAACCGACACAACAAACCACGAAGTTATAGTAATCGAAGGCCACATGGACAGTCGTTGTGAAAATGAATGCGATATCACATGTCAAGCTCAAGGAATTGAGGACAATGCTTCGGGTTCTGCTCTCGTTCTTGAATTAGCTAGGGTAATGAGCA
>JBMLTP010000006.1:0-5011 GCA_049239885.1 Crocinitomicaceae bacterium
ATTCTATCGATTTGGAACTTATTCAAGCTTGAAAATAAAAAATTGGAATGTCGGAATAGCTAGTGAAAATATCTTTGGCAGAACTGGTCAATCCATTTTAATGCGCGTTCAGTGTTCCTTTTAATGACATCTTAATTACAATTTCCTACGCTTCAATTCCCGCATAATCAAACTCAATTCTCTTCCCGTTTGACCCGCAACCGATGTGTTTTCATCGGCTCTTCGTAATAGATATGGCATTACTTCACGAACTGGACCAAATGGCACATACTTCGCTACGTTATAACCGGAAGCTGCAAGATTATAAGAAATATGATCACTCATTCCAAGAAGTTGAGCTCCAAAAAAACGAGTATCATCGCCCTTAATATCATGCTTTTCTAATAGTTGCGTGAGGTAAAGTGAGCTTTCCTCATTATGGGTACCAGCGCAAAGCGCAAAAAATTCCGCATTCGTAACAATAAACTCCAAAGCCAAATTGTAATCACGATCCGAAGATGCTTTATCTGGTTGAATTGGTGAAGGATAACCTAAACTTACCGCTCGATTTCGCTCCTTTTCCATGTAAGCACCTCGAACCAATTTGACGCCATACTTTAAATTATGTTGTTTAGCCAATTCGAAACACGACTTTAAAAATTCCAATCGATCATGGCGATACATTTGAATTGTATTGAAAACAATTGCTCGTTCCTTGTTGTATTTAAGCATCATTTCAAATGTCCAGTCGTCAATTGCTGGTTGAATCCAAGATTCTTCGGCGTCAATAAAGACAGGCACATTCGCATCAAAAGCAGCTTTACAAATTCGATCAATTCTGTTGATAATGATTTCGATTTCCTTTTTTTCGGTTTCAGAGAATTGATAATCTCGCATACTCGCTTTTTCCAATAAGTCGAAACGACCAATTCCTGTGACTTTAAATACACCAAACGGAATGTTTTTATCAGACTTTCCTCGCTCCAATGTTTTAATAATAATATCGGCTGTTTGATCGAAATCCTCATCAGAGGTTTTTCCCTCAACAGAATAATCAAGTATAGTTCCGACACCAAAGTCTCCCATTTTTTTGATAACAGAATCACACTCTCCAATACTCTCTCCTCCACAAAACTGCTGAAAAATAGTTGCCTTTACGATTGAATTAATTGGTAAATGGAGTTTCAAAGCGAAGTTCGTTGCTATTTTACCAAATTTTACAAATGTTGGAGAAGCAATGATTTTAAATAACCAATAAGCTCTTTTTAAGTCTTTATTCGATTTGCTTTGAAAAGCGATTACTGTATTCTCAAAAGATATCATGGTCAAATTTAATTTGTTTTTTGGAACTTAAAGACAGTGAAAAGAATAATTAACTTTGAGAAAATTTTATAAATAATGAAATTAATTGATGCTCAAGGGTATTCGGTGGAAATTGGTTCTCTTGAGGAAAGTTCGTTTGTTGACTTCCTTCAAACTTATCGAGACCATAAATTAATTATATTGGTTGATGAAAACACTCACGACTGTTGCCTTGAATACCTTTTAACTTCTTTTCAAGAGTTAGAACGCGCTGAAATTATTTTACTACCCGTAGGAGAGGAAAACAAGGTAATGGAGGTTTGTTTCCAAGTTTGGCAAGCTTTTACAGAATATGGATTCAGCAGAAAAGACTTGGTAATCAATGTTGGTGGTGGTGTCGTTACGGATATGGGTGGTTTCATTGCTTCTATTTTCAAACGTGGAATGAATTTCGTCAATATTCCTACAACATTACTCGGCATGGTAGATGCTTCGATTGGTGGGAAGACCGGAATTGATTTAGATCAATATAAAAACCAACTTGGCACATTTTGTCATCCAGAGAAAATATACATCGATACAAAATTGCTTCAAACTCTTCCGGCAGAGGAAATATTCAATGGTTACGCTGAAATGCTTAAACATGCTTTGATTAGAGATAATAAACTATGGCATCAAATAAAAACCATTCATTCTGAGGAAGAATTAATTCAGGAGGAAGTCATTCATGCTTCAGTTAAAATTAAAACGGAAATCATTGATTTGGATCCAAAGGAGGGTGGCTTGCGGAAAATCTTAAATTTCGGCCATACGATTGGGCATGCTTTGGAAAGTTATTTTTTGGATAAAACGCCAATTTCACATGGTCACGCTGTTGCACTAGGAATGTGCGCCGAGGCTTTTATTTCTTGGAAGCAAAATCGAATTTCAAAGGAGGAATTTCTTGAAATTGAGGAAACGATTACCTCAAGTTTTCCAATGATATCCCTTGAGGCCGATGATGTTCAAAAGGTCATTGAGTTTATGTATCAGGATAAAAAAAATGAATCAGGAAAAATTCTTTGCAGTTTATTAAACGGAATTGGCAACTGTGATTACAACATACCTATCAGTGAAAAAGAGAGTGGTGATGCTTTGTTTCACCTGAGTCTGTTGGCTAGCAGATCAAATTGATCAACTTAATCCCCAAATATTTTTTTCTTTCCCAATTTAATAAATGGAATTTCAAAATTTTTGTAAATAAACAAGGCCATAATTACACTTAAAATTATCGTTGAAATCATCAATAAATAAGGATTTTTCAGGAGGCAATAATCATGCAAGAATTGTTGAACTAGATGATGAAGTAAATACACTCCATAAGTGGCTATCCCAAATTTTTGCAATGGATAAACAATCCAACGAGGTGGTTGATAGGTCATTAAAAAGAACATAAGAACTAACAATATACTTGCAAAACTAAAGATAAAGCGATTCATTCCTTTAACAATGTAAACTTGATTTCCTATAACAGGATAATAAATAAAAATCAGACAAGAAATAATAACTCCCATTAGACAAAAAGCGTTGGAAATCTTTACGTTTTTAAATTCGTAAAAAAGCAAAATGCCAATTCCAAATAAGAAAAAGTTATTCATTGGAGATACATAATGGTACCAAAAAGCTCCTAGAACCTTAACATCTTTAAAAATAATAAACGCATATTGCATTCCATATAAAAGAAGAAAAGCAATAATTATTCTTCCAATCCATTTCTTATATGAATAGGCTATTAGAATGAGTGGTGTAAAGAGGTAAAAATAAATTTCCACCCCAATTGACCATCCACCTGGGATGATGGTTGTTTTGTTTTCATCGAAACCGAAAATAAAAAATAAATTCACTATCCATTCTTTAAACGGCTCTATTCTTTGATGTAAAAGCATTACTAAAAAAAAAGTCAACCAAAACAAGGGGACGATTCTCATTAGTCGACGGTAATAGAAATAAAGAATATCCTTAAAGCTTTTGAAATAGTTATTATAAACAATTGCCATACTAAGTCCTGAAAGAACGAAAAAAATGGAAACCCCATATATGCCTAATCTTCCTAAAAATGAACTAGAATCGAGACTATTAAAATTAAAGGTATATGTATGATAAATCATAATTGATAGAGCTGTGAGCCCCCTGAGCCAATCCAATGATTCAAACCTTGTGTTATGATTTTGAACTTCTTTCATTAAAGAAAGTTAAAACAATTATTGAAATGAAAAGGTCAAATTAAGCAAAAATGAAGACATTTATTATCAAAAACCACCAACATTTTTACCAGCAATAAATCCTGTGGTCCATGCAGCTTGAAAATTAAATCCACCTGTGATTCCATCGATATCCAAAACTTCTCCAGCGAAAAACAATCCTTTAATAACTCTGCTTTCCATGGTTTTGAAATCGATTTCCTGCAATGAAATTCCCCCAGCTGTTACGAATTCTTCTTTAAACGTAGTTTTTCCACTGACTTCGTAACGATCGTTTAGTAATGTATTCAGGAGTTTATTGATGTTCTTTTTACCTAAATCTTTCCACCTCATTTCGAGCGAGATATCCGATTTCTGAAGTAGAAAAACCCATAACCGATTTGTAATTGGAAAGGGGTTTAAATTCGTCACCATCTTACCTCCTTGTTCGAGCATCGCAAACTGAAGTTGATTTCGTAAATCATCTTCCTTTAATTCGTTTAACCAATTTACTAGAATGGCGAAGTTGTAACTCTTTTCATTCAAAATTCGAGCTCCCAAAGCCGACAACTTCAAAATTGCGGGCCCACTCATTCCCCAATGCGTAATCAACAATGGACCCTGCCCTATTAATTTGGTTCCTTCAACTTTTACAGTTGCGTTTTCTACCACATTACCCATCAATTCACAAATCGGATTTTTTGGCATATTGAAGGTAAATAAGGAAGGAACTGGTTCAATTATTTGATGACCGAGCTTCTCCATCCAGTTAAATCCAGAAGACTTTGGTTGTCCACCAATGGTAACAATTACACGATCAAATTCCAGTTTATTTTCATCGGTTTGAATTAAAAACTTATTCTCTGATTTTAAAATCTGTTGGATTCGTTGATTGTAACAAATTTCTATTTTCAGTCGTTTGGATTCATTTAAAAAGCAATCAATAATCGCCTGTGAATCATTCACCAAAGGAAAGACGCAATTATCGGGATAAACTTTCATTTTCACTCCTCGAGATTCAAACCATTCCATAGTATCCGCTGCATTGAATTGCTCGAACGCCTTTCTTAGTTGATTTTCACCACGCGGATAATGTAGTGAGAGTTTTTTGTTATCAAAACAAGCATTTGTCACATTACATCTCCCTCCACCCGAAATTTTAACCTTGGATAATACTTTTGATGATTTTTCAAGAATGGTAACTTGAGCATTCGGAAAATGATTTCTACACGAAATTGCCGCAAAAAATCCAGCTGCTCCTCCCCCAATTACGGCTATTTTCATTAAATTTCTGTGAGATTAAATACCCATTAATAGTTCTACCATTTTCTTCTGATGCCTTTGTATATCCTCGAAAATCCATTCTAGGCCAGGTCGATACTTTTCATTTTCCTTACAAACTTTCATCATGATCAAAAATTTCAAAGAGGAAACACTGCTGTTTTTAATTTTTCCTGAAGAATCCAAGTAATGTTCAAGCTTGGTTTTTGGTGACCAATTCGATGCTGAAC
>JBMLTP010000007.1:0-4004 GCA_049239885.1 Crocinitomicaceae bacterium
GCATATTGTCCGATTAATCCTGTGATATCTGCTTGCTCTCGTCCTGCAAGTGAGGATTTATTTGTGAAAAGTCGATCAAGCCAGTTTTCAAGCGAATCTTTTCCGCCAATCATATTGGGTAAGGTTTCGATGTGTTGAGGAGCATACAACGAATATTGCCAGCTATTTGCTTCGGTATAATTGAAATTCACTTCAGCAGGATCAAATGGCCCATACCACTGTGCTCCGCGACGGGCTCTCATGAATTTTGTAGAGGGGTCGAAAAGGTTTATAAAATTGAAACTACTTTTGTTGAATGCTTTATAAATACTATCCTTACCTAAAGCTTTTGCTAATTGTGAGATACAAAAATCGTCATAGGAATACTCCAATGTTTTCGAAACCGATTCAGGTTCATCATTTGAGCTAACAAATCCTTGATTTCTAAACTGTTTCTTACCAAGTTCATCGAATTGAGCGGTTGCAACCATCGCCATCAGTGCTTTTTCTGCATCAAAATCGCGAATTCCTTTTAAGTATGCATCCGCAATGACTGATACGCTGTGATAGCCAATCATACACTCTGTTTCATTTCCGGCAAGTTCCCAAACAGGTAAATCTCCACCTTGATCAAATTGATTTAAAAAAGTTTGAATAAATTCGTTCGTTCTTTTTTGTTGAACCAAGGTGAATAATGGATGAGTTCCTCGATACGTATCCCAAAGAGAGAATACCGTATATTGATTTTTACCAACTTCTGTTTGATGGATCTGGTTGTCTCTTCCGCGATATCTTCCATCTGAGTCACTGAATAAATTTGGAGCTAGGAACGAATGATACAAAGCTGTATAAAAGATTCTTTTTTTATCCTCGTCCTTATTTTCGATTCGGATTTTACTCAATTCTTCTTCCCAAAGTTTCTCATTCGATTCTCTGAATTTTTTGAAAAAATCATTCGGCTTTTCTTTGTATTGATCCAAGAAACTAAGTTCTGAGAGGTTGTTTTTCGCACCGTCTTCATCTACAGTAGAAATGGCGATTTTTACCAAGACTTTTTCCGTGTTTTTTGGAAATGTAAGTAGTAACTTATGTCTCCCTTTGATAAAAATCTTTTTACTTTTCACGAATGGAATCGAAGTTTCCAAATAGAAATAAAAATGCTGTTCCTTGGCCCAGCCACTGGAAATCCGATGACCAGAAATTTGATTTTTTGATAGTATATTGAAGTTTGCTGAAATGACTTTGTCCCTTGGATCTGCATCTAAGAGTAAATATCTTTTTCCTTGTCGATTCAAAAACGTATATTCGTGCAAACCACTTCTTTTTCCTGTTGTCAATCGAACTTTTACATTTTCATCTTTCAGAAAAACTTCATAATACCCTGGACTTGCTTTTTCGTCGGAATGAGAATATCGCGATCCATAACCTTTGGCTTTATTTTCGAGTTTTGAAACAATTTTCGCCTTTCCGGATTGAGGAACAATTAATAGGTCACAATAATCTGGGACACCAGTACCACTTAAATGTGTTTGACTAAATCCATAGATAATTGAATCTGAATAATGATATCCTGAACATCCATCCCAATCGTCTTTTCGAGTATCGGGCGAAATCTGAATCATTCCAAATGGGGCAGAGGCACCAGGATACGTATGACCGTGACCTCCAGTTCCAATAAATGGATTGACATAGTGACAATAGTTGGTTTTGTTTTGACCAAAAGATGAGAAGATTACCAATGTGGTAAAAACAAAAAATAGTTTGTTCATAGTAAATGTTATTTATAATTCAAATCTCCTTGAATTTAACGTTGAAAAACGTTTGTTTTTTTGGATGAAGAAACTCCACAAAATACTTCCATGATAAAACTTAAAGTCTTGTTTATCAAATTTTGAAGCGGCACGCTGTTTTAAAAGTCTCGGTAAATGAATGTATAATTGCATGTGAGAAAGAAAGACTTTCCAAAAGAATGATAATTTACCATCAGCAAGAAATTTAAACGCCGCAATTCCATCAAGAGCCATTCGTTTGAATAGTTTGGGGAATAACCAACCCGGATGATTTTTTACAAGCATAAAAAGGTTGTTTCGGAAATTCAAATAGACTTTACTTGCCGAATTGTATGGTAGTGTCCCACCTCCTAAATGATATACTGAACTCGCTGGATTACATGAAAATTTGTACCCTTTTTTGGCCAATCTCAAGCATAGGTCAATTTCTTCCATGTGCGCGAAGAAATGCTCGTCAAAACCTCCAACAGCATGAAATAAATTAGAGCGAATTAGCATTGCAGCTCCGCTTGTCCAAGTTATTTCTAGTGGAAAATCATATTGTCCTAAATCGGTTTCTGTTTCTTCAAAAATACGTCCTCTACAGAATGGAAAATAATCGGCATCGATAAAACCACCAGCTGCACCTGCGTGCTCAAATTTAGTTCTATCATTGTATGAAAGAATTTTGGGTTGGCAACCAGCAATGTTTTCGTCGTTTAATGTTTCTAGTAAAGGCGCAATCCAGTTTTCTGTAACCTCCACATCGGAATTGAGCAATAGATAATAGTCAAATCTTCCTTCTAGCAATTTTAATGCATCATTATAGCCTTTGGCGAATCCTCCATTTTCTAGATTTTGAATAATTTCTACTTTCGGGAAATTGGTTTTAAGAAATGAGATAGAATCATCTGTGCTACAATTATCTGCAACAATAATTTGATGGGAATTGGAAAACTCAATCACACTCGGAAGGAAAGTTTCCAAATGATTTTTACCATTGTAATTTAAGATAACAACAGCTAGCTTCTCTTGCATGATTAGTATTGACGAAAATAATCGTTGCTATTTCCTCCCCAATGGTCTTCGTTGAATTTATTGGGATTATCAACGTCGCCATTAACTGTATTTCTTTTATTTAAAGTTTGTTGCCACGCCGGATTTTTTAATTCACCGAGCATGTCCGAGTGCAATAAACGATATGCATTGTTTACTAAATCGGGATTGTAAAAAACGAATCGACGATTGCTAAATTTCCCAATTTTATTGTATGTCCATATCTCATAGGGATATTCCGATGGTGAAGTTTCTTTTGATACAATGTTATTCGGTGCGCCATACTTCAAGTAAACGCGACCGCGGTCTGTTTCAAATCCTTGTTGATAATTGGTGTGATACATTCGTTCTCCTTGTTGCACTTGTATTTTATACTTGACCCAAGCATTGTAGCTATCTTTTCCCGATGTTTGGACCCAAAATGCTTGAATGTGCTTTCTTGATTTTTGTTTATCTTTTGTTTTATAAGTGGAAATGATGTTTTTTATTTCAGCAGGTTTGGCAATCGGAATCAAGCTTTCGAGGTAATAGAATACACTATCTTCCGTAATTGTGTTTTGAAATGCGGGATCCAAAACTATGTTTTCAGGATTAAATTCGATTTCTAAATCATTGCTTCGTTGGAAAGAGTATGAGTTTTTAGCAATCGTGTTCAACTTGCGATCAGTAAGAATTACTTCCATTCGATAGTTTCCAGTAGGCAATTTTGATATGTCCATTTTCTTGAAAAACGGAAGAACTGGAGCTGGTTTAACTCTTGTAAATGTTGCAAAGTCCTCTAATTCTTCATCGGTATCGTCATTAATGATTTTCTGAATAATTCCAACGATGGAATCACCGATTTTATCTGAGTTATAAACTTCAAAATAAGCAGGTATTTTTGTTAAATCAGTGGGGTAGAAATTTGAAATCAATGGAATTATGTGGAATCCAGATTTTACGAAGTTATTTTCTAGATCCGACTCATATGCGTATTCGGCGACTTCGATATCTGAAATAGATGGTGAAATCTTAAAATCATCAATTTTTATTTTTTGTTTTCCTCCAGTTTTAGATTTCGGATTATTTAAATCAGTCAATTCGATTCGAAGATCATAATCACCAGGTTCAATAACAAAGCGCTTAACTTCGTAAAAATCGTCAATAACACTATCTTTTATGAGAGGAGATTCTAATATGTAGGCGTCAGATTTAATAACC
>JBMLTP010000008.1:0-6490 GCA_049239885.1 Crocinitomicaceae bacterium
GCTGATTACAAATCAGCTGCTCTGGCCAACTGAGCTACATCGGCAATTGTTGGTAAACAGTAAAGAAAAGAACTTTATTTTTATCCCCAAATTTACTTTTGGGATTGCAAATTTACAAAACTTTTTTTGACTGCAAAGATTTTTTTTAAAAAATATCCCTTTAACTGAAAATATTTTATTTGTTAAGTCAAAAATCAATGCTATTTCTTCGAATCAAAAAGGATTCATTCAAAAATCTGTAACAACAAAAAGTTAATTTTGTCGTTAAATTAAAATGAAAAGAGTAATTGTATCTGTATCGAACGACTTGGTTACCGATAATCGAGTCAATCGGACATGCTCAATACTAAATGAAATGGGATTTGATGTTTTACTCGTTGGTAGATTAAGAAAAATAAGTGTGTCGCTCGATTTCAGAAACTACAAGACTAAAAGGATTAAACTCATTTTTGATAAGGGGCCTCTTTTCTATGCTGAGTTGAATATTCGACTTTTTCTCTTTTTAGTTTTAAAAAAAGTAGATATTCTGTACTCAAATGATCTAGACACATTACCCGCAAATTTTTTCGTTTCAAAACTCAAATCGAAATCAAAACTCATATATGACACACACGAATTGTTCACGGAAGTTCCTGAATTGGAGAATCGCAAATTTGTAAAAAACACATGGATTAAAATTGAAAAGTATATTTTTCCAAAACTTCAACATATAATAACTGTTAATGAATCAATTGCCAAAATTTATAAAACGATATATGGCAAATCAATTCTTGTTATTCGAAATGTACCTGAAAAATATGAAAATAGAATTCCACTTTCAAAATCGAAATTAGGCTTACCTGAAGGGAAATTCATCTTAATCATGCAGGGTTCTGGTTTGAATGTCGATAGAGGGATTGAAGAGGCTGTTTTATCAATGCAATTTATAGACAATGCTGTATTAATTCTTGTGGGAAGTGGGGACGTAATACCAAAAGTAAAAGAACTAGTAGCAAAGAACCAACTCAGTGAAAAAGTCATGTTTTTTGACAAAAGACCATACCTTGAAATGATGCAATTGACTTCCAATGCAAATATTGGTTTAACACTTGACAAACCATTGAGCGACAATTATAAATTTTCATTACCCAACAAACTTTTCGATTACATTCAGGCTGGAATTCCAATTTTGAGTTCGCAACTTATTGAACTGAAAAAAATAATTGATAAATATGATATTGGTTGTTTCGTCGAAACTGTATCTCCGGAGGAAATTGCTAAAAATGTAAATTTCCTAATTGAAAATCCAGACAAACTAAATGAGTACAAGTTGAATTGTATAAAGGCTGCTGAAACAGAAAATTGGGAGCATGAAAAAATGAAATTAATAAGATTTGTCAAGGATTTGGAAATTACAAAGAGCTATTAAAATAAGTACTTGACTGTCTATAATTGATTGTATTAGTTTTTGAATAACTTTAATGGAAACGGTAGTTTATTCCATCTAATAAAATAATATTCGAAATCAGTTGCACCAAAGCCTTTGAAAAATCTAGCTATTCCTGGATGATCGCTTCCTTCAAAATCTAAAATTAATTCTTGATTTGCATGAGATTCAATTATAAAATCAAAAAGCCTATATAATCCCAATGATGAAACACTTACTTCAGATTTTATTGAGGCCCCCAAAATGTAATATAATACTTCATTATAATGAACAATAAAAATGGATGCTATTAATTTGCCGTTTTCGAATGCGTTGTATATTAAAATTTGTTCTTTTATTCGTTCGCATTTTTCTATTTTGTTCAAATTAGAAACAATCTTGTCCAATTGTTTTTTCTGAAATACTGTATTCTTTTCAGATTTAAATATTGAAATTAAACCTTTGAAATCACTTCCTTTATAAACTTCAATTTTACTAGCTTTTTTACAATTTCTAATGTGATTTTTAGCATATTTTCTCTTTATTTCATCATATACACCATTCAACTTGAGAATGTAATTCCTTCTTTCTCTGAAATAACAACTTTCTCTTAAATCTTCATTTATCCTCTCAGAAACAGAAATTTCACCAAATCGCAATGTTTTGAATAATGTATTCATTATTGGGGTTACTCCGGATTTTGAACCAATAAAATTTAGTTTCTGTATAAAAGGTGGCATGTAAGCATAACTCACTCCGAATTTAGACCTGTAAGGAACAAAAAAAACTGTTTCAAAATCAAGGTAAATAAATATTTTAACCTTGTCACTTGACAACATTGCAATGTACCAAAGTTGATCGGATAAGGATAGATCTTCTGTCAGACAATCTAATTGCTTAATTTCATTTTCCGTCAAGCTATAATAATCTGATACCTTAACTTTTGACATACTAAAAATTAGGCTTCTTTAAAACAAAAAATAACTTGTATAAATCAAACATTGAAAGTAGAAAAAGACCTTTCGCTAAGAAAAAGCTATTTATCGGATGTATAAATGATATTAGAAAATAGAGAAACTTTCGCATCTTTAATCTTTCTATCAAAACGTATATTCGACTTAATTTACTTGATTCCATAAATTGCTTATCGAAATCTACAATTTGCAAAACATGCTTTAAATTTCGAACCCCTTCTTTCGTTTTCTCAAGAAAAGTGACATTATCGTCGAGATTAAAATTCAAAACGGGATTGTCTATATGATCAATTTTAACATAGGACTTTTTTAACTCAAAACCGAAAAGTGAATCTTCGTGGCCATAGCCTTTAATTTCCTCGTTAAACTTGATTCGTCCAAAAATTTCACGGTTGATGATAAAATTATTCGTCTTGAATCCCAAGTTAGGATTTTGCTTTCTCTCTTCTAAGGACTTACTTTCCCGAATAGTGCTATACTTCCAACGCAGGTAATGTGATCTAGCTGGTTTATTTGATTGATATACACTCGCCCCACAAATAACTTCTACTTTTGACGATTTTATAATATCGCAATATCTTTTGAGAAAATCAGTGCAGATAATCTTTGAGTCTCCGTCTAAGAAAAGTAAATAAGGTTGATTTACCAAATCAATAAATTGATTGCGAACCTTTGCTCTACCTGCATTCTTCAAATTTTTATGGCTGATAATTTTAGGATGATTGAAGCATAATACATCGCATTTCGGATTAGGCGACGCATCATCAATCAAACAAATTTCAATATTGGAATCGAGCTCTTCTAATTGTTGCAGCAAGGAAGCTACTAACTCAGATACATCAGAATTGTAAACCGGAATACAAATTGAGAGCATTTATTTTAAGCCATTGTGCTTGGTGTTCCAAAATTCATTGGTGGTAAACCCGCTTGTGGATCATCTATTACTCCAAAATTTTGCTCGTATTTCTGAATATTCTCGTTCAAAGCTTGAAGGAAACGTTTTGCGTTTTGAGGTGTCATAATTACACGTGAACGAACTTTTCCCTTTGGCATTCCGGGCATAATTTGAATGAAATCACAGACCACCTCCGCAGGAGAATGCGTAATAATTGCCAGATTCGAGTAAACGCCAGTTGCCAAATCCTCTGACAACTCAATATTCATTTCGTTTTGATTGTTTTCCATAATTAATCTTCAAGAATTGACTCGTGTTCCTCAAAGGTAATATTGTATGCCTTTAATTCTTCGAGAATAGGTTCGTAAACAGGTTTGTTGACAGGTAAAGTTACTCCTTTTTCTTGAATTTGACCATTGAGAATCATCTTCGCACAAATAGCAACAGGAAGTCCAACCGTATTTGACATCGCAGTGTAAACCTCATCCTCTCCTATATTGATCATTGACGAAACGATTTTTCGATTTTCACCTTTGAAATGATACTCAAATTCGTGATACATAACGAGCATATCTTTATCGTTATCTTCCAAACTCATTTTTCGGACTAGTAATTTCTCTAATAACTGCGCTGGACTTGCATTTGGAAAACCAAACGTTTCATCTTTTTCAAAAATCCCCAACCATTCAAATTGGTCGTACAAATACATACGATCCTCGCGAAGAAATATTTTAAATTTTTCCTCAAGACTTATCCCTTTTCGATATGGTAAAAAGGCGTTTAGAAATGCTCTTGGGGTTATTTTCTCCGATTGATACAATTTGTATGAATCATCTGTCATTCCTAATTCAGCGAAAACGTGAAAGCCTTTGCAATAGTTTGGACGACGGAGTGTACCTCTGTAAAGTGTGGGGATTTGCTCCAATCCGTATGTTTCGCGGTAAGAAAGTGAATCACGGTTTGGATATCCCTCAAATTTCCCATAACCTTGAATATCAATTCGGTCTAATCGATCAAACAAACGATTGTATGGGATATATTTATACTCGCTATTGTGTATAAATGAAGCTGCTCCTCCTTGTCCTGCCAAAACAACATTTCTAGGGTTCCACGTAAATTTATAATGCCACGGATTGTTATCAGATTCAGGTGCGATTAAACCGCCACAAAAAGATATGAAACTTGTTACTTCACCTCCTTTTTCACGCACTCCATCGATGATTTTCATGGCACTCATGTGATCTATTCCCGGATCTACACCAATTTCATTCATGATAATTATTCCTTTTGATATCGCCTCATCGTGCAGAGCTCGCATCTCTGGTGAGATATAGGAAGGAGTAATCAAATCTGTTTTTAACTCGATGCAATCTTTGGCGACTTCAACGTGGAAACGGGCAGGCAGCATGGAAATAACCAAATCCGCATGTCCAATTTCAGGTCTTCTTTCATCTGGATCTAAGGCATTAAAATCAAGTGCAACTGCTCGTTTATGACCATTTATTTTCTTCTCAACCAACGACTTGTCTTGATCAACAATTCTAAGGTTCCAATCATGCTTATCTGCATGTTGCAAAAGATAACGAATCATTGAAGATGCTGATAAACCCGCCCCCAGAATTAATATCGTTTTCATTACTTATCTATTTGAAAAAATAAAGTTGATTTAGCCAAATTTGCAAAAATAACATTGCGCGTATTTGACTTTTTAGTTATTGTTTTCTAAAATCGGTCGGATAGCATTGAAGAGTTCATCTTCATTCCATGGTTTGGCAATAAAGGTCTCCAACATGTTTTCTGAAACCAATTCATCGACAGAAATTCGATTGGCTTGCCCTGAGAGCATAACGCACTTTAAGGTTGGATGTTTTTCTTTTATTGCACGAATCAACTGAGCTCCTGTCATTTTCGGCATTTGATAATCAACGATAACAAAAATAACTTTAATGTTTTCTTGAATTAATTCATCAATACTTTCAAGTGCTACAACAGGTTCGGTAAAATACTCAACTAAAGTGAATGTCTGATCAACAATCTTACTTAATTGGAAGCCAAGCATTTGTAGGATATACGGATCGTCATCCACACAAATTACGGCATATTTTACTTCGTTCATATGTCAAAAGTAATGATAAATTTAGTCATAGACTCATCGGACTCGACATTAATTGTTGCCTTGTGTTCAGACAGTATGTTATTCACAATGCTTAATCCTAGACCAGTGCCATTTCGCTTGCTCTTGGTTGTGTAGAACTTTTTAAACATATTTTGACGAACGTCTTCAGGTATTTGTGGTCCATTATTCTCAAATACAATAGAAAGTTTATTAACCTTATTGTTAGCATGAATACCTAAATACTTGTATTCTTGATTGTCCATTGCTTCGATAGCATTCTTAACAATATTTGACCAAAGCTGAAATAATTTAATATCGTAGCCCTGGAAATGAATTTCAGGATCAACAGTAAACTTTAAATCAATGTCTTTTTTTAGTTCATAATTGAATACACTAAGCACCGTCCCAATATTTTGGCGCAGGTTAACATCCACTTTTTCTGCAGTCGTATGACCCTTGATGTAAGACCTAACCTCTTGAACAACTTTAACCGCTTTATCACTCGAAGTTTTAATTGTTTCTAGCTGGCTGCAAGCCAATTGTAATTGATTTAATAAATCGAGATAAGCAGCTGAATCGTTAACTTTTAGAATTTTATCGATGAATTCATGCTCTGAAATATTAATTCTACATTTAACCAACAACTCAGCAATCTTTTCCGTCCTCTCTCCTGTTGAAAGACCGAAATCATTTTCCAAAATAGTAATCATTTCTGATTTTTCTCTTCTCAACTGCAATCCACCAACATAAATTTCAACTGGAAAATTCTGAATTCGATCCATAATTTGATTTAATTCAGAGGAGTTGAAATTTGAAACCTTCGAACGAATTACTAAATCAAAAACATATCGAATATTGTCTGCACCAACTTTGATTGTTCCAAGAGGCGTATTCAGGTCGTGAGCGATGCCCGCTGATATTTCACCAATGGTAGCCAATTTATCCTGTTCAACAAGGGTTTTAGAAAGAGAAAGGTTTTTTAAGGTATTCTCCATGACCTTATTTTCTAGGTTTTCGTTGATACGCTCGATTTCCAGCTTGGATTTTTTCAACTCATCCAAATTGTTCATTCGGTTAATCACATTAACCAACATTTGCGC
>JBMLTP010000009.1:0-2710 GCA_049239885.1 Crocinitomicaceae bacterium
CTTTATTCAAAAGTAGTCTTAAGATTTTTTGTCCTCCTGTTAACTTTTGATTAATAGATCCGATTTGGTTATTTGACTTATCAAAAACTTTATATACATTTTCAAATTTAAAAGCATTCACTTTTTCATCAATTAACAAAACATTGTGTTCGAATAAACTCATAATTATATTTTTTACAAATCTAGAAGAATATTTCTCATAAAGAAGTTTTACATTTTAATTAAATGTTCGAAAATGAAAATCAGGTTTATAATTTACTTAATTGTTCTATTTTGTATTTCTTGGATAAACTCTTCTTCGCGTTCTGGTGAAACTAGCAGTTCATCATATTTGTTGTAGTGAAGAACAAGTCCTTTCCAAGCTGCAGACATTTTAAAGCCTGCGTAAATACCTTTTTGCTTTTCAATTTTTCTGATGTCAGAATAGGAGATACTTCGCTTGAAAAATAAACTTCTGCATACTAATTGATATTCTTCAAAAACGAAATAAGTCGTTTTAAAAATGAGAAAAAATAACAATGCTAAGGAAACGAGAATTAACGAAAAAGGCCAAATTACAGAATAATCATTTTCATAAATAATCGAATAAGAAGCAATTCCGGAATAAAGAACTAAAACGAATAGAAAAATAAAAAGGAACGTGTTGTCTCTTTTTGTTTCAAAGCGCATTTCACCAAGCAAAAAGCGGTCTTGTTGACATCAAAGAATTAACATCGCTACGAACCGAGTTGAGAATTGCCTCATTATCTTTGTTCATCAAAGCTCTATCAATTAGTGCTACAATTGCAGGAATTTCATTCTCTTTAATTCATCTCGAGGTAATTGCAGGCGTTCCAATTCGAATTCCAGATGTTACAAACGGCGATTCAGTGTCAAAAGGAACCATATTTTTATTTACTGTAATGTCCGCTTTCACCAATGTGTTTTCAGCATCTTTTCCGTTTAATCCTTTTGAACGCAAGTCAATCAACATACTGTGGTTATCTGTTCCTCCTGAAATGATCGTGTAACCAAGTCTAACAAATTCGTCAGCCATAATCCGGGCATTCATTTGAACTTGTGACATATATGTTTTGTAGGTTGGATCCAATGCTTCACCAAAAGCAACAGCTTTCGCGGCGATTACATGTTCTAATGGGCCTCCTTGAATTCCTGGGAATACAGCAGCATCCAACAAAGCACCCATTGATTTCAAGTTCCCGTTATTCCATTTTAATCCAAACGGATTTTCAAAATTATGACGCATCATGATTATTCCGCCACGAGGACCACGCAAAGTTTTGTGAGTTGTTGTAGTTACGATATGACAATGCTCCAATGGATCATTTAAGATTTTCGCAGCAATCAATCCCGCAGGGTGAGAAATATCAGCCAAAACTAAAGCTCCAACTTCATCTGCGACTTTTCTAATTCGAGCATAATCCCAATCTCTTGAATAGGCAGATGCTCCACAAATAATCATTTTTGGCTTAACCTCTCGTGCTTTGGCCTCCAAGGCATCGTAATCAATTAATCCAGTTTCTTTTGAAACACCATAAAAGTTTGGTTTGTAAAGCTTTCCAGAAAAATTTACAGGCGAACCATGCGTTAAATGTCCTCCGTGGGAAAGATCAAAACCTAAAATAGCATCACCAGGTTGAAGACAAGCTAAAAATACAGCGGCATTTGCTTGCGCACCAGAGTGCGGTTGTACGTTAGCCCAAGTCGCTCCAAATAATTCGCACAGACGATCAATCGCTAATTGCTCCACTTGATCGACTACTTCACAACCACCATAGTATCGCTTTCCTGGGAGTCCTTCCGCATATTTGTTGGTTAGAACGCTACCCATGGCTTGCATCACCTGTTCACTAACAAAGTTTTCAGACGCAATCAGTTCAATACCATGTAATTGACGATTTTTTTCTTGTTCAATTAAATCAAAAATACGTGTGTCCTTTGTCATTGATAATTAGTTTATTTTGCGTAATTGATAGAATGAATTTTTTCTAAACCTGATCTTAAATTTGTTAAAGGTTTATAGTTTGCTAGCTCGTTTAATTTTTGCGAACTTCCAACGCGGCGCTCAACTTCGTAATCATATCGTTTTTTTGGAGCTTCGATGTAAATTATTTCCGATTCGGAATTAGTTATTGATTTAATCTCATTTGCTAAATCAGTAATACACCATTCGGCTTCGTTTGCTATATTTATGATGTGACATCCTTTAATACCCATCAATCTGACACAAGCCTCGACTGTATCATCAATGTATGTGAAGTCCCGTGTTTGATTCCCTGTTCCAAAGACGGTTATCGGTTCGTTTGCAATAGCTTGTTCGAAGAAGCGAGGAACGACCATGCGATTATCTTGATTCCATCCATAAACGTTGAAAAACCGAAGTGAAATGACATTGATGCCTTTTTCTTCGTGATGAGAAGCAAGGTAAATTTCATTGTATCTTTTTGCCATTGCGTATGATGTTCGCGGGTCAACAAGTACTTCTTCAGTTAAAGCGTTTTTTACAATTGCAGAGTGACTGTAAATCCCACTCGTAGATGCATATAGAATATGTTTTACATTGTTCGCTTCTGCAGCTTCGATTACATTTCTTGTTCCGATAACTTCCACATCCATGGTTTCTACAGGATTGTCAGCAACAATATCAACTCCCAAAACTGCGGCAAAGTGATAAATCACATCACATCCTTGCGACGCATCCATAACAAGT
>JBMLTP010000010.1:0-7344 GCA_049239885.1 Crocinitomicaceae bacterium
GGATTCCTTTGATATGACCAACAAAATTCTTAAAGATGATAGTGCCAGCGTTATAAAAATTTATAAAAATATTGATTCAGCAATAACTAAATTTAAAGAGAATCCATCTATTCTATCTAGTGGAAGGAATGTAGAAAAAGAAATTCTTGGAAGACTTTTACTTCTTAAAGTTGAATATTTAGCGGTAAGATTAATTGAAAAAGAAGGGGTTTTATACAATCTGAATAGAAGTGATTATGAAAATTTCACAAATTTCAATGGTGTTCTTGAAGTTTGTCAAATTTTGGATGAAGTTATCGCATTGAACATTAGTGAAACTTTAAACTTGTATTGCAAAAAATTGAGAATGAAATACATTGTTGAGTCAGGAGCTTTTTATGAGATCGGTGATAAAGATTCAAGATATCCTTTTAAATGGTACAACAATAATTCCTCTCTAGGAATAAAAAAACTTCCTCAGGACCAAAGGGATGTGGCAAAAATATTTTTAGAAGATGAGAAAACCACGAAGTTTGTTCCATTTGATTCATATTCTGCAATTGGATTAGGGACAATTGGAGCCATAGGAAAATCAAATTGGTTAGGAGGTGAAATTTCGTTGGATTTTACAGATTTAATCAATCCTTTTAGAAAAGATTACATTTCGGATATTCCAAACTTGCGCGTTAATTTTTTATCATCCGCTATTTTGTGGAATTTAAATGACCTTAATCGACGGGATATTTTGTTTAGTATGTTAAATTTACGAAATCCGTTGGTTTATCTAAAGCTTTTTCAGTTTGGAAATCACATAGGGATTTCTGACAAATTAAAGTGGTTTTACCGCCCTGAAATTGGCTTTAGCTATGGTATTTTCAATATTAGTTATGCTTACAATTTAACATTTAATAAGTCCGTTCGCAATGTAACAGAAAAAAGTTTGTTTACTTTTGGAATATCCTATCCTGTTGTAAGAATTAGCAAATATTTTAAGTGAGAAACACTTTCTTCTTAATCACAATTCGTCGAATTCACAAACAATTCAAAGTTATTTCTATAATTAAAATTTTCTTTTTTCTATTTTCACGAAATATTTGAAAATAATAGGAATGGTTGAAATAAAAAATCCAGAATCAGCACAGAAAAGTACAAATACTAATTTAACCATCTTCATTTTAGTGGCGATGGTTTTGGGAGCTACTCTCGGTGCGATCATTCATAAAAATTGTAGCGTTGAGACAGCCGCTAGTTTTAGTTCCTATATTAAAATCTTAGCAACAGTTTTTATTCGTTTGGTTCAAATGATTATAGCTCCTTTGGTATTTACAACACTAGTGGTTGGAATTGCCAAACTTGGCGATATCAATACAGTTGGACGAATAGGAGGGAAGGCTTTGGCTTGGTTCTTTTCAGCTTCATTTATTTCGTTGATTATTGGTCTTTTGTGGGTGAATTTCTTGAAACCTGGTTACGGATTGAATTTGGCTGATGTAGATTTGTCTGCTGCTGGAGAAGTAACTGATAAAACACAAGATTTCTCAATTCAACATTTTGTGGAGCACATCATTCCGAAGTCAGTTTTTGAGGCAATGGCAACCAATGAGATTCTTCAAATTGTGGTTTTTTCAATATTCTTTGGACTTGCAGCAGCATCAATCGGTGATAATGTAAAACCAATTATTTCGGCTTTTGACAAAACATCACACGTTATTCTAAAAATGGTAAATTTTGTTATGAAATTCGCTCCCATTGGTGTTTTTGGTGCAATTGCGGGCGTTTTTGCCGTAAAAGACATTTCAGATTTGATGATTACCTACACCAAGTTTTTTAGTTCATTTTTATTAGGAATAGCCTCACTTTGGGTTGTATTGTTAGCTGTTGGATATCTATTCTTAAGAAATCACTTGAAAACCTTACTGAAACGAATTGTTAGTCCGTTGGTAATTGCTTTTGGAACCACGAGCAGTGAGGCTGTTTTTCCGAAACTTACCGAAGAATTAGAGCGTTTTGGAATCAAAGATCGAATCGTTTCCTTTATGCTACCACTGGGTTATTCCTTTAATTTAGATGGAAGCATGATGTATATGACGTTCGCCAGTATTTTCATAGCCCAAGTATATGGTGTTCATTTGGATTTAGGGACTCAGTTGACGATGTTGATTGTTTTGATGTTAACGAGTAAGGGAATTGCAGGTGTTCCGCGTGCAAGTTTGGTTGTGGTTGCAGCAACGTGTGGTATGTTCGGCATTCCAATTGAAGGTGTAGCATTGATTCTACCGATTGATCACTTTTGTGATATGTTTAGAAGTGCGACTAATGTCCTAGGTAATTCAATTGCAACAGCTGTTGTTGGGCAATGGGAGGGAAAGAACGAGTGATTGACTTTTCAAAAAAAAGTTGTTTCACAAAGGTGCTGATTTGTGATAAGCAAATTCTGGACTGATATCATATTCACACAATGTTAGCGATCCATCCAATTCCTTTATTTCACCCATATTATCCCATTTTATTTCTCCGAATTCTCCTACTTTCGCTTTTCTAAAAATAGTGGGATTAAGAATTTCATTTACAAATCTATTGTTTGGGTCTAGTACATTTTTAAGATCTAAAACTCTTCGTTCATTTGAATTGAAATAACAAAGTATCTAGAAAGAATCTAAAATTTCTATTCTAATAATTTTAATCATTACTTCAATGGTTCAATTTTATGAAAGTCCTTGGAATTCCACATATTCAGTAACTCCTCTTTGTGAATTTCTGCCCAGGCCGAAACTAATTTTAATTTACTTATCGGAAGATCACCATTCAAAATAGTTCCGTTTTCAATAAGAACATTGGCTTCAAATTCGGAATATTTAACTTTAAAATGGGGGATTATGGTCATTAATGAACATATAAATAATAACCCCATAAAATCGGCTAATTTCAGGCATACTCAAAGTTATTTAATTTCAAACGAAAAACAAACTAAAAAAATCCTAACTCAAGTAATTTCCTCTAAAATTCGATTTAATGTCCCGATTTCAATGTCATGTTTCCCCGTAAATTGTAATGTTTGAAATCCAATTTTTTGATAAAATTCCATTTCTGACATTTGTGCTTCGGTATTATAGTATTCATCTTCGGTTCCAATCACAAAATAAATGTTGGAATTTGAATTGATTTGAGGCTTTTCCAAATCGGGAGGAAAAACACTAGCCCATAGTATTAGTTGATCAAAATGAATTTTATTACTGTAATACCAACGTGCTGCGGTGGCTCCACCTTGCGAAAAACCTAGTAGAATCGTTTTTTTAAATGTTTTTTGTTCGGTTAGTTCTGAAAACAATTTTGACAACCAATTCAAATTATCTATGATATCCGACTCACGATCTTCCTTCGTCATCCAAGATGCCCCTACACGACCAGAAGTTCCGTTGAGATAAAAGCGATGCATGCCTTCTGGAGCAACAACTATATAATCTTCAGGGATTTCATTAAACTTTCGAATGAAGAATTCAGCTAATTGACCATAGCCATGCAAAACGATAATAAGTTTATTTGCTTTTTCAAAGTCCCCAGAAATCCAATAGCGAAAAGTTTTAGGAGCTGTAAGTTTTAGTTCTGTTGCCATTTTTAGTTGAAACTCAAATTTACTATATTTGTTGGGTGAAGCGACTATTTTCGTTTTTATTTCTAATCGTTTTTATTTGGCAATTAGCCGGATTTTTCATCTATTTTGAAATTGAACGGTATCATGTGCGTAAAGATATTAAGCGAGCAATCAAGTATAGTTTGCCACAAAACGAATTCAAACAATTTAACTTTACAAATGCGGAATTCAAAGAGCTAACCTGGATTAATCACCACGAATTCAAAATGAATGGCCGTTTGTATGACGTCGTTAAAAAAAATAAATCGAATGTTGGTTTTTCCGTTTCGTGCATCGATGATATCCAGGAAACAGTGTTGTTCGCTCAATTGGATGAGGCTACGGTTTCAAATTTGAACAATCAACCGGAAAAGGCCCCATTGAAATTGTTTGTCAAGCTATTGAAATTGGCATATATTGAGCGTAATTCAGCGTTTTTGAACCCTGAAGAAGTTGGATTTCAGGATCGAACGATTCAATTCCATTTTCAAACGCTTTTTTCTGAATTCAAAAAACAAAAGCTTTTACAGCCTCCACAATCTTTAGTTTAATTCGATTTATTATTGATTAATTTATTTATGTGGGAAAAGCGACATATTAAGTTCTTTTCCCTTTAATGTTTCAATTAAACTAAAACTATAATGCAAAAATATTTATTTAGCACCTTGATGCTTTTTAGCATCTACATATTAAGTGCACAAAATAAACAAATTCAATTAACCATTCTTGATAATTCAACCTTACAACCTATTGAAAATGTGAAGGTTTTTAACGTTGAAAAGAATCAAAACTTAGGATTATCAGACAAAAATGGAAAAGTATCCCTAACTATGAAAATTGGATACATCGTTCTCATTCATCCTGAATATTTAAAGCAGGAAGTCCTAATAACTGAGTCAGCATCAGAGGGTGTTGTTTATTTACGACAAAATCAAAATTCACTTGAAGAAGTGGTCGTTTCTGCTAGCAAATTTGAAGAGAAGCGGAAGGATGTCGCTCAAAAAATTCAAGTGATGAAGGCAAGTGAAATCCAAAATTTCAATCAGTCATCAACAGCTGATGTGATGGCAAATTCAGGAAATGTATTCGTTCAGAAGAGTCAATTGGGAGGAGGAAGTCCAATCATTCGTGGTTTTGAAACGAACAAAGTGCTGATTGTTATCGACGGAATTCGCATGAATAACGCAATTTATCGCGGTGGGCATCTTCAGAATATCATTACATTGGACAATTCGATTATGGATCGAGCGGAGGTCGTTTTTGGACCTGGATCCGTGGTTTATGGTTCGGATGCGATTGGAGGCGTAATGAGTTTTACAACAAAAGACCCAAAATTAAGTCCAGATGGTAAAATACTTTTTAAATCCAATGCCTACACGCGTTATTTCAGTGCAGCAAATGGTTTTGCGACAAATGCCAATGTTTCTGTTGGAACGAAACGTTTTGGGTCATTGACTTCCTTTACATACTCGAAATTTGGGGATCTGCGACAAGGTTCCGTTCGAAGTCCGCTCGTTGGCAATTTTGGTGCAAGAAATTGGTATGTCGAACGAATCAATGGAATAGATTCAATGGTTGTAAATGCAGATACCAATAAGCAAGTTGGATCTGCTTATAATCAATATGATATCTTGCAAAAATTCACATTCAAACAAAGTGAAACGGTTACCCATAAAATGAATTTTCAATTGTCGAATTCAAGCAATATTGATCGTTACGATCGACTGACACTAATGTCTGGTTCAAATCCGCGTTTTGCAGAATGGTATTATGGCCCACAATTCAGGATGCTTGCTGGGTATAGTTTAATCCTATCCAAAAAGAACAGTTTATATGACCACGCTCGAATTACTATTGGATATCAATCAATTGAGGAAAGTAGAATGGATCGCCGATTTAAAAAGGACTTATTAAATCATCGAATTGAAAATTTGGATATTATCACAGCAAATGCTGATTTTGCAAAAAAGTTAGGTGATCATGAGTTCCGTTATGGATTGGATGGTTTTTACAATAAAGTGAATTCAACCGCTTATGTAAAAGATATTGTGGCGGATACAACTGGAAAATTAGATACGCGCTATCCAGATGGTGGTTCAAGTATGAGTTCAGTTGCTGCTTATTTAACACATACCTGGGAAATCACAGACAAGTTGATTTTAAACGATGGAATACGTTATTCCAATATTGGTTTAAGCGCAAATTTCATTGATAAAACGTTTTTCCCATTCCCATTTAATGATATCAATCAACGGCACAATGCGATAAACGGAAACCTTGGATTGATCTTCATGCCAACTTCAAAATGGAGATTCACATTGTCTGGCTCAACTGGATTCAGAGCTCCAAATGTGGATGATTTGTCGAAAGTATTTGAATCTGTTCCAGGGAGCATTGTGGTTCCAAATCCTAATTTGAAAGCTGAATATTCGTATAGCGGTGAATTTGGACTATCCTATGAATTGGCACCTGATTTTTTCGTCGGTGGAAATGCTTATTACACCTTGCTAACTAATGCACTAACGGTTCAAAATAGCTCTTTTGATGGGCAGGATTCGATAGTTTTTGATGGTCAGCTAAGTCAAGTCCGCACCACAACGAATGCTGGACAAGCCTATGTTTATGGTTTTGAGGGAATGATTTCAGGAAAGCTTAGCGAACATTTCAATTTAGTTGGGACGGTTAATTACACCAAGGGTCGAATTAAAACGGATTCGATTCCATATCCGTTGGATCATATTCCGCCAGTGTTTGGAAAGATCAGTCTTGGTTATACCATCAAGAAATTCAATGCTGAGTTTTTTGTGAATTATTCAGGATGGAAGCGTTTGGAAGATTACAATTTTATCGGTGAAGATAATTATGCATACGCAACTCCACAAGGAATGCCAAGTTGGTATACGTTGAATCTTAGATTGAATTTCAGGTTCAATAAATATGCATCTTTACAGGTAGCTTGTGAAAATATTTTGGACCACAATTACCGTAATTTCGCTTCGAATATTTCTGCTCCGGGAAGAAATTTCATTGTAACGCTGAGAGGGAATTTTTAGAAAGATGTTTTTGACGCAAAAAACAATCATTTCATTTTTATAATTATTTTTGAAAAAATTAATAAAACAATTATGAAAAAACAGTTATTTATTTCGCTGAGCATAATGATGCTATTCGTTTCTTGTTCAAAACAGAAAAAAATGAACAAAAACATTGAAGGAAAATGGAACCTAACTTATGTAGATGGTAATTTGGTTAGTGGTTATTCACAAACAATCGAGTTTACTCGTTCTGATAGAGCGAACGGAGATTTTAAAGCAATTACAACGCCAACTGGTTTGGCAAGTGTAACTCAAAATGGTGAATATTACATTAATGAAGAGGCCATTAGCATCGGTTTTACATATGACAATGGAGAAACCTCAGCATATGAAATAGTAACAGCCGAGGATGACTTATTGGTTCTAAAAACTAGTTCACCAACTGATACCACTTCTTATCGATTTGAAAGATAAGATTCTTTAATCTAGAATTTAAAAGTCGTCTCATAGGGACGACTTTTTTTTGCTTTTAAGCTATGCTGTTGAACTTCAATTTGATAGTTAGATCTATTTCACTTAATTAGAATCTTAAACTTATTATTATTTTTACTCATTAAAATCAGCTTAAAATTATGAATCTGACTCCATTTTTCTTTTATTTTTTGTACTTTCCTACTTCTTTTAAGTATTAAAATGGCT
>JBMLTP010000011.1:0-4320 GCA_049239885.1 Crocinitomicaceae bacterium
GTGGTAATCCAGAAAATTTACTTCTGAATGAAACTGAATTAACTAAGCAAGAAGCGTCATACTACAAAATCAATCGAGGTGGTGATATTACGTATCACGGTCCTGGGCAATTGGTCGTTTATCCCATTTTTGATTTGGAGCAATTCTTCACTGATATCCACAAATACATGCGTTTTCTGGAAGAAGCCGTTATACTTACCTTAAAAGATTTTGCAATCGAATCAGGACGTGTGGATGGTCTAACAGGCGTTTGGATTGAAGGCGAAACCAAAAACGCTCGAAAAATCTGTGCGATGGGTGTTAAAAGCTCTCGTTGGGTTACAATGCACGGCATCGGATTTAATATAAATACAGATTTAAACTTTTTTTCACATATCATTCCTTGTGGAATTGATGATAAAGCGGTAACTTCAATGCAACGCGAGTTGGGAAGAGAAATGGATATCAATGAAGTTTCTCGGGTTTTACTAAACCACCTCGCCAAACTATTTGATTTCACCACTAAATCACAAGGCCATGAATAAAGTAAAAAAAGGTGCTCGCTATTTTTTGTATACGCTCTTGACCATCGTCATTGCGTTAAATTTATTCATACTTCTTTCCGGTCGGATTTATTTGTATTCCGGAATAATGAAAACATACGCTATTGGGAAATCTGGTCCAGGAATTTACGATTTGGATGTATTTCCGCGCACCACAATCGATAAAGCGAACAAACCTTATTTATGGAAAAATCACGATCGGATCAATGAATTTCAATTTGACAAATTCGAACGAAAATACCATCAACGACTCGGAACGAAAGCGTTTTTAGTTTTCAAAAATGATACGCTTTTATTTGAAAAGTATTTTGGTTCGCACAAGCAAGAAACTGTTTCAAATTCCTTTTCAGCCGCTAAGACTGTTGTTGCTCTCTTAATTGGAATTGCAATTGAAGAGGGAAAAATCAAAAGCGTGGATGAACCAGTTGGACATTATTTACCAGAATTCAACGAAAATGGAAGAAACGACATTACCATTCGACATCTGCTTTTAATGGCAGCTGGATTTGATTGGGAAGAAAGTGGCAGCAACCCCATTTCTGAAGCAGCGGAAGCTTATTACGGCGATGATTTGTATGGACTAGTAACGCGACAACACGTCGTTGAAAAACCTGGAACCAAATTCAACTACCAAAGTGGAGACTCTCAAATTCTAGGTTTCATTCTTCAAAAAGCAACGGGCAAAAGCATTTCCGAATACACGGAAGAAAAACTTTGGAAACCAATGGGAGCCGGTCATCAGGCATTTTGGAGTTTGGATAAAGAGAATGGAGCCGAAAAAGCGTTTTGCTGTCTTTATGCAACTCCTCGTGATTTTTCGTTGATTGGTCTCTTGCTTTTGAACGAAGGTAAAATCGGAAATCAGCAAATCGTTCCGAAATGGTACATCAACGAAATGGTAAAAACACCAGCTTTGGCTACCGAAGAAAACATTCGTAATTTACGCTACGGTTGGCACATTTGGACTTACAAAAACAAAGGAAATCCTGTTTACTATTGCCGTGGATTGAAAGGTCAATACATTATGGCAATTCCAAGTAAACAACTATTGGTCATTCGTCTTGGAATGGAGCGAGAGGATAATTTCTTAATTCCAGAAAGCAAGTCAACTGATCGCAAATTTCATAAAACATACGATGAGCGTGTTGGACATCCAATGGATTTGTTTGTTTATTTAAAAATGGCTGAAAAAATCGAGAAGGAGATTTATCAAAATGAAAGAAGAACTAAAAGGACCAAAAGTTGAGAACGTAGCGATTGCTATTGTTCAGACCAAACCGGAAGCAGAGGATAAAGAATATTATGTGTATCTCTTGAATTTGCGAGATGATATCATGGAAGGAATCATTGTCACAAGTACAGGCTATGGGGAAAACTTAGTTACCGGAGAAAAAATCAAAACCTCTACCTTACGCCACGGAATTGAAGTAATGTTACCTAACGAAGCCGCACGCATTGAACCCATTATGCCTGAAGTTTTTGGAATAGCCAATGAATATTGGGTTAGTTTTTGGGTGAATGATGTATTGTATGACAAGAAATTTGTCTTCCCCGCTGGAATTATCACAGAATCCAACTTTAAACTAATTGAACAACTCGGAGTTCCCGGTGTTATCTTAAAATGAAGCAGTTACTAAAAATAATCGTTTTCCTTGTCCTAAATTTTGGGGCTTTAGCACTCGGAAGTTATTTAATGGGTGGTTCTCCTGCCGAAAACACCTGGTATATTGAGTTAAAACGTGCTCCTTGGACGCCACCCGGTTATTTCTTTGGCCTTGCGTGGACAACCATCATGATTCTTTTCACGATTTTTCTGGTCAAAAATTTCAGTTGGAACAAAGGTTTTATAGCTCTTTTGGTAGCACATTATATGCTAAACATTGGTTGGAATCCCATTTTCTTTCGTTGGCATTTGCTTGTGCTGGGTTGTGTCGTGATAGCGCTTTTGTTCGTAACTGTTTTTAGCTTTGTATTCCTCGTTGACAAATCGAAACGAACGAGTTCAATTTTTCTACTTTTACCTTATTTGCTTTGGCTTTGTGTAGCTTTTAGCTTGAATTGGTATCCGTTGATATAGATAGGTTTATTACTTTTTCCTTAGGATTGATTTTCAAAAATTCGATTTCTCGATAGATTCATTTTACTAATTTGTTTTTATTTTAGTTTTACGAAAAAAACTCTTTAAATTGTAATAAATTAGAAAGTTTTGTAGTGTATATTTAGGAGTTAAGTTTAATAAGAATAAGATAAAATGGAATTACCAAGATATGATGAGATAATTGTTCCGGCTTTAGAACATTTGAATTCAAAACAAGAAGTTCGTTTACGAGATTTTGAACTGCCATTAGCTTCGCATCTCAATCTAACTCAAGAGCAAATTGAATATGAATATGAATCAGGAAATGGTAGAGTATTTTATGATCGAATATGCTGGGCTGTAAGCTATTTAAATATGGCTGGTTTAGTTCATAAACCAAAAAGAGGAGTATATGCAATTAATGATCTTGGAAAAAAGCAACTACAGAATCCATCTCAAATTATTCAGTTCATTCAAGAACAAATAACAAAAAGAGAAGAAACTAGAGTTAAAAAGTCAAAGACAGCTGACGAACAATTAATTATTGATGAGCAACGTACGCCGGAAGAATCTCTTTATTATGCATTTGATGGTATTAAAAACTCTATTTATCGTGAAATACTTGACACTATTTTAAGTAAATCACCTCGTGAGTTTGAAAAATTAGTAGTCACATTACTTCAAAAAATGGGCTATGGTGGTGAGGTACAAAATTCCGGAATTGTGACGCAGCAATCAAATGATAAAGGAATTGATGGTATAATAAAGGAAGATGTTCTTGGTTTAGGTAGAATTCATATTCAAGCAAAGCGATTCGGATATGACAATACAATTGGTAGAGAGGAAATACAAAAGTTTGTAGGAGCCTTAGCTGTAGCTCAATCAAACAAAGGAGTTTTCATTACAACATCATCATTTTCAAAAGGAGCAATTGAATATGTACAAAATCTAAATGCTTCAACTACTGTTGTTCTAATCGACGGCAACCAACTTGCCGAGCACATCTATAATTATGGCCTTGGAATGCAAACCGAAAAAATTATAGAAATTAAAACTCTGGATAGTGACTTTTGGGATCGTATGCTAGATGGATAAAATTTACTTAACAGCACCTATGACCCATTGCACAAACTTCACATTGAATTTAGATAATGGAAATTCAAATGATTTATTTTCCATAATCAATTTGTATGTTTAACCTACGGAAAAAGCTTAGCCAGGACCTTTATATGTTATTCTGAAAACCCTACATCATAAAAATGACACCTGAAGATAATTACCTCGAAATCAACCGAAAAGCTTGGAACACCAGAGTTGAAGCACACTTGAAGTCGGAATTTTACGACGTTGAAAATTTTATTAAAGGAAAAAACTCACTCAATGATATTGAATTAAACTTGCTTGTCGACATTAAAGGAAAAACCATTTTGCACTTGCAATGTCATTTCGGGCAAGATACGATTTCGTTAAGCAGACTGGGTGCGAACGTCACAGGTATTGACTTATCAGATAAAGCGATTGAAAGCGCAAAACAAATTGCAAAGGAAACAGGCTCGAATACAAAGTTCATTTGTTGCGATATTTACGACTTACCAAACCAGTTGGACGAAAAATTCGACATTGTATTCACAAGTTATGGGACGATTGGTTGGTTGCCCGACTTGGATCAGTGGGCAAAAATTATTTCCAAGTTTTTAAAGC
>JBMLTP010000012.1:0-6786 GCA_049239885.1 Crocinitomicaceae bacterium
TGGGGTCCTCTTCATGGTGGTGCAAACCAAGAAGTGATTGAAATGTTAGAGCAAATTCACAACGATGGAGGTAACGTCGATAAATGGGTAGCTAAAGCAAAGGACAAAGAAGATCCATTCCGTCTGATGGGCTTCGGACATCGCGTTTATAAAAATTTCGATCCAAGAGCCAAAATCATTAAAAAAGCATGTGATGAAGTGCTAGAAAAACTAGGTGTAAACGACCCGCTTTTAGATATTGCTAAGAAACTTGAAAAAGTGGCTTTGGAAGACGAATATTTTAAAGCAAGAAATCTGTATCCAAATGTTGACTTCTATTCAGGAATCATTTACAAAGCGATTGGAATTCCAACTGAAATGTTCACCGTTATGTTCGCTCTTGGTCGTCTACCAGGTTGGATTGCCCAATGGAAAGAAATGACTGAAAACAAAGAGCCAATTGGACGTCCACGTCAAATCTATATTGGAAAAACATCTAGAGATTACGTTGATATCGAAAAACGATAGTTTTTCGAAGTATTTCAAGACGTTCTTGGTTCGGCTAATTTTTTTATGTTGGATATTCTGCCAACAAACAACTTGGACTCAAAATTTCAAGGATGGAGACATTATTTTTCAATCTTCTTTATCACAACAGAGTAAGGCGGTAGAAGAAGCAACAAACTCCCCTTTCTCTCATTGTGGAATTATATTTTATGAAAAAGGAGAAGCTTTTGTTTATGAAGCGGTTCAACCCGTTGGAAAACGAAAATTATCTGATTGGATTGAAAGTGGTGTATCCCAAAAATATGTCGTCATGCGATTAATGGATTCGTCTTCTTTAACAAAGGATAATCTGGAGAAAATGAAACTTTTTGCTAAAAACCAATTTGGCAGAAATTATGATATATACTTCGGTTGGAGCGATAAAGAATGGTATTGCTCTGAATTGGTTTGGAAAACGTATTATAACATTTTATCGATTGAACTTGCAAAACCGAAAGCGTTAAAAGAATTCAATATCGATGCTCCAATAGTTCGTAAAACGATGGCAAAGCGTTATGGAAATAACATTCCTTATGATGAAAAAATGATTTCACCAGGACAAATTTTTGATTCCAAATTCCTTTATCAAGTTAAGTAAATAGTATATTTGTTTGGATGAAACTAAATTATCAATTCAAGCATTTTCAGGAATTATCAACTTCTGAATTCCATGACATCATTGCCGTTCGACTCAAAGTTTTCGTTGTTGAACAAAACTGTAGTTATTTAGATCTGGATGGAAAAGATAAAAAATGCTACCACGCAATATCTCGAGACGGAAAAGGAACTATTTTAGCCACAGCTCGAATTGTTCCACCAGGACTTTCATATCAGGAAGTTTCCATTGGCCGAGTTGTCATTGATGAAGCCATTCGAGGAGAAGGTTTGGGACACGAATTGATGACTAAATGTATAGAATTCATTCAAGCGGAATTTGGAATGGTTCCTATTCGTATTTCAGCCCAAAAGCATTTGGAAAAATTTTACAATGGCCACCTATTCTTCTCTACGGGTAAAGATTATCTTGAAGATGGTATTCCTCACGTGGAAATGTTACTTACTCCTTTAATTTAATGATATGAATAAACCATTGGTTATATTAATCGCTTCGTTAATAATTACTTCGTGCGTGTCCACAAAAAAACAGAAGTCTTCTAGTAATGTTTACGGCACAATCAACACAGAATATTTGGATCCCAATGTAAAACCTCAAGAAGATTTTTTTCAATTCGCAAATGGAAATTGGGTGAAAAACACGCAAATTCCAAGCACTGAGTCTCGTTGGGGGAGTTTTAATGAATTAGACCTTTCGAATAAAAAGAAACTCATTGAAATTCTTGAAAATGCCAAAAATAATCCAGGAGTAAAGGGTTCTCAAAATCAAATATTAGGAGATTACTATTCATCCTACATCAATATAGCCGAGAGAAATACCATTGGAACAAAAGGAATTGAAGCTGAATTATTGCGAATACAAGAAATAAATAGAAAAGATTTCTTGGTGGAAATTATCGCTGAACATCACAAGGATGGGATTAATTCGATTTTCGGATTTGGAATTGGACAAGATTTGAAAAACGTTTCTAAAAATATTGCTTACCTCAGTCAGGGAGGATTAGGTCTTCCAAATAAGGATTACTATACTGATGAAAAGAAAAAAGATTTATTGAACGAATATGAACAACATATCGCTCGTTGCTTTGAAGCCATTGGAAAAACCCAGGAACAAGCAAATGACATCGCTAAGCATGTTCTTGTCTTCGAGAAAAAATTGGCTTCAGTTATGTTATCCAAGTCAGAAATGAGAATTCCAGAGAAAGTCTACAATAAAAAGAGTTTACGTGAAATCACGACGATGACAGGAACATTCGATTTTCGCTATTATTTAAATCTTGTAGGATGTGCTACTCCAGACTCAATCGTCGTAGATAATCCAACATTTGTGCGGACCATTGCTGAAATGGTCGAAACAAGCGATATGCATACTTGGAAACATTACCTTTCATGGAAAGTAATTAGACATTATGCCAAACATTTGGATCAGAAATTTGTGGATCTCAATTTTGAATTTTATGGTAAAAAGTTGAGTGGAAAAAAGACGATGAAACCACTCAATGAAAGCGCTATCGACGAAATCACCGATATGGAGTTTGCCGAATTACTTGGAAAAGCTTTTGTTGATAAACATTTTTCAAAAGAAGCCCAAGACCGTGTCAATTTGATGGTTGACAACTTATTAATAGTCTTTCAGGATCGAATCAAGAATTTAGAATGGATGAGTGAAACAACTAAGAAAGAGGCTTTAATTAAACTGAATTCAATCGGTCGAAAACTTGGTTTCCCGAGCAAATGGGAAGACTTTTCAAAACTCAATTTTTCTGCTAACACTTATTTGGGTAACATAAAGGAAGTAAATCGATACTCCGTCAAAAAGAATTTTGAAGAACTAAATAAACCTGTTGACAAAGAAAAATGGGGCATGCCTGCGCACATGGTCAACGCGTATTACCATCCTCTATTAAATGAAATCGCCTTTCCTGCGGGAATTATGCAACCACCTTTTTTTGATGAAAAGGCAGAAGATGCTGTAAACTATGGCCGTATCGGTATGGTTATCGGTCATGAATTCACTCATGGATTTGATGACATGGGGTCAAAATTTGCCGCTGACGGAACGTTCAAGAATTGGTGGACAGATGAAGATCGAACACTATTTGAAGAAAAAACAAAAATATTAGGCGAGACATATTCCGCTTTTTGTCCATTAGAAGGAAATTGTGTTAACCCAGATTTAACGATGGGTGAAAATATCGCAGATCTTGGTGGTTTGACAATGGCTTTTTATGCGTATACCCGAACGGATGAATTCAAAAAGAATGAAATGCGAGAAGGATTTACACCTGCTCAGCGATTTTTTATAGCATACGCTCAACTTTGGAAAATCAAATATACGGATGAAGAAATGAAAAATCGAATTGCAAACGACCCCCACTCCCCTGGAATGTATCGTGTAAATGGACCTCTAAAAAACTGCCCTGAGTTTTTCAACGCGTTTAGTGTCGAAGAAAATCGTCCAATGCGCAACTCATCAAAAAAGATTGCTAAAATTTGGTAATTATGCTTTTTAAAATGAAATTACTTCTTTGTCTTTTAATTGTTTCTGCATTTTTCAATTGGTCAACTAGTCAAGTTTTAAATATTGATCGCGAAAATGGTCAAGATTCAACATTCCGACGAAATCTTTTCAGCGTTAATTTCGGTTTTAACCTGGACAAACAGAAACGAAATCTTTTGGAATTTTCAAGTCAATTGGAAAATGATTTTTTTCTGAAAAAGAAAAATTTAGTTTGGATATCACTTGCACAAACAGATGCCTCTTTTAATGGTTCATCTATTTTGGAAAACAATGGATATTTCCAAATGAGATTAAGGGATAACGATAAAAGACTTGTTTATCCTGATTATTTCATTCAATACCAATGGAATGGTGTATGGGGATTACAAAACCGAGCCTTAGCCGGTTGCAACGCTCGCTTCCGTTTTTGGGAAAGCAGAAAAGATGATCTTTACGCGGGAATTGGTTTATTTTATGAATACGAAAAATGGAATCCATCTGTTTCTGCCTTTGCATTCGCTCAAGATTCGCTTGAAATCGTTTACCGATATATTCCTCGATTAAATTTAACAGCAAAAACAGCTGTCCAACTTAAAGAAGGAATTGATTTAAGTGCTAGTACTTTTGTTCAGTTTCCAATGAATGAAAAATTCAGCCATTTTTTAAATCCAAGATGGTTTATTGATTTAAACTTGTTTATGGCGGTGACTAAGCATTTATCGATTCAGGTACATTACGACCATAACTTTGATTCATACCGACCACTACCTATTGATAATTGGTACTATAATTTCAATATTGGTTTTCAATTAAAATGGTAGTTTATTCAATATCCTTCAATTCCAAATTACTTAAGTGCAGAATCAATAAATATTTATCCCCACTGATTCGACCTTCCAAAAATCCCCTGTATTTTTTACCTCCGTCTTGAAAAACAAGTGGCTCTTTACCATTTTTACCAGCACCAACCATCATTAAAGAATTTTCTTCATTTAGTTTTTTTGCAATATCAAAGAGAAACTCGAAAGTCAATCCATTGACATGAAAAAGCTGGTATTTTTTCTCAAAAACAACCTTATTATAAAAATCGGATTTCTTGAAAAGTTGCCCCATCATCAATGGGATTTCATCCGTAATGTTGGATTCATTCTCTTGTAGTCTGCGCTCTTCCATTTTTTCGCCTTGCGTGTTGCGAATTATTTCTCGAATACTAACACGAAAGACAGGTTTCAACTTATTGTTAATATACAATCTTGATGTTCCTGAAATTTTCATACCCGTTCGTTTCAAATCTACCTCTGGATTATCAGATATGAGCGCTTCCGCAATTTTTTCGTTGGAACCATAACTAGCAAGCATTCCATCATAACATCCTGCAAGGGTAGTTTTTAAAACACGTGTTGATTCTGTCTTGCTTCCATTGGCTGTAACATAAAAAACGTTTTTGGTTTTAGGCTTCCCCGCAAATAAGAGCTTCGCATCTCTACCCTTTTCATCCATTAAATTGATATACCTCTTCATCTATTTTACTTAAAACATTGAAAAATCGATTCCTTGATCTTCTTCTTTTTCTTCTTCTAATTCTGGAATAGCAAGAATTGTTTGATTCTTATTACTAAGAAACTCGAACTCAAGTTTTCTGCCGCTTAATATGAATGCTCCTTCAGAATTTGAGATTAAAACTGCATCTGCACCTTCATAGTCTGTTCTATAATTAAACTCAAAGGTGAAAACCTTACCCTTTATCTCATTTAAAAACGCAGCTTTAATAGTTTCATCGGACCAATTAAAGTCATAGGCTGAATCGACTTCCAAATCGAATAAATCGTCCATTACCCCTTCTTTCAAAGTGATCCCTGTTTCAAAAATAGACAAGACTTCATTCAACGGTTTTCCATTAACATCAACGGCTTTTAATTCTTTCTTATCGACTTCCAAACCTTTCTCATCCAATACTTTTATCGCCGAACAACCTTTACCAATTAAAGTTTGACCATCATCCAACAAGCTTCCCTCAAAACATGATTGACCTTTATCGTCTTCGATCATGTTTTCAATGAAACCGTATAATTTATCGCGATTCAACGCCTGAATCGAGGGCTCATAAGTTTTTCCCTTAAATGTAATTTTTATCGTTCTTGCCATTTTAATTAACTTTATTCCACCCTCCCTTTACATATTCATCTCGAAGGGATTGAAGCGTGTTTTCCATACTTGTATTATCTGCACATAATGTTATCTCCTGATTCATAGGTTCGGCGCGACCGGAACTAAAATCGGTGAACAAAACCACATATTTTGGGAATAGTCCGGTTTGCTCTTTGTTTGTTTTTAAACCCACCATTTTTCGAACCATTAGTCCATTTTTACCTTTTTTCGTATAAACTTCACGGCTAACAATTTCTGAGTCAGTCAATTTCAATGCTTGTTCTGGTTCACTTTGAGGGTTCAAAAAATCGAGAAGTTGCTCTTTTCCAGAATGTGGAATCGAAGGAATCTTATCTGTTCGCCTTCGCAGGAAAACTGCGCTAACAAGACTTACTCCTGCATTTTGTTCAATTAAATCATACCCCGATTTATCAAATTTCAAAAGGGGTCTTTTTATTGTTCCCTTTGAATTCTCTCCTAAAATATCCAAACAGGAAACTTCAACCACCCATTCGGGCTTGACCATTACAAAAGCCGTTTTCGCACCCGAAACTTCGGTATATGTGCTATTTACAGATAAAGGGGAAAGAGCCTTATAAAACACATTTCGATCCTCAGCAGTAAATCCTGTCCCAACGGTTCCAACCACTTGATAGTGGTTATCTTCAATTACAACTCCTAGTAATAAATCTCGAACTACACCCGCTTTCTCTTGAATACCTTCGCAAAAACCCAAAACAACCAAATCTAATGTGATAATCGGTTTGATTTTATAAGCTAATTCATTTGCAGCCTTTACAATTATTCCCTCTCCAGAATTACCAACAACTTCCTTGTAGAATTCCTCTACTTCGTTTCTACTTGAAAACTGATGCTGTGTTATTGTATAACAAGTCTTTTGATTCGCTAGCTCTTTTAAAAGATTATACTTTTCAATACCAGTTGCATCTATTACTTTTCCGTTTATTTCTAAAACATCAAAAGCCGCGAAACGAATA
>JBMLTP010000013.1:0-4771 GCA_049239885.1 Crocinitomicaceae bacterium
ACTATTCTTCTACGTTTAGTTGGATGGATAAGATTTTTAAAACCGATTTTTAAGAAATGCGTTTGATTTTCTCAATTTTTATGCTTGTATGCGTTGGAATTAGCTTTGCTCAGAAGCAATATTCCTTGACTGTTAAGGTAACGGGAATTGAAAATTACAAGGGTGAAGTCGAATTGGCATTATATAAAGACCCGAAGAAATTTGCTAAAGTTGGTCAAACGTATCGCTTGGTTCGAATTAAACCGGATAATTCAACTTTAACCTATGAATTCAAGAATTTAGACCAGGGAAAATACGCAATTTGTCTCTTTCACGATGAAAACAACAATAAAGTGTGTGATAAAAATTTTTTAGGAATTCCTACTGAAGCTTATGCTTTTTCTAATAATATTCGCCCTCGATTGTCAGTTCCAACTTTTGAAGAATGTTCGACTTATTTGGATAAAAACAAAACGTTTTCAATTAAAATTGTCTATTAATTGAGCTAAAACTAACTCTAATTGAGTTAAAATTGGATCGCAATCATCGTTGTTAATTATAAAATCAGCTAACTTACTTTTTTCATCATCCGACCATTGTTTACTCATTCGAGCTAATACATCCTCTTTTGAGCAATTTTCACGTTTCATAACACGTTTAATTTTCAATTCCAGTGGCGCACAAATCAGTATGTTAGCATCGAAATTTTTATAAGATCCCGTTTCAAAGAGAATTGCCGCTTCATTGAAAACGAGTGTCGATTTTTGGTTCGTTACCCAATCTTCAAAATCTTTTCTAACAATCGGATGAATTAATTCATTGACCTTTTGACGCATTTCCTCGTTTTGAAAAATTTTGGTTGCGACCAATTGCGTGTTCAATTCATTATCCGAATAAACTTCTTCTCCAAAAAGCGAAATCAAACCCGTTTTGATGCTTGGATTTGACTTCGTTAATTCCTTGGATCGTAAATCTGAATAATAAACTGGAAAACCCATGTGTTCAAGAATCTTCGCAATAAAACTCTTGCCTGATCCAATTCCACCGGTTATCCCAATTCGCTTCATAGAAGCTAAATTAGTTTTTTATACCGAATTATTCTGCGTTTTCTGCCTGCCATTGACGATAAAGATCGAAATAGCTTTTTGTTTCCAAAATTACCGCACCACCAAGCGTATCGCCGTATTTGGCTGGTAAACCTCCCGTGTAAACCATCATTCGGGAAATGGAGCAACTTGGAACATTGAAGACTTCATTTGATTTTATTCCATCTAAGACATAAATCATATCACCTTTTCGAGCTCCACGAAATATCAATTCACCATCATCGGTTAGTTTCACTTCCGAACTCATTGTTGTAACAAGTGATTTCACATCAAATTTCACTGGGCTACGTTTGATTTCCATCGCTGTGATCTCTTGAACAGGAATTTCACCAAATTTTATGGTCGCTTTTGGAGTGAACTTAATTCCTTTGAGCGCAACAACTTTTGATTCGAATTCGATGGTTCCTAAATTGCAGTATGCTTCAATTGGAACGTCCACGGGGATATTGCTCATCGTGTCGCCCATATAATGAATTAACATCGTGTACTTACCTGAAGGGATTGCTGTCATCCGAAAACGACCATCTTCATCTGAAATTCCTTGATACCGGCGTCCATTATCCATTATCAATGTTTTAGCTCCAATAATTGGCTGATTGTTTTTTCCGCCAACGATTGTTCCAATTACATCTCCGCTTGCTGTTTGTCCAAATGTGCTTCCTGCTATCATGAGCATCCACACTGCAACTAGTTTTTTCATAGTAAAAGATTTATTTTACAATGAGATGCAGAAAGGAATTAGATTCCATAAATTATTCTAAAACCGCACTAGATGTCGATAATTCGCGATTAACTTTTTTAAACAAGCCTTGTAAAACTTTACCTGGTCCAACCTCACTTACTTCATTGCAGCCATCGCTCAACATATTGTTCATGATTTGAGTCCATTTTACCGGTCCAGTAAGTTGCAACACCAAATTTTTCTTAATTTCTTGAGGATCTGAAACAGCTTTTGCATTTACGTTTTGATAAACAGGACAAGTCGGATTTGAGAAATGAGTTGCTTCAATAGCTGCGGCTAGTTTTTCACGAGCAGGTTCCATCAATGGAGAATGAAAAGCACCACCTACTTGCAGAATCATAGCTCTTTTCGCTCCCGCTTCCGTTAATTTTGCACAAGCAGCTTCAACAGCAGGAATTGATCCAGAGATTACCAATTGTCCCGGGCAATTATAATTAGCAGGAACGACCACTCCATCTATTTCAGAACAAATTTTCTCAACGATTTCATCTTCCAAACCTAAAATTGCAGCCATGGTCGAAGGTTCAGCCTCACATGCTTCTTGCATCGCTAAAGCTCGTTGTGAAACTAATTTCAATCCATCTTCAAAACTCAGGGTCTTGTTGGCAACTAACGCAGAGAATTCTCCTAGTGAATGTCCTGCTACCATATCTGGTTTAAATGATTCACCCAAGCAAGCGGCTAGAATTGTTGAATGCAAGAATATAGCAGGTTGGGTAACTTTTGTCTGTTTTAATTCTTCCTCCGTTCCTTCGAACATTATTTTTTGAATGTCGAACCCAAGAATTTCATTTGCTTTTGCGAACATTGATTTCGCTAGTTCGGAATTGTCATATAAGTCTTTACCCATTCCGGTAAATTGAGCTCCTTGTCCTGGAAAAACGTATGCTTTCATTTCTTAAAATTTTAGTCAAAATTAAAAATCATTCTATTCTATTGACCACAAAATTGTTGAAAGTTGTAACGTTTTTTTCAAAATTTGTTTTCCAAGATATGAAAGCGATGTACTTTACTCTTTTTATTTGTCTAGGTATGACAAATTTATTCTCCCAGATTTTAGCGGAAGAAATTCGAATTGGATGTGGAAACAAGTTTTTTTCAGAAAACGAGCATCAACATGCGATGATTGTTCGAGGAATTTGGTGTGGAAATAGTTATTTCTGGACACCTATCAACATTGGGGATTCTATTACTGAACAGGCATTTTACAATGACGAATTGTTTACCGGTGATTGCTTCGATATTAATGCAGATGGATTAATCATTGGAAAATATACATTTGAAAAAGGTAAGATTTCATCGCTGCAACATTTTAGAGAAGACGGAAGTTTAGCCGAAGAATTTCGTTATCAAGAAGGAATTCCGAATGGAGTCAACACGGACTATTTCTACAATGGGGAAATTAGATTAAAACGAACGTATGAATTGGGTAAATTAAATGGGCCTTTTGTTGAAGGAATTGATTTAGTTGATTATGGTCGGGGAATTTGCACAGAGGAAGGTGTTTATGCAAATGGGCAACGCAAAGTTATTTCGAAGCCTTGTGATTATTGATTTTCTTCAACTTTAGAGTCTATTTTACCAAAAGCAGTAGTTGTTTGAATCAAATCTCCTTTTTTCGGAAAGTTATTTTCTTTAATAGTCTGACCTCCGAAAGTTGTTAAACTGAAGCCACGTTTCAAGACTTGCATCGGGTCAAGCATTTCCACTTTATTTTCGCTAATTCGCAATTCATTTTTTGAGCGTTCGAATAAAGTCAAGATTTTTTGCTCCAAATTGTTTTTTGCTTCGGTTAATTTGGATTCTTGGTGATTTAAATTATTCTTGGCAATGTACCCGAAATTAAGCCGAAATTGACGTAAGATAGTTCTATGTTTTTCAATTCTATTGTAAATGCTTCGTTCCAAGCGATTTTGTTCATTCATAAGTTGTGCCGCATTTTGATCAAGTGTGGAACTTGAAATTGACTTGAATAATCGAATTAAGGCATCGAAATCGTTTCTAGAAACTTGTAAATTATTTTTAGAAAGACTGAATAACTTGGATTGTAAATCTTTAATATGCTGATCAAATTCACGATAAGTTTGAATTAGAAACTCTGCTAATTTTGTTGGTGTTATTGCATTTCGAAAACTGATCATTTCAGCTACTGTCAAGTTTGTTGAGTGTCCAATTCCGGTTAAAATAGGAAGAGGAAATTCAGCAATGGCTTTACAAAGCTCAAAATGGTTGTAGCAGGTCATACTTACTTCTGCACCACCACCGCGAACAATTACCACCAAGTCGAAATGCTGCTTTATGGATTTTATTTTTTCGAGTGTATTCACAATCGAATTCACCGCCGCATCACCTTGTAAGTAGGCAGGGAAAAGATGGGTGAAAAATTTATATCCCGACTCATTATTTTCGAGCACTTCCATGAAATCAGACAGTCCCTTGCTCGAATCGGCAGAAATTACGGCTATTCGCTTGGGAATTAATGGGAATTCTAAAGATTGATTTTTATTCAGAATTCCCAGTTCTGACAGTTTCTTCAACGTTTCATCACGTTGTTTTTGAAGTTCTCCTAGTGAAAATGAAGGGTCTATGTCTAGTATTTGCAGACTTAATCCATAGGTTTCACTAAAAGTTATTTTCACTTGTAGCAAAAGAGTTAGACCATCTTTCAGCGGTTCCTTGACAACTGAAATAAACCGTTGGTTAATACGATCTAATTGTTGTTTCCAAATGGTTCCACTTAGTTGAGCGATGATTTTATCACCTTCTTTTTGAACCAATTCTGGAAAAGCGTGCCCACTCGGAAATCGATTGAGCTTATGCATTTCCGCTTTTACCCAATATGATTGAGCGTAACGCTGTTCAATTGTTTTTCTAATCGAACTAGCAACCTGTTGAAGTGTAAATATCTGTTTTTCTGTCATTTACGAAATGACTCCATTCTCTA
>JBMLTP010000014.1:0-11329 GCA_049239885.1 Crocinitomicaceae bacterium
ATCTTCATTGAAAAGGAAATCCTCGCGAGAAGGGTAATCGGGCCATATCTCTTCGATACTTTCATACATGTCTCCTTCGTCTTCCAAATCCTGAAGGTTTTCAACTACTTCAAGTGGAGCACCAGTTCGAATGGCAAAATCAATTAATTCTTCCTTTGTTGCTGGCCACGGGGCGTCTTCCAAATAGGATGCAAGTTCTAGGGTCCAATACATAGCTTCTTAGTTTATATGACGTATTTTCGGCAAAAGTAAAATTATTTTTAAATAATGTATGTTTTTCTTCGAAAGTTGATAATTATTTTTTTTAACAATTTAAACACGCGGATGCCAAGGTTGTTCTTCCGCTTTTAAATCCATCGCAATTTTTCGACTTAAAACAAACAAATAATCACTTAAACGATTCATATACGACAAAATCAAAGGAGCCACAAAATCATTCTCAGCTAACTCAACTATTAGTCGTTCAGCTCTCCTACACACGCATCTTGCAACGTGACAAAATGAAACAGCGTGATTTCCGCCGGGCAAAACAAAAAAGCGCATTTCAGGTAATTCAGCATCCATTTCATCCATCCAATTTTCTAAAATTTCAACATCTGATTCTAACAAATCTGGAATCTTCATCTTTGATTTCTCTGGATCTGAGGCTAAACTCGAGCCAATAGTAAACAAACGATCTTGAATCTCAATCAATTGTTTTTTATAAATTTCATTGATGTCGTAATCTCGAACCACACCAATGAACGAATTCAATTCATCAACTGTTCCGTACGAATCAATGCGAAGGGCGTGTTTCGAAACGCGCGTCCCACCAATTAATCCCGTTTTTCCTTCGTCTCCTTTTTTTGTGTAAATTTTCATTTTATAAGTTTTCTAAAACCGTTTCGATAGAATTTTCCAGCGCAAAATAGCCAAGTAATTTTTGGATTACACCATCCACAATTGAATCAGGACAGGAAGCACCTGACGTAATGATGATTTTTACATTTTCCTTTGAAGGGAGAAAATTTGGATATCGCTCTACGGATTTTGTATGAATGTTAAATGATTCAATTTCCGATTCTGAAATGATTTCGTCCTTTCCTTTGATAAAATAAGTGGGGAACTTTTGTTCTAATAATTCTACCAAGTGTGTTGTATTTGAACTATTGTAACCACCAACAACAATAGCTAGGTCTGCATCATAATTTAATAATTCAATCGTAGCGGATTGATTGTCATTTGTCGCATAGCAAAGCGTGTCTCGCGTATCTGCGATGTGGTTTTTGATGTTCTCTGAACCATATTTTTCAATCATCACGCTTCGCAAATATTCAGTAATTTCTTGTGTTTCAGAAGCAAGCATGGTTGTTTGGTTCACAACGCCAATTTTAATTAAATCCTTTTCCGATTCGAAAGAGTCCGACATTTTCCCTTCAAAAAATGAATTGAACTCGGTTTTGGATTTTTTTCCTAAAATAAATTCTCCCAAAAACATTGCCTCCTTCATATCTTTGATCACAAGTGACGGAGCATTAGATGAACTATGGGAAAAAGTAGCGCGCGTTTCTTCGTGATTGTATTTGCCGTGAATGATTATGGTATGATTGGTTTCTCCCAATTTCTCAGATCGATTCCAAACCTTAACCACAAACGGACAGGTCGTGTTGTACGTATCAATATTAACTCCGATTTCACGAAGTTTATTCTCAATTTCTAATGTCGTTCCAAATGCTGGAATGATTACCAAATCTTCAGTAGTAAGTTCTTCAAACGGAATTAATTGTTTTCCATCCGTGTCTTGAAGAAAAGTCAAGCCATTTTCTAATAAATCCTTGTTTACATCAGGATTGTGAATCATTTGGCTAAGAAGAAAAATTCGATTTCCAGGATTTTCTGCAATCGCTTTGTAGCTTCGTTCAATTGCATTCTCTACACCATAACAAAAACCAAAATGTCGCGGAATCAAAAAGGAAATTTTCCCGAAATCCAATTGTGTAGGGGAGAAGTCTTGTTTTCTTGGGTCCTCCAATTTCATCTTGGCCTTTACCTTACCAATAACGGGTGAGCGATAGAATTCAGGAATATCGAATTGCTTCATGGGGTAGAAACGCTTTTTAGCTGTAATTGTTTAATTAAGAACCACAACCGACACAATCGATGTGGCTATCCATTGGTTTAACGCCTTTCAATTTCATTTCCAAATTATGAATTTGGTCTTTCAAATCCATATCTGTGAACATATCTCCAGTTAATTGAGATTTCAATTGCTCGATTTGTTCTTCTAAAGTAATTTCTGCATTCATAAACTTGATTTTCATTCAAAATTCCAAAAAATCATGTCCACAATTAAAATGAACCAAAAAGAGTTTTGAAGATAGTTATTAACGGTTAGCTATGGCAATTATGCTCACTCATAAATTCATCGAGAAAACGAATCATTCGCTCGTGACGAATTTGAGCGATTTTCTTGGCGGTTTGCGTTTCCATGCGGTCTTTCAACAAGAGTAATTTCTCGTAGAAATGATTGATGGTATGTGTTTTCGCATTGAAATAAGCTTCCTTGGAATCGTGCAAAACTGGTGGGACATCCTCCAAGTAAATCGCTTGATTTTTACTTCCACCATAAGCGAAAGTTCGAGCAATTCCGGTTGATCCAATAGCATCTAATCGATCTGCATCACGCACAATTTTTCCTTCCAGCGATGTTTCTGAATCTTCAACTAAAGCCCCTTTAAACGAAACAACTTTTACTACATTACCCACCGAATTTGCAAGTTCTTCAGTTCCGCCAAAATCAATGATTACTTGGCGAGCAACTTGCCAACCTTCGTCAAAATTTCCTCCATTGTATTTGTGATCGGAAACATCGTGCAGTAAAGCTGCCAATTCAATAATCTCACGATTTCCACCTTCTACATTGTGAAGATGCAAGGCCATATTGTAAACTCTTAAAATGTGCTGCCAATCGTGACTTCCTTCTTGGTCTTTAAATTGATTTTCAATCTTAATTTTGATTTTTTCGATCAATTCTGACATCAAACTAAAACTTTAGAACTCTGTACGTAAATGTTTGTTTTTCAGATTTTAAAACAACAAAGTAATATCCATTAGTTAGAAAATTAAGATTGATATTCTTTTCCGTTGTTTCTAGAAGGTTTTTTCCGTTCAGATCATTAATTGAAATAGACTCTACACTTTTATCTGATTCAATTTGAATAACATCAGTAAATGGATTTGGATAAACTTTGAAATCTTCAACAGATGACTCGATAAGATTCGTTGCGTCTTCTCCACGAACCTGAATATCATCAACATACAATTTAAAACCATCATATGTTCTCAATACAAAAGCAATGTAAATTAAAGAATCATTCAATCCCAAATTACTTAAATTAACTTCCCGTTCAGTCCATTCGAAATTCTCTTGTTCTACGTTTCCAATGGTGTCTGTAAAACTTGAGGGAGAAGCGTCAGTTTTTGATAAAAGAACCAAATAATCATCCGGAAAAGAAGGATCGTGCGATTTCGCTTTCCAAGTCAAATAATTCCCAAATGTTGACAACGAAATTTGAGGTGAAATCAACCAACGATCAGCCGAATCCGCAGTTTCAAAAAACGATGTTGAAGCAGCCACAAGATTCAATGTACTATCCGGATCTTCTAACGAAATCCAAGCTTCTTGACCAATAAATGGTGTCATTGTAGCGAAAGGAGTGTTTCCATCGTTATCAACAATGGAATAATTAGAAGGAATACCCGATTGAAAATCAGTTGAAAAAAGCGTTATTTGAGAGTTTCCAAGTTGGAAAATCAAAAGGAAAAAATATAAAACTGACAGTTTATTCATAAGGCAAAAATAACTTTATTCAACCAATGAAATGAGAATATCCTTGAATTCTTGGTAAAAAGCGTCAAATTCAATTAAGCGCTCTTTGAAGAATTGATGAATTATTGGCCAATCTTTATCCTCATAAAAATTCACATTTTCCAATTCCCAGGATATTCGCCCGATATTTGTCCCTTCCGCGTTAATAAAAGAATCATCCCATTTAGTTGGGTGTTTCATCGTTTCTTCTAACACTTTTTTCAATTCACCCAATTGTTCCCAAAAGATGGCTTGCACTCCTTCATCCTTGAATTGAATATCGTAACAAACCGCTGTTAGTTTTCCATCAGAAATCAAGCGCAGGTATGAGTTTTTAACTTGAGTAGGGTAGGTAGCCCAATTTACACGACGACCAGATGACGAAACATGCTTTCGCATTACTTCCTTGAAGGCTGCCCAGAACAGTAGATTTCGTTCTTTTCGCGCTTCTTTGGACAGCATAATTTATTTATTTCCTTTTGCGTGGTCGGCTAAAAATTGTTGCAAACCGATGTCTGTTAGTGGATGTTTTGCTAAAGCTTTGATAGCGCTCAAAGGTCCCGTCATAACGTCAGCTCCAATTTCAGCACAATGAATAATGTGCATTGGGTGACGAACAGAAGCAGCTAAAATCTCGGTATCAAAAGCGTAGTTATCGTAAATTCCACGAATTTGCTCGATTAAAGCCAAGCCATCAGTTGAAACATCGTCCAAACGACCTAAGAATGGAGAAATATATGTGGCTCCTGCTTTTGCTGCCAAAAGTGCTTGACCGGCTGAAAAAATGAGTGTGCAATTTGTTTTTATGTTCTTTCCAGAAAAGTATTTTATCGCCTTAATTCCTTCCGGAATCATTGGGATTTTAACAACGATGTTTTTATGAAGAGTTGCCAAATGTTCTCCTTCGCGAATCATTCCCTCAAAATCAGTGGAGATAACTTCAGCACTAACGGGCCCATCGACGATGTTACAAATCGCAACGTAGTGATTCAAAATATTCTCAGTACCTGTAATTCCTTCTTTAGCCATTAAGGAAGGGTTGGTTGTAACTCCGTCTAATATTCCAAGGTCATTTGCTTCTCGGATATCGTTTAGGTTTGCTGTATCGATAAAAAACTTCATACTTGGTTATTTTTTCTTTTTCATTTCTTGTTGCATACGCTGCATTTCTTCCAGTTTTTGTTGGAATCTAGACTTTTTCTTCTCCTTGCCACCATTTGCTGCACTTTGAGCTTTGCGCTCGGCCATTTTAACCCTTAATTTATCTTCATCCACAAAGAAGTTTTTGATAGCGACCATCAATAAGATCGAAATTAATGTTGAAATGAAATAGTAATAGCTCAATCCCGCAGAATAGTTATTGAAGAAGAAAATCATCATTACCGGGAAGAAATACATAATAAATTTCATATTAGGCATACCTGGTTGTTGCGGTTGCTGAACGTTTCCGCTATTCATGTAGGTGTAGAGTAGGGTAGTGGCTGACATCAACAACGTAAACAAACTTACGTGATCACCGTAAGGCCAAACATTAAATCCGAAATCAAAAATGGAATCATAAGATGATAAATCTTCCGCCCACAAAAATGATTTTTGACGTAACTCGAAAGCAGCAGGGAAGAAACGAAAAACCGCTAACAAAATTGGCATTTGAATCAACATGGGAACACAACCTGAAAGTGGACTAGCGCCTGACTCCTTATAGAGTGTCATCATCTCCATTTGCTTTTTCATCGCGTCTTCTTGCTTTGGATACTTGGCATTTAATTCATCAACTTCTGGTTTTAGAATTTTCATCTTTACAGATGAAACGAACATTTTCCATTGAACTGGCATGAGAATAAGCTTCAGAATAATTGTAAGAAGTAAGATTGCAATCCCAACACCAATTCCTCCCGATAAAATTAAGTTGAATATTGGTTGAACGGCATATAGGTTTATCCATCTAAAAAGACCCCATCCAAAGTTCAGAATGTCATCATAGTTTTTATCGTACGCTTTTAATAGTTCATAATGATTAGGGCCAAAAAACCAATTGAAGGATGCCTTTGAATTTTTTAAGTTCAATGTCAACGTTGAATTAAAGTCTTTGATGTGCGACCATTTTTTCTCGTGACCTTCATTGTAATTACGAACATTCATCGAAGAACCATCCTTTGTAAAACCGTTTTCAGGACGTATAATTGACGAAAAATAACTTTGCTTGTAAGCTACCCAATTTAAATTATCTTCAGCTTTTAAGTAATCGTCAGAAGTTTCGCTTAAATAGGAAAAACCTTCGTTCTTTTGATCATAACAAATTGTAGAAACCCTTCTCTGCTCGCTAAATAAACGCTCAGTTTTTCTGAATTCGGTTTTCCAATTAAATTGCACATTTTTTCTAGCAACACTCTCTAAACCAATTAACTCAACGTCGTAATCTAAATCATAAGTGTCATTTAATTTATAGGATTGTTGAATTTTCCCATCAGGTAATTCGAGTTCAAAAACTATTGAATTTTGCGATTTTTTCAACACTCTAAAAACATGAGAAGCTGATCTAAAGGTTTGATTCTTGTATGGGAAAACCAATTGATTTCTGTTATCACCATCTTTAAAAAGACAAAGCGGATTCTTTTTCTTTTTAGCAAAATCAGTATACGATTTGAATTCTTTTAAATAAACGGCTGATACAAGTCCACCTTTGGTATTAAAATCAACAATCAGTTTATCATTTTCAAGTCGAATGATTTCTCCTTTAACTTCAGTTTTCGCAAGCTTCTTTGGTTCAGGTGTATCATTACCTGTATTTCGGTCAACAACTTTTGTTTTATCATTTGAAGATTTCTCGGTGTCTTTGTTTTTTTGTTCAGTTTTCGCTGACTTTTTCTTTTTTAAGTCATCTTTTGAAGGCTGATTAAATATTGAAAAGACGGTTAAAAGTAAACCGAGTATAACTAATCCGATGGTGGTTTTTCTATCCATTTAAGGTATTTATTTTTTATTTTCTATTGCTGCATTTACAAAAGCTACAAAAAGAGGGTGCGGTAAATCAACTGTGCTTTTATATTCTGGGTGAAATTGAACGCCAACAAACCAAGGATGGTCTGCGACTTCTACAACTTCAACAAGTCCTGTCTCAGGGTTTTTTCCTGTAGCCATCATTCCTGCTTTTTCGAATTGCGTCAAATATTCGTTATTAAACTCATATCGGTGACGATGTCTTTCGGAAATTTTCTCGGTATTGTATGCTTTTGCAATTTTTGATTTCGGCTTTAATTGACAGGCATATGCACCCAATCGCATTGTTCCTCCGAAATTAGAAATACTTTTTTGTTCTTCCATCATTGATATGACAGGGAAATTAGTTTCTTCGGAAATCTCAGTTGTATGAGCATCTTCCATATTGAGCACATTTCTGGCAAATTCAATTACGGCACATTGCATTCCCAAGCAAATTCCCAAGAATGGAATATTATTTTCTCTTGCGTATTGAACTGCCTCAATTTTACCTGAAATTCCACGAGAGCCAAATCCCGGAGCGACTAAAATTCCATCTAAATGTCCAAGTTCACTCTCAATATTGTCTTTGGATAATTTCTCTGAATGAATCCATTCAACATTTACTCTCGCTTCGTTGGAAACACCTGCGTGAATGAAGGACTCGCTTATCGATTTATAGGAATCTTTTAGTTCTACGTATTTTCCAATTAATCCAATTGTAACCTCCTTTTTTGGATTTTTCAAGCGATCAAGGAATGATTTCCAACGAGACAAATCAGGTGTGGATTTTTTTGGTAAGCCTAATTTTTCGAGTACAACCTTGTCCAATTCCTCTGCCTGCATTAAAAGTGGAACATCGTAAATAGATGAAGCATCACGTGATTCAATTACCGCGTTCATTGAAACATTACAAAATTTGGCAATCTTTCGACGAAGATTCAAATCTAACTCATGTTCCGTTCGGCAACATAAAATATCTGGTTGAACCCCCAATTCCATCATTTGCTTAACAGAATGTTGCGTAGGTTTTGTCTTTAATTCTCCCGCAGCAGCTAGATAAGGAACCAATGTCAAATGAACGACAATACAATCATTTTCATGTTCCCAAAGCATTTGACGCACTGCTTCAACATAAGGTAATGACTCAATATCGCCAACAGTCCCACCAATTTCGGTGATTACAATATCGAATTTTCCTTTTTTTGCGACTAATTGAATTCGTTCTTTGATTTCGTCTGTGATGTGAGGAATGACTTGAACAGTTTTCCCTAGATAATCTCCTCGACGTTCTTTTTCAATCACCGCTTGATAAATTCGTCCAGTCGTAACATTATTAGCTTGAGATGTCGGAACATTTAAGAAGCGTTCGTAATGCCCTAAATCCAAATCAGTTTCGGCGCCATCATCTGTTACAAAACATTCTCCGTGTTCGTAAGGATTTAGTGTTCCTGGATCAATGTTAATGTATGGATCAAGTTTTTGAATCGTGGTGGAGTAGCCTCTTGCTTGTAATAATTTAGCTAAAGATGCAGAAATGATTCCTTTTCCCAGAGAAGATGTCACGCCCCCGGTTACAAAAACATACTTGGTTGAATTCGACATGAAATTAATTTGTAACTACGGGACGCAAAGTTAATACATCATTCGGAAGTAATTTGAAATTGTTGAAAATTAAATTACTTCTTCCACTTCAAGTAGTTTTTTTCTTGAATAGGTCGATTTTCTTCAATTTCTGTTAATGGTTCGCAGGGCAGGAGGGAGGCATGACAATCCTGAGGTAGCTTTTGATACAGTTTTGTTCCTTCGGTTTTCCAAGCAATCATTTCATCTGAAACTTGTTTTACAATTTTAGCCGGATTCCCGACTACTAGACTTCGCTCAGGGATATTCGTATTTGCAGAAACGAAACACAAAGCACCAACAATCGATTCTTTGCCGATCACAACATCATCCATAATCACAGAATTCATTCCAATCAAACAATTTTCTTCTAAAATCGCGCCGTGAATAATTGCACCGTGACCAACATGAGCGCCTTTTTTTAAATGCACAGTGGTACCGGGAAACATGTGAATGGTGCAATTTTCTTGAATGTTGCAGCCATCTTCAATTATAATTTGTCCCCAATCACCACGTATAGCAGCACCTGGACCAACGTATACGTTTTCACCAATAATTACATTTCCAGTTACGCTTGCTTGCGGGTGAATGAAACTAGAAGGTTTGATGACTGGCTTGAAACCATTGAACTCGTATATTGCCATTTTATTATGTTAAATAGAAATCATTTTACGACCAAAATAGCTAAATTAGCAATGTAAATTCAAACTTAATTCAAATGAAAGCAATTACTTTATTTTTTGGGATTTTTATATTAACAGCTTGTTCTTATGGTCAAAAACGCGTTACCCAGGAGGAGTTTAAAAAATTAATGAAAGATAAAACAGCGCAAATTCTCGATGTTCGCACAGCAAACGAAGTTGCGCAAGGGAAAATACAGGGCTCAATGAACATTGATTATTTTAAAGCTGGTTTTGTTGAAACCGCAACTGGAAAATTAGATAAAAACAAACCAGTTTTAGTTTATTGTGCTGCTGGAGGAAGAAGTGCATCCGCTGCGAAAGACCTAAAGAAAGCAGGATTTAAAAAAGTGTTCGACCTCGAAGGAGGGTTTGATAACTGGAAGGAATAATCCAGGTAAGAGTTTTAGGGTGAAAAAGTAAGCGTTTACTATTTATTTGAAATTCTATTTAACATAATATAAATTATAATACAAAATAACATTAATGCGATTCACATTTTATAACAAACATTTACCGTTCTGATATGTTGGCTATATTTGAACAAAAACTAATCATTGTCCGCAAGCGATCAACAAACTATTTTAGATTTAGAATTCAATTTAATCATTGAATGGCTTGGACAATATGTAATAGAGAAAACAGCTTCTGAAAAAATAAAGAACTTAAAACCTTCCAATAATTTCGTTCAGCTTGAATTTGATTTAAATCAATTGAACGAATTAAAAACTATTCGAATTTCAAATGAAAGTTTTCCAGCATTGGATTTCGAAGAATTAAAAGAAGAAATTAAACTTTTAAAAATACAGAATTCAGTTGTTTCTATTGAAGGTTTTCGAAGAATTTATCAAGCTTCAGATTTGATAAATCGATTAGTGACTTTTTTTGAATCTCGTAAACAACGTTATCCAAGCCTCGAAACGATCGTTGAACAGTGTGAAATTAATCACGAAATTAATAAACGAATCGATCTGGTATTTGATCGAGCTGGAACTGTTAAAGATGATGCATCTCCCCTTTTAAATGAAATTCGTCAACGTGTTAAAACACTTCGAAATCAAATCAATCGAAATTTTGAACGTGAGTTGCGGAAACTTTTGAAAGATCAGATTTTAGGCGATGTCACAGATGGATACGTTAATGAACGACGTGTTCTTTCGGTGCAATCATCCTTCAAGCGTAAAGTTTCAGGAAATGTCCATGGGTCAAGTAAAACGGGGAATTTAACTTATGTTGAACCGCAAGTTAACGTTCCTCTGAATAACGAAATGGAGTTTCTTTTGGATGACGAACGCAAAGAAATTCATCGTATTTTAAAACAATTAACGTGTGATATCGCTGTTCATTATCCGTTGATAGTTGCTTATCAAAATTGTCTAGTAGACTTCGATTTCTTGAATGCAAAATGTCGTTTGGCTTTGGAAATGGACGCTGTCCTACCTGGAATCAATCGAAAAACGGATTTTGAATACATCGATGCGTATCATCCAATTTTAAGAAAGTCGAATTCATTGGTAAAAAAGGAAACGAAGCCGCAGCGAATCCTCATGAATGGAAATCAACGGATGTTGGTCATTTCTGGGCCAAATGCTGGTGGAAAAAGTATTACGCTCAAAACAGTTGGATTACTTCAATTGATGCTCCAATCAGGACTTTTAATTCCGGTCCAAGAAAATAGTAAAGCATGTTTTTTTCAGCAGATTCTATCTGATATTGGGGATAATCAATCTATTGAAAATGAATTATCTACCTACTCTTACCGTTTGCAACGAATGAACTACTTTCTTAAGGTTTCAAACCATCGAACATTGTTGCTTTTAGATGAATTTGGAACAGGTTCTGATCCTGAATTAGGTGGAGCGTTGGCCGAAGTCTTTTTTGAAGAATTGTATAAAAAATCAGCTTTTGCTGTCATCACCACACATTACAGCAACATCAAGCTCAAAGCAAACGCACTGAAAAACGCAGAAAATGGCTGTATGCTTTTTGATTCAGAAACCTTAAAGCCGAAATACGAATTCGCAATCGGGCAACCGGGAAGCTCGTTTACGTTTGAAGTTGCAAAAATGAACGGAATTAAATCTGAAATCATTTCAACAGCGAAAGGACTTTTGGATGATAAAAAAGTGAAGTTGGATCGACTTTTAAATGACTTACAAAAAGAAAAGAATTACTTTGAACGTTTATCCCGAGAACATCA
>JBMLTP010000015.1:0-23225 GCA_049239885.1 Crocinitomicaceae bacterium
AACTACATTTCGACCTGTTCAGCATACAAGTAATATCAATTTGTTGGATTCTACGCGTGTTACTTATGAAACTCGTCCATTTGATAAAAGCGATTCATTATATTGGGAAGATATCAATTTCAACATCACCAAGAAGTTCTCGAAAAAATTCAGTGCGATAGCTAGTTACTATAGTATTAAAATTAATAATGACGTCGCAAAAATCTCGAACGACGCACAAGGAATTATTCACGCCAATATTGGAGTTTTGGAGTTAGCATACAAAATCAACACCAAGCATTCCTTGCGAATGGAATTACAAGGTCTTTTCGTTCAGAAAGAAAATGGAGCCATCAAAGACAAAGGAAATTGGGCAACAGCACTTATCGAATATTCGATTTCTCCAAGTTATTTCTTCAGTTTTATGAACCAATACAACTATGGAAATCCCGATTCGGAGAAACGTGTAAATTATCCAATATTTACTTGTGGCTATATTCGTGAGGCAACTCGTTTTATGATTTCTTACGGACGGCAACGAGCCGGCTTATTCTGTGTTGGTGGGGTTTGCCGCTTCGTACCAGCTTCCAATGGTTTGACTCTCAGTTTTACACAAAGTTTTTAAACATGAAAAATCTATTTCGAATTTTAGTTGCATGGTTAGTGGCTTTTCAATTTTCGTCGTGTGATCATGTGAAAAACCCTTATCCAAAGCAAGAATCATTGGATCTTGATACAACCCTCTATCCTGGAAATTGGAGCGATTATGTTACCAATGAATGGCCTCAATTTACTGCCAATACAAATACGTTTAGAAATGTATTAATTGAAGATTTCACCGGGCATCAATGTGTATTTTGTCCTGCTGCTGCTGATTTAGCTCACGCACTGCACGAAGCCAATCCATCAAGGGTGTTTACTGCCTCAATTCACGCCGGGCCAACAGGAATGGGCGATTTTCAATTAGTTTCACCTCCGAATTACCCCGTTGATTTTACAAATCCGCAAGGACTTGAAATTGGCTCTTATTTTGGAACCAACGACGGTGGTTTTATTGGAAATCCAAGGGGAACGGTAAATCGATTCAACAATGGTTTTATTTTTCAAGGCCCTGCACAATGGACGTCAATGATGAATGATCAATTGACACAAAATAATCTTAAGGTTAATATGCAGTCAGCGTTAAATTATTATCCTCAAACCAAGGGCTCCTATTTGCATGTTGAGGTTGAAAAGCTGGACCAAAATTTAACAAATCAACTCGGAATTGTTTCCTATTTGATAGAAGATTCATTGGTTGGAGACCAAAAAATGAGCGACAATTCTCATAATTCAACATATATACATCGAGATATCCATAGAGGGAATCTTGGTGGTCAAGCATTCGGCAGAACACTTACAAATAATGATATCATCAATGGTAAATACTATGTGAATTATTCCTTTGTATTGCCTAATCAACTCGATGGGAATTACAACGCTGAAAATATGCACGTTTTGATTTATGTCTATGATAAAGTCACTTGGGAAATTTATCAAGTCATCAAACAAAAAATAGTTCCATAAAGTAGGTTATTTATATATTTGGATAACATAATCTTATGGCACTAAAACAGCAACTGACTCAAAAATTAGAGCAAAGACTTTCTCCTCAACAAATTCAATTGATGAAACTTCTGCAAGTTCCAACTATGGAATTGGATCAGCGCATCAAACAAGAAATTGAAGAAAATCCCGCGCTGGAGGAAGGTGCAGACGAGGTTGATGATGAATTTGACAATCAAGAGGACGATTACGATGATGATTCAGATGATGAGTTTGACTTGTCCGATTACCTCGACGATGACGTAGCAGATTATAAAACACAAGCCAACAATAGTTCAAAAGACGATGAAGAACGTGTGATTCCGCTCTCTGGTGAACAATCTTTTCAAGAAAAACTAACGGAACAACTTCACCTGTTGGATTTGGATGACAAGCAGTTTATGATTGCAGATGTCCTCATCGGGAACTTAGATGAATCGGGGTATCTGAATCGGGACTTGGAAGCAATCGTCGATGATTTAGCATTTGCCTTGAATGTTGATACAACAGAAAAAGAGGTAGAGGAAATTTTAATGCTGATTCAAGAACTTGATCCAGCGGGGGTTGGGGCAAGAAACCTTCAAGAATGTCTATTGCTTCAGAATAAACGCAAACAGGACGGTGATATCGTTCGCTACACTGCCAAAAAAATTCTAGAGAATTACTTTGAGGAGTTTACCAAAAAGCATTACGAGAAAATAGCTAAGAAACTGGAAATCGAAGATGAAGATCTGAAAGAAGCTATTGATGAAATTCTTAGGCTAAATCCAAAACCAGGTGGATCAATGCGTGAAACGGCCAAGAATTATCAGCAAATTATTCCAGACTTCATGCTTTTTGAAAACGAGGGACGCCTTGAACTTTCAATTAATGGAAGAAACGCCCCCGAATTAAAAGTTAGCAAGGAGTACGAAAGCATGCTGCGTTCATATGCAGAAGGAGCAAAAAGTTCAAAAGCGGACAAGGAAGCAGTAACTTTTGTGCGGCAAAAACTGGATAGTGCCAAGTGGTTTATCGATGCCATCAAACAAAGACAACAAACCTTATTATTGACAATGGATGCAATTCGTCATTATCAGGAAGCTTATTTTTTAACAGGAGACGAAACGAAGCTAAAACCCATGATTCTGAAGGATATTGCTGACATGGTTGGTTTGGATATCTCGACAATTTCCCGAGTTGCGAATAGCAAGTATGTTCAAACGAATTTCGGGATTTATCCGCTCAAATATTTCTTCTCAGAATCGCTTTCAACAGATTCAGGAGAGGAAGTTTCTACACGAGAAGTGAAAAAAATTCTTTCTGACGCAATTGAAGGCGAGGATAAACGTAATCCATTGACCGATGAAAAATTAATGGAGCTTCTGAACGAAAAAGGATATAACATCGCGCGACGAACGGTAGCTAAGTACCGTGAACAATTGAATTTACCTGTTGCACGAATGAGAAAAGAACTATAATATGAAGAGCGCGCTATCCCATTTTTTCTCTTGGATTTTTCTTCCACTTTTGATGCCAACATATGGTTTGTTGTTAACGCTTTACATTCCTTCAGAGCAAATTCAGTTGGATAAGGATTCTCTTTATCTTTTGAATCCGGAGTTGAAAAAACAGTTGCTTTATCTATTTTTTACCTTCAGTGCCTTAGCTCCGGGAATTTCATTCTTTGCCTTGCACAAACGTCAGATTATCACCACCATTGATATGGAAAATCAAAGGGAACGTAATATTCCACTCGCAATCATGTTCGCTTATTGCTTGGTTTTATATTTGATGTTTGTATTCAAAGCTCCAAATAATGTGCTTCCGAAATATTTTTATGCCTTGCCGCTTTCAGGAGCAATTGTTACAGGTTCATTCATGTTCATCAATCGATGGATTAAAATTTCCATGCATGCCGGTGGAGCCGGAATTTTAGTGGGATATTTACTCGCTTTCGCCAAGCAGCAAGCACAATTCGAATTTTGGATTATCGTGGCCGCAATTTTAGCATCAGGAGTTACTATCGCCTCTCGCCTTTACCTAAATAAACACCGTCCAATTGAGGTGTATACCGGGTGGTCGCTTGCCGTTTTCATCACCTTCCTATGTAATGACCTCTACCCATTTATTGTGGTTAAAGGATAATTATTCCTTCAAATCAAATGACTCCAATAATTTCGGAACGATAACACGCCAATGCAATTCATGCTGAATTTTAACACGTAGTGCTTCCGTTTGATGCGGTTCGCCGTGATTCAAGAAAATGGTTTTCGGAGGTTTATTGAATTTACGCAACCAATCCATCATCTCCTCTCGATCAGCATGTGACGAAAGCGAACTGATACTGCGAATGTTGCAAAGTACTTTTCGAAACTGACCGAAAAATTTAATTTCAGAATCACCCTCTATAATTGATCTTCCACGCGTTCCTTCTCCCTGAAAGCCAACAAACAAAAGTGTGTCATTCAGGTTTTCAATGTGTTTATTTAAATAATGCAAAATTCGTCCACCCTCAATCATCCCGCTTCCAGCAATTACGATTTTAGACTTGTTGTCCGCAACCAACGCTTTCGATTGTAAAATATCGTTTATAAGCACAATTTCCTGATACATCTCGTTTATTTCCTTGGAAGAAATTTTCTGCCATGTATGATATTGATGGAAAACTTTTGTGGCGTTTATCCCCATGGGCGAATCAAGAAAAACATCAATTTTTGGAAATTTGCCTTCTTGTTTTAATTGATAAATTAAATAAATCAGTTCTTGCGTGCGCTCAACTGCAAAACTTGGAATCATGAGCGTGCCCTTATTTTTTAGTGTTTCATTTACTATCTCTAGGAATTCGGCTTTTACATCTGTGGATTTCTCATGATTTCGATCACCATAAGTAGATTCCAAAACAACGTAATCAGCCTCTTTAACGTGTTTCGGTGGATATAGCAGCATCGGTTCTTTCCTTCCAATATCCCCGCAAAAAAGAATCGTTTTACCTTCAACCAGAAGATTTACGAAAGCCCCACCCAAAATATGTCCACTATTTAAAAACTCGAATTTCATAAATTCATTTAAAATCACCCATTCGTTTAAATCATGCCCAACAAAGAGTGGAAGACAAGCTTCAACATCTTTTACTTCGTAAAGCGGCTCGGCTTTTTCGTGTTTAGAGTATCGGTGCGATGTAGCTCGTTCCGCATCTTCCTCTTGAATTTTCGCACTGTCTTTCAGAATAATTTCCGTTAAATTCAAGGTTGGCCAGGTACAGTGAATTGATCCCGAAAAACCTTTTTTGACCAAAAGCGGCAAATAGCCACAGTGATCCAAATGTGCATGAGTTAAAACGACCGCATCTATACTCGATGGGTTAATTGGAAAATCCTCCCAATTCATTTTTCGCAATTCTTTAATTCCTTGAAAAAGCCCGCAATCAATTAAAATTCGTTTTCCATTCAATTGAACCAATGTTTTGGAACCAGTAACCGTTCCTGCGCCTCCTAGAAATTTTAAAGAAATTGATTTGTTTGAACTTTCCATTTTATTGTTTTGCCCGAATTTAATTAACGAAACTGTCTAAATCGAACCGAAACAGGAATCATGTAAAAACTAAATTAAGCGTGTAATTCCTTAATTAAACTAAATTTGTTAAAGATTCAAATCGTTGCGTCATGTCAAATTCCAAGTTTTTAGTTATTTCCTTTCTTCTGATATTCAGTTCTTTAACGTGTTTTTGCCAAAATCTGCAGAAACCGAGTCTTTTAGAAATTGAGCAAGCGCCTCAATGGGCTCAGCTCATGTACTCCGAGAATCCATCCATTTTTGAAGTTGATCGATTATACAAAGAATTCTACCGGAATAATCCGTTCGAAAAGTCATTTCATACACAATACTACAAACGTTGGCGAAGAAGAAATTTGAATTATGCAGATGTAAATGGGATTATCCATGAACCAAGTCAAACTGATTTGCAAAGTAGCGAGCTAGCATATCGCAAAAAACAAACGAATACTAAATCATCGAATTGGAGCATTGTGGGACCCATTACGAACTACCAAGAAGGTGGAAATCAAGGCTCAGGACAAACCAATGTGTACAGCGTTGACCAATGTTTGACTTCACCGAATGTTTTATATTGCGGAACAGAACCAGGAGAAGTCTATAAAAGTACTGATGAAGGATTGAATTGGACTCTGGTTTCAAAAAACGAGAATTTTGGAAGCGGGGTTACAGCTGTTGAAGTTCATCAAACTAACCCTGACATTGTTTTTGCGGGGGGAAATAATGGTGTTTTCCGATCGACTGATGGAGGTTTAACCTGGACAAATGTCTTACCAAATACAAATTTGGGTGTCAATGAGCTATTGATTCACCCAACCAACGACCAATTGGTTTTTGCTTGCACGGACAAAGGATTATATCGCTCAATGGATGGTGGAACAACTTGGAATCTTTTATTTTCCAATAAAACGTATGACATAAAATCAAATTCGGCTGACGCTTCCATTCTTTACATTGTTCGTAATAATCCAACCGCAATCATTTGTGAGTTTCTGAAGTCAACAGACAGCGGTGCAACATGGAATGTACAAAGTAACGGTTGGTACACTTCAACAGATGCGGCTCGAAACGATGGGGGAGCAAGATTAGCTGTTTCACCCGCCAATCCTAATCGAATTTATGCCTATTTAATTGGGGAATCCAAACCAGATGATTTCGGTTACATAGGTGTTTACCGAAGTGATGATGGTGGGGCGACGTGGAGTTTACCAAACGGACCCGTTGGAGGACCATATACAACAAGTCACGCAAATTTGGCGATTGGATGGCCGGAATGGACCTACCACCAAGGATTTTACAATTGTGCTCTTATGGCTTCTCCGACAAACCCAGATGAAATTCTGGTTGGAGGGCTCAATTTGTATAAATCAACTGATGGTGGCGCGAGTTTTTCTCCTGCTGCCGGTTACGTTGGTGGGCCTTTAGGAATGCATGTAGATATGCAAGATTTTAGAATGGTTGGTTCCACTGCTTGGGTTACAACTGACGGAGGAGTTTATCGTTCATCCGATTTTTTTAATTCCAATTATGAATTCCGCATGTCAGGAGTTCACGGTTCCGATTATTGGGGATTTGGAAGCGGCTGGAATGAAGACGTTTTGGTAGGCGGACTTTATCACAATGGTAATTTGGCTTATCACGAAAACTATGGAAATGGAAATTTCCTTGAATTGGGTGGAGGCGAAGCACCAACAGGCTATGTGAACCCAGGAGAAAACAGAAAAACCTATTTTTCAGACATCGCAGGAAAAATTATTCCAATCAATTTAAATGATCCGATTGCCAATGCAGCATTTGGAATGGCCCCAAACGAAAGTTACTGGGCGGCAGAATCAAGCGAAATGGAGTTTCATCCGAATTGCTACTCTATTGCCTATATTGGAAAAGACAACGCCATTTGGAAAACAACAGATGCAGGGGCGTCATTTAATTTATTGTATGAATTTGGCACAAATATCAATAGTCAAGTGAAGTATATTGAGGTTTCATCAAGTAATCCGAATGTGATTTATTTAAATCAACAGCCGGCATCGGGATCCAATGGAACTCTTTGGAAAACTAGTGATGGAGGATTAACATGGACCCAACTAAATAAACCTAACGGTAACAGCCGAAGAATGCTCTTGTCATTAAATCCAATGAATGAAAATGAATTATGGATTGCCTATCCAGATGGCTCAAATGGATTCAAGGTTTTTAAAACATCTAATTCAGGACAAACTTGGGAAAACTGGACCTCTTCTATTTTTAATAACGAATCGGTTCAAGCTTTGAATTACATCGCTGGAACTGATGGTGGTTTATGCATTGCAACAAATCGAGCGGTATATTACAGAAATAATTCAACACTTTTTCAATTGGACAATTCTGGCTTACCATTATTTACAAGTGGCAACATCTTTCAACCATTTTACAGAGATGGAAAAATGCGCTTAGCCACTTACGGAAAAGGAATTTGGGAAAGTAGTTTTAGTGAGCAACCTACCCAGCCGATTGCGAGAGCGATGGTGGATAAGTTATCTCAAGAAGTAGTTTGTGCAATCGATTCGTTTTATTTTGAAGACCATTCTTTTCTAAATCACTCTAATGCGACTTGGAATTGGACATTTCCAACGGGTTCACCAAGCACATCGAATCAACGAAATCCTGCGGTGTTGTTTTCGCAATCAGGCTTTCATTTAGCGATTCTTCAAATAACAGATGGAAATGGCAATTCGGATTCAGACACCATTCAAGTTAGTGTAAACTTTTTTAGTTTGCCAACTTCCGTCGCTGAAGGATTTGAGGGAGCTTTCGTTCCAAGTGGGTGGAATATTGAAAATCCAAACAACGACGCACAATGGTCACTTTCTTCAAATGCGGGCGGTTATGGGAATACCAGTAAATCAGCAATTTTTGATAATTACAATAATGACTCACAAGGAAATTCAGATGATTTAATCATGCATTTTAATCCATCTTCGATTTCAATAAATCCATTCGTGAAGTTTGATGTGGCTTATGCTCGTTGGGGAGAAGGCTACAGCGATACCTTAGAAGTTTTGGCGTCAACGGACTGTGGGCAAACCTATCAATCGCTGTATTTAAAAGGAGGAACGGATTTGGCTACTTCTCTTGATCTTCAAGACTATTTTACACCCAATTCATCACAATGGCGAACTGACTCTGTTGACTTAACCGCATATGCCAACGAATCAAATCTACAAATCGCTTTTCGAAATATCGGTCGTTATGGAAATGTAATCTACTTGGATAACATTAATATCGGTGATTTTGCAACTATTTCTGAAAACGAAAACCTTAAACCAATAATCTATCCAAACCCTGTCAAAGCTGGAGAATCCATTACTATTCAATTTATGGGAGAGTTCACAGGATATTTGATCGATCAAAAAGGTTCTAAAGTTCAGGTTCAAAAAGGAAAAGATAATTTCAAATACTCTATTCCAGAAAACATCGCGACAGGACTTTACACCTTACAAATTCAAACCGTTTCCAAGATTTGGAATGAGCGAGTTTCTATTATTAAGTAGGAGGTTCCAGGTTTTTATTAATTAGATTTCCCTTATATTTGTTTCATGCAATCTAATTCACGTTGGTTATTTGATGGTGAACCTGCTCAAACGAGTGAAGGTGCTTTTGTAAAATGGTATGACCATCAGTTTTTTCTTTTGATTCATAATGGAAAGAAATTCCATGGAGAAATTGTAAAAGACGACTCAGAAAACAACTTGCTTACAATCAAAATCAATCACCGAACTTTTCACGTAAAAAAACGAGGAGAATTGGATGATTTGATTGCATCTTTAGGACTTGATAAGCCAAAAATCAAAAAACTAAAGGAGCTTAATGCTCCCATGCCTGGACGAGTTTTAAAAATTTTTGTGTCTGTCGGAGACGAAATCCAACCAGGAGATAATGTGCTTTCGCTAGAAGCTATGAAAATGGAGAATATTTTAAAGGCTGAAGGGGTTGGAAAGGTAAGCTCCATCAACATTTCTGAAGGAGATATTGTTGAGAAAGGATCCGTTTTGATTTCTTTTGAGTAGATAGTCTTGTTTACAATGGATATAAACGTGTCCAAATTTCTCAGTTCGAAGCTTCTTTTCCTAGTTTTCATAAAATTTTGTGTTTATAATTCCTCTCTAGCCCAATCTGCAAAGGAATACGAAATATATTTATTCGTCTATGATAGCGATCAAACAGAATCGGGAGCCGGTCATGTTGCAATTGCTTTTGGTAAAGATTCAAGCAGTTTAACATATTACACAAAGTATCGACAACATGATGGAGGAGGGAAAAAAGAAAAATTCATAAGTTATCACAAAGCATTTTTTTATGATAAAGATGTTCTTAAACTACAGAAACTTTCTCCCTCATTGGTCTTGAAATTAAAGGGAAAACTGCGAAATTCAGCAGATTTAGAAAAGCTTTGTGATCTTTGGAATATCTACGAACCTTGGTCGCTTTTTATCAATAATTGCACGGATGCTGTTAAAAGGGTTTTGAGGGTAACAAAAATTAATCCTGGTTTGGCTTTTTTGATTAGCACGCCCAACGAACTAGTTGAGGACTTGATCTATCACAACGCGAATCGATTCAAGAACAATGAATTTCTTGTTTTATATGGGGATCTTTGTTTTTATCTAAAAAATGAGCCCAATGCCGTTCCACAAACTCTGTTCGGAAAAAGAAAAAAACGGAACGAAAAACCAAATCAAGATTGTTATTAGAAAAAAGTTTTCTTACTAGTTGATTTAACCCTGGCTCACTCATTTCAATCCTATTTACAGGTTACTGCAACTGCTTGAATTTTTCAATAATTTCCGCTTCCTTCTTGGTTACTTTTCCATAAATTGTGGCCACTTCCTCTAAAACTTCAGTTAAAATACGCTTTTGCTCTTCGCTAAAATGAACGTGATGCAATTTAAAGTGAGCATTGAACTCCAAAAGAGCATCTTCCAAGGTCAACTCAAAGTCTTCTGCCGCTTCAAATGCAAATTCGGTATAATAAGCCAAATCTGTTCCCGAAAAATCGTTTTGCTTTTCAATAAGCGCCATTTTTTCTTGAATCAAATTCATGATTCTATCTCGTTCGATATCTTGTATATAACCATCGCTTTTCGCTAACGCATATAGCAATTTACCATATGTAATGTAGAAATCTTTATTTAGCATAATTCTTTTTTAATCGAAATTAAGTGTGTTGAAGGCTAAGTTTTGTTAAGTGAGGGATTTTGACAAACATTTCGGATTTACCATAAAAAACAGCTTTATTTAGAATCATTCTAAAATACCATTTTTTTGGTATTGTCCATTTTTAGAACCCTGATTTACTTTGTATCATGAAAAAAATTGTTTGCTGTTTCTTTGCGTTGACATTTATTCTGAATTATTCTCAAGCACAAGTAAATAAAGACGACTCCCTAAAAATGAGGCACCACAAAGAACTCATTTTCACGGAAAAACTTCCAACATTTCTCAGTCCGATACAAGGAACCAATATTTATTCTGGAAAGAAAAATGAGGTAATTCATTTAAATCAATTGGATGCTGATCTTTCTTCAAACAACTACCGACAAATCATGGCTAAAGTTCCTGGGGTTTCCATTTGGGAAAGTGATGGGTCTGGAATTCAAACATCTGTTTCTACCCGTGGTTTGAGCCCTAATAGATCTTGGGAATTCAACGTAAGACAAAATGGTGTTGACATATCATCTGAGGTTTTTGGTTATCCTGAAGCCTATTTTACTCCACCTACAGAGGCGCTTGAAAAAATTGAAATTGTGAGAGGCGCCGGTTCGTTGCAATATGGACCGCAATTTGGAGGAATGATGAACTATGTTACAAAACGCTACTTGGGAACAAAACCGTTTTCCTTTGAATCACAGCAAACCATAGGAAATTATGGAATGTACAATGCCTTCAATGCGATTGGCGGAAAAATTAAAAAATTCTCCTACTATGGTTATTTACACCACAGAAGTGCTGATGGTTGGAGACAAAACAGCCAATATCGAACCACGACTGGGCACATTTCTCTTTCTTACTCCTTTTCTCCTAAATTGAACGCCACATTGGAGTACACGCACATGGACTATAAAAGTCAACAACCTGGTGGTTTGACCGACTCCATGTTTTTAGAAAATGCTCAACAATCAAATCGTGCAAGAAATTGGATAGGCACCCCATGGAACACAGCTGCGCTTCATCTCGATTATTCATTCAATGATAAGGTTAAAATTGGATTAAAGATTTTTTACACCAACGCTCAACGAAATAGTATCGGCTTCTTGAAAGACATTTATGTTCCCGATTCATTAAATGGTTCATTTTACAACAATAGACAAGTAGATCGCGATTGGTACAACAACATTGGTGGTGAATTACGATTCTTACAAAAATATAATTTGCTTGGAAACGAATCTGCTCTATCTGCCGGAATACGAGTTTACTCGGGTGAAACAACAAGAAAACAAGGCGGAATCGGCTCTGTTAATAGTGACTTTGATTTGGAAATCGTTTCTCGACAAACAAGTAATTTAGGTTCATTTGATTACAAAAGAGAATTGAATTTTACAACAAGAAATGGTGCGGCTTTTATTGAAAACATGTTTCAGTTGACAAAACGTTTAAGTATTACCCCAGGTGTTCGGTTGGAATACATCAATTCAGGAGCATTTGGAGCGATAGATAAACCTTTTGTAGGAACATCCATTGCTGTTCCGAACCAAGTGAGAACGATACTTTTGGCGGGTGTTGGAGCAGAATTCAAGGCAACCAAAAACTCAAATGTTTACGCAAACTTTAGTCAAGCGTATCGACCAGTTACATATTCTGAATTGACCCCCGCAGCCACCACAGATTCTATCGATTCAAATCTGAAAGACGCTAGTGGATACAACATCGATTTTGGTTATCGAGGAACGATTAAGGAATTCTTAACATTCGATGTGGGAGCATTTTATTTGTTTTATGACAACCGTGTAGGAACGATAAATGTTAACAATAAAAATTTAAGAACAAACATCGGAGCATCGGTTAGTAAAGGAATCGAGTCATTCGTTGAGTTGGACGTTATGCGTATCTTCTCGGAAAAATCAAAAATTGGAAATCTAAAACTCTATGCGAATATCGCCTTGATTGACGCGCGCTACATCCGTTGGGACGATCCTGCCGCATTAATTGATTCAACAAAAGATTTTACAGGTAATTATGTGGAAAATTCACCGCGAACAATTAATCGTTTTGGGTTGACCTATAAATACAACCGATTTTCACTTAATTTTCAGCTGAATCAAGTTGGTGAAGTGTATACAGACGCCCTCAACACAGAACTTTCAAATGCTCGGGCTACAATCGGAAAAATATCGGGATATCAAGTTATGGATGTTTCGTGCACTTACCTCATCAATGGAAAGTACAATGTCAAAGCTGGAGTTAATAATTTAACGGATGAGCGATATGCTACGCGTCGTGCTGGGGGTTATCCAGGGCCGGGATTGTTACCTGCGAATGGGCGCACGTTTTACTTTTCGATTGGGGTGAAGTTTTAAGACAGCTTATTTTGTCCTTCTAATTTAATCCTGAAACTTGTTCCTTTATTTAGCTCCGAAACAAAGCTGATTTCTCCGTCGTGGTTTTCTACAATTTGCTTCACCATGGATAAACCAATGCCGCTACCGGAACTTTTTGTAGTGAAATAGGGAACGAAAAGCTTTTCTTGTTCGTCGTTGGAAATTCCGCAACCATTGTCGGAAACATCTATGAAAATAGAGTCGTTGTCTTTTTGAACGGAAATCGTTATTTCACCATTTTCTTTTCCTTCTAGCGCATGAATGGCATTTTGAATGAGGTTGTTGAATACTTGAACCCACTGTTCCTTATCGATTTTCAAGATTAATTGTTTCTCGCTCGACTTGATATTAAACTTGATTTTTTCTTCAGCCTCAAACAAGGAAACTGTATTTTCAATCAAAACAATTAAATCAACTTCTTTTTTATTTGGGTCAGGCATTTTAGCGAAGCGTGAAAATTCGTTTGCGATACGCGTCATTCCATCAATTTGTTCAATAATAGAATTCATAACACGCTTAACTTTATCCGTTGACTGCATGTCTGAGGGGTCGTAAACGCGTAGCAATTGCTGAATACTCAGCTTCATTGGTGTGAGTGGATTCTTGATTTCATGAGCAACCTGTTGCGCCATTTCGCGCCAAGCAGATTCTCGTTCAGTTTTTGCCAGTTTTTTGGCTGCCGTTTGCAATTCATCTAACTTCAAGTTGTAAGCCGTAACAATCGTTCCAATTTCATCTTTTCCCGGATATTCAATCTTTACGTCTGAAGTTATTTCCAATCCTGCAACTCTTTTTTGGAGCAGTTTCAATGGGGATGTTACCCAATTCGACACTAGCAAGGCAATACCAATTGATAATAATAAAAGTATGATGAACACATTTACAACAGCTATTACAAAGCTTTTTAGTTGTTCTTCAAATGCTTGTTGTTGACCAAAATGCTGAAGATTGAGATATCCCAATAATTTTTCCTCGCCATTGTAAATTGGTTGATACGAGGAAACGTAGTTGAGTTTTCCAATGTTTTCTTTTTGAGTAAAGAAGCTTCGTTTTTTACGGTTGATTTTTTCAAACGCTTCTGGGTTGATTTGTTCGCTTAACAACCCTTGATTGAACACTTTGCTACGAGAAGATGCGACCAAATAACCTTGTTTATCATAAATATTCAAATCCGTTTCAAAAACACGAGCTAACTTAACGAGCACCGATTCCAAAAAACTACCCTGAGAATCGATATTTAGGTTGGAGATTAAACTCACTTTCCCTTGAAGTTCCTCTTCAATGGATTCCAATTTGTTTTCGATTACCTCATCAGAAGATTTTTGAAATTGATTTTGGACATAATATCCGCTGCCCGTTGCGAAAAGAATCAAGACAAAAATGACCAATAATAGAACTGCGTATTGGATTTTCAAGGATAATGACCAGTTGGATCGCTGAAATGTAAATCCTTTTATTAAGAATAAAGAAAATAACAGAATTAGACCTAAAAAGCAAAAAACAAGGGCAAACGCCGAAACGTAATCAACAAATTCATAATTCTTTATGGACAGAATTATTGACTGTTTTTCCTTTGAAAGGATGAAATGATTATGTCTGTCATAATTAATAAATTGTTCTGTTTTCTTTTCTTTGGGAAAAGCAACCAAGGAAGTTGGGAAATGAAAAGTTCCAAAACTTCGTATCAACTTTTTACCCGCATATTTACCAACTGAATAATGTTCCAATGAATTGAGAACATTTGCATTTTTTGATATTAACAAGCGAGGAAAACCTATCTCTTCAGGAATACGCTTTGATTTAAGTGCTACAAAAAATAGAAAACTAGAGCCTTCTACGTTTACTTTTTCGCGAATAATGTATGTAAATCCACCTGTGGAGGACTTGATAAAAAACAAACTCGAATCAACAACGGAAGGTTCACCGTACTTATCAATTAAAGTTTGACAGGTTTGAGAAAATTGAAACTCACCTGTAAAAATTGATTTTCCTGTGGAATCGGATAAATTAAAAGTTTGTTCATAGACATCCCATTCGCCCTTGAAGTATTTTTTCTCCAAAATGTCTCCAAAATCAGACTGACTTACACCTTCGGCTTGACCTTTCGAAACGCTTTTTATTAATTGGTCTTCTTTGAGTTTTTCTTTGATATCGGCATAGGCCAACTCAAGATTAATGTCTTGCTCCACAGCAATTTGACGAGCATATAACTTTCTATTTTCTTGTTCTTTCAGAATTTGATGCTTATTAAAATCCGCAACTAAAACCATTGAAAAAAGAGTCAAAAATAAAAAGCTTTTTGTGCCATTATTAAATTGCTTCACATGAAAAATAACAAGAAGAATTAAAGGGAAAAAGGCGGAAAAGATGGTGCTTTTTTGGAGAAAAATAAAAAGGAAAACTGAAGCGAAAGCTAACAGTCGGATCAACAATATAACATGCTTATCATTCGTCTGTAAATTCAATTCAAAAACTTTATAGACCGTGAAAAGCCCTAATCCGATTACGAATAGTGACAAATATGAATAAATTGTCAAATCGAAAAAATCAAGAAAATTCAATGGAATTGCGGAATATAAAACCAACATTTTTATGATTTCCACAATTGCCCACCAACCAAATATGAAGCAAAAAGGCAAGAAATATTTACCAAACTTGATTCCTTGAATTATTTTTCCGAGAAGTGCAAATCCAGCCGAACCTAAAAGTACATTCAAACAGAAATCTAGAAAAGTTGGAAAGAAACGATTGTAACCAAATAAATCCGCTGATACAAATGATTGAAATTCAAATGTTTGATGGACGTCGGTAATTAAAAATAAAAAACGCGTGAAAATCAAAAAAGCAAATGATGTAGCGATATGCATACGGTTGAAACAAAATTTGTAGTAATAACCTAATGCCGCTGAAGCAATAGCTAAACAAATAAAAACCAAAACCCAAGGATTATCCTTTTGTTTTTTGATGGGAGAAATTACTGAAAAAAGATAATTTCCAGCGGCATTTTTTAGTTGAACGCCTTCATTTGGATTCAATGAAATTGTAAACGAACTTTCTGAAAGATCCTCGTTCGACTTGTTTTCTAAAAACGCATTTTCATAGTCAAACTCATTTCGAATTTGGCACGAAACAACTACTTTTTTACCATCTTTTTGATGAAGCCTTGAGTAATACCATCCGTTTTGTAGCCGATTCATACCTTCAGATGGAAATTGGATGTTCGTGAATTTTGAAATGGGAACTTTATTTGTATTCCAATAAATAAGAGAATCTCCTTCGTAGAGATGAACAAAAAAAGGGGTTTTGGCGGGATTATAAAAGTTTGGATTAGAAATCAATAATTCCTTAGCCGACTTTTGCAAATCCCTATCCAATTGCAAAATCTTATTTTGCAGTTTATTAAAATCAATGGGTTGCTCACTAGATAACTTCAAAGCGACAAAAGCGCTTAAAAACATTAACCCTGAAAAAACAAAAACACGTTGGTCAAAAATCCATTTTAAAATGGGTCTCATGAAACCAAATTTTGCATGAGTTGGTTTCGTAAACTATCAAAGTCCGAATCCGCATTTTGATCATTTCTAAAAATAAAATTCGCTTGATGTCTATATGGCTCAATAAATTGCTCGTAACACGGCAAAACATGGTTGTCCCATTGATATAAAATATCTGAGCGCTTATATCCACGGGTTTCCTGGTCGCGATAAAGTCTTCTATCCAACTGGATTCCATGATCTACATCCACAAAAACGCTATAGTCGATTGCGGTTGATACTTCTTTGTAATGAAATAGGAACAAGCCCTCTACTATCAATAAATCGGCTGGTTCAATGGTAATTAAAACGTTTTTGTCTGGAGGAGAATTGAAAAAATACTCTTTGACTTCAATTGGTTCTCCTTTAATCAACTGTAATAAATCCGCGGTAAGCTTCGCTTCATTCAGCGCCGTGGGTAAATCGAAATTTACAATTCCATTTTTATCTTTTGCTTGTTTCTCAATAGGAAAATAGTAGTTATCCATCGAGAATACAGCCGTGCTTAAGTTGGAAAATGATTCCGATAATCTTTTTAATAAGGTCGTTTTTCCAGATCCACTTCCCCCACAAATTCCAATAATAAACGGATTTTTTATCATACTTAGTCTTACACAAAGATAGAAAAAGGAAAACAACTTTTTCGATGTATTGAACGTTTATTAAAACAGATTCAAATGAAAAATCGTAACTTTCCATTCAAATTATAAAATCAGATGAAAACGATTTGTTCTATTTTAATTGCGGTTTTGGTTAGTTTACAGAGTTTTGCTCAGATCAAAAAAGGAACAGTACTGCCTTTGAGCGACCAACAAATGTTGGATGTAAAGACAAATTCTAAAATGGCTTTAAAAGATTATAAAAAAGAAAAAGGTCTTTTAGTAATATTTAGTTGCAATACCTGTCCTTTTGTTGTTGGCACACCGGACTTTCCGGGCTGGGAGAGACAATACAATAGACTGTTCGAACAGGCAACAAAACAAAATATCGGATTTATCTTGGTAAACTCAAATGAAGCAAAAAGAGGAAAAGAAGATTCAATAGAAGAAATGATTAAAAGAGCTGAAGATCAAGGCTACAAAATGCCATACTTGGTTGATGAAAATTCTTCTTTAGCCAATGCTTTTGGTGCGAAAACGACTCCTCATATATTCTTATTCAATGGTGATTTGAAGCTAGTCTATTCCGGCTCTATCGATAATATTTGGGATAACAAGCGAACAGAAGAAATTCCATATTTAGCAAACGCAATGGATGCACTTAGTCAAGGAAAAAAAATTAAACCTTCCGCAACGCCTCCGAAAGGCTGTAGTATTAAGCGAAAAACAAATTAAACGGTGAAATGACAACATCGATTTATAAAAAATTAAAAAACGGTAAAGAGGGAACTATCTTTAAGTCAGAAAATATAGTTGAAACAAATTGTATTGTCTGCAATAAAAAAATTTTGGAGAATGAAATTGTTTATCAAGCAGATGGACTTCACGATTGTTGTTCCTTAGAGCATGCTGTTGATTATTTAAATGACAACCTAGATTCAATTATTTGGCAGTGGCCATTGTAAAAATTACTAAAAACAATAACATTATGAAACTTATATTTAGTATTTCTCTTCTTTTTGTAACTGGAATTCTATTTTCTCAAATCCAAGGAAATGGTGGAATTCCAAAAGGATTGAAACAAAAAGATTTATCTAAAAAAATCGATCATCGAACGCTTGCTAAACCGAACATTGAAGAACTCCGTGCTGAAGATAATTTGGTGGACAATACGGGAACTGCGCCTTGGAGATTCGGATTTAACAATTACACTAACTTAGGGTTGCACAACAGCGGAACCTGGATTGATTTACCAAACGGGGATCAAATTTGGATGCTTAAATTAACGTGTGAAAAAGCATTAACTGTAAATCTAACTTTTGCGAACACAATTATTCCGCAAGGAAATGAATTATATGTTTACAATGACTCAAAAGATTTTATTTTAGGAAAGTTTACAGCCAATCACACATACAATGGTCAGTTAGGAACAGAGTTAATCCCTGGAAATACGGCAATTGTTGAGTATTATGTAAAAAAGGGGACTGATTTAGGTAACGTTCAAATTTCAATCGTTACACACGGATATCGCACTTCATCCGAGTTTCAAGAAAAGGCTTTTGGTGGTTCGGGGGCTTGTAACATGAATGTGAATTGTGCGGACGGATTGCCTTGGCAACAACAACGAAACAGTGCTGTGATGTTGGTTTCTGGAAGTAATGGATTTTGTTCTGGGGCATTAATCAACAACACGTTAAACGATGGAAAACCTTACGTATTAACGGCGAACCACTGTTATTCTGATCCAACGAACTGGATTTTTAGATTCAATTGGCAGTCTGCCGATTGCAATAACCCAGCTGCTTCACCAACTTTTCAATCATTAAGCGGGGCGGTTTTGAGATCAAGAAGAACTCCTTCTGATTTTTGTTTGGTGGAAATAACAGGCGGACTGGAAGGGAATACGGTTCCGTTGAGCTACAATCCTTATTTTTCAGGATGGAATAATGCGGATGCCCCGCCAACTTCTTCGGTTTCGATTCACCATCCTTCAGGAGATATAAAGAAAATTGCATTCGACGATGCACCTGCTGTGTCAAGTCAAGGAATGGGATCAACAGAGGCAAATTCTACTTGGACTGTTGAATGGGATCGAAATACAACAACTGAAGGGGGTTCATCAGGGTCTCCCCTATTTGATCAAAGCCACCGAATCATCGGTCAATTATGGGGCGGAGGTGCTTCTTGTAGTAATTTAAGTTCTCCTGATTATTATGGTCGTGTTCATAGCTCTTGGGAACCCGTGAATTCCAACAGCACCAATCAATTGAAATACTGGTTGGATCCTAACAACTCAGGCGCTGAATTTATTGACGGATACGATCCATCCAATGCTACTCCTGTTGCCGTAGACCCAAGCATAACAAATCCGCAAGGAGTATCAGGTACATTTTGTGGAGCTGAAGTGACACCTCAAGTAACCATTCAAAATAATGGTTCGGACACATTGACAACATTGGATATAAATTACGGGTTTGATGGCAATCAAAATCAAACGTTCAATTGGAATGGAACTTTATTACAATGGCAATCACTACCGATTTTACTTCCAACCGCGGCGTTATCGGCAGGAAACCATACGTTTTCGGCATCGGTTGCAAATCCAAACGCAGGCTTAATAGATGAAAACAATAACAATAACTCAGTTTCCTCAACATTTAACGTCGTAATTGGTGGAGAATCAGTTCAATTGAACCTAACCTTGGATTGCTACGGATCTGAAACTTCTTGGGAATTACAAGATAACACAGGAACTGCAATCTATTCTGCTAGTGGTTATTCCGATGATCAACCTGGACCTGTTACGATGGCACCATTTTGCCTAAACGATGGCTGTTATACCTACTATATTATGGATAGCTACGGAGATGGATTATTAGGCGGCTTTTTCTGCAACCAAGATGGAAGTGTTTCTATTGTATACCAGGGGGATACGTTAGCCGCATTACCTGAATCTCAAGCAGATTTTGGAGACCAAACGACCTTACAATTTTGTGTTGGGCCTTTGGGAATTGAATGGAATACTGAGGAGGTGATTTCGTTATGGCCAAATCCGATTGCAGAAGGACTTATCAATATTCAAACAGGAAGTAAAGATGAAAGTATGGTTTCGATTCTTTTAATTAATGGACAACAGCTGATTTCAAAAAAGAGTACTTCAAGCTTGGTGCAATTTGAGACAAACACGTTAAGTCAAGGAACTTATTTGGTTGAAATAGTTTCTGGAAATGAAAGAAAAGTGTTGAAGTTTATTAAAACAAGATAACTTCGGTTTGGCTGGAATTTACATTCACATTCCATTTTGTAGAAAACGCTGCTCATACTGTGATTTCCATTTTTCAACGACCTTCTCTAAATACAGAGGAGAATTAATCAGTGCAATTAATCGCGAGATTGAACTGCGTAAAAATGAACTTACCGAATCCATAGAAACAATTTATTTTGGGGGAGGAACTCCAAGTCTTTTGACAGAAGAAGAATTAAGTTCCATTTTAGAAACGATTCATCAATCATTTGATTTTAATAAAGATGTTGAAATTACACTTGAAGTCAACCCGGAAGATGTTAATTTGGAAACAACAACTTATTGGAAAAAATTAGGTGTTAATCGCATTTCGATCGGGCTTCAATCGTTCAAAGAATCTGACTTAAAATGGATGAATCGCGCGCATGATTTAGACCAAGGATTTTACGCAGTTGAACGACTCAAAAAACAGGGTTTTAAAAATATTTCCGTAGACTTAATTTATGGTTTACCTGATCTAACTTTAACAGAATGGGGACACCATTTAGAACAAGTAATTGCGTTGAATATTCAACATATTTCTGCCTATTGTTTGACCGTAGAAAAACAAACCGCATTGAATCATTTTGTGAAGACCGGAAAATTAAAAACACCAAACGAAGACATTCAATCCGAACAATTTAATTTAATGTTGCGAATTTTAAACCAAAATGGATTTTTACAGTACGAAATTTCCAACTTCGCTAAATCAGAATTTGAATCCAAACACAACTCATCATATTGGCAAAACAAGCCCTATTTAGGGGTTGGCCCTTCGGCGCATTCGTTCGATGGAAAAACACGAAGATGGAACGTATCAAATAACACCAATTATTACAAAAATGTTGGCAAAAATGACTCGTGGTTTGAGACAGAAATATTAACTAAAAATGATCAATGGAACGAACTTTTTCTGACTGGTTTAAGGACCACATGGGGCGTTTCGAAAATTACATTAACTGAATTTGGAATACTATCTGATTCAGAGAAGAAAAACTTAGATTCACTTATTAAAACCGAAGACATGTTTGAAACTGAAACCGCCTTTGTTTTAACTGAAAAAGGCAGACTCAAAGCCGATGGAATTGCCGCGTCTTTTTTTAGAATTTAATTTGCGTTTAGTCTAATTAAAATACCGTCCCATAGTTTGATTCTCATTTGCATAGCTTCTTTTGCACTTGCAAATGCCTCATTCCATTTATGCTCATCTTCACCACATACTTCTTCCATCATTTTTAATGCAATGGGGCCGTGATCATCACCATCAACTTCAATATGTCGTTCCAAATAATATAATAATTTAGAAATGTTCGTTTGCCCTTTCGACTTCATTTCTCGCAAAATTTGAATGAACATGTCAGGTATTAAGTCCTCGCGACCGAAAGTAAAAACAGAGGCAATGCTATGAATGGATTTAGATTGTATAACAGAAAACGTAAAATTGACAAAATCTCGTGTCTCTTGATTTATGGCTGCTAAATGCAATGCTTCATCAATGGTTTTTCCATTATTAATGAAATCCATGAACATTTGGATGGTTTTTGTATCTGCACCTATTTGCTTCATTGCATCCAAATAGAGTTCAAAATGGCTTGCTATTTCGCTATTTGAATCAATATCGGATTCTTCGCCTAAAACAATCTCATTTATGAAGCGTCTAGTTCTTGGGCTTCCAATAGGTCTCCAGGGTATTTCAACACACGTCAATCCACTTTGTAATGCTTTAAGCAAACTCATAAAATCCCACACTGCGAAGATGTGTTGTTCCATGAAAGCCTGAAAATCCTCGACTGATTTTACCTGAGCATATAGCGGATGTTCCACTAATTGCTTTCGTAATTCGGAAAGCTCGTTATTTATTTTGGAAAGATTCGAATTCATTTTCATGTTCTACTTGATAAGAACAAATATAACTGATGATGGTTTATTTTCTAAAAAAATTACTTCTCCACTTGAGGGGTGACTGATTCCGAACTTAATTCTTACTAGAAATCCAGTCTAATCCCCAACTCCTTCAATTGTTTTTCATCCAAAGGCGATGGAGCATCAATCATCGTGTCGCGACCGCTGTTGTTTTTCGGGAAATCCCTTATGAATTACTCATGCTCAATAATTAATCCAGTAGTCAATTCCACCAAATTATTTCGTGTTAGCATTTCGATCATTAAGGACAAATTCGAGTCAAAAAGAGATAATAATTGCTTGTTTTGAATATTTCCTGTTTTTACCAAAAGCAATTTATTGGGTTCATTTTTAATTAAATAACTATCCAGGAAATCACTATCTTTTGTAACCACAACCCTGTTTTCTGAAACGGCTATTTCAATGATTTTCAAATCAGAGGAAGCATTTGATTCTGTCAATTCCATAGTATGAATGGAATCGTAACCACGGTGTTTCAATAAATAACTTAAAGCAATTGGTAATTGTGCGTCAACAATGAACTTCACGATGCAATTTTATAAATGCTTTTGGAGCTCGCCAATTTGGAGGCATAACTTAAACACGCTAAAAAATCTGCTCGTTCTAAATCCGGATAATCTTCTAATAATTCTTCGATTGTCATCCCAGATGCCATTAATTCCAACATATTCTCAACGGGATAACGTAACCCTCGAATGGTTGGTTTTCCGTGACATATCATTGGATCAATGGTTATTCGTTCAATGTAGGATTCCATAACTAATTTATTTCATTATCCTAAATTACAAAATTTATTCACTTCAACCTAATCCCCAACTCTTTCAATTGCTTATCATCTAAAGGCGATGGAGCATCAATCATCGTGTCGCGACCGCTGTTGTTTTTCGGGAATGCGATGTAATCACGGATAGATTCTGAACCACCCATTGTAGCAACCAAACGGTCCAATCCGAAAGCCAAACCTCCGTGTGGTGGTGCACCGTATTCGAAGGCGTTCATTAAGAAACCGAATTGTGCTTGTGCTTCTTCTTTTGAAAATCCAAGTAAATCAAACATCTGCGATTGCAAGTCTTTGTCGTGAATACGAATCGAACCACCGCCCAATTCTACGCCATTCATCGCTAAATCGTAGGCATTCGCACGCACTTTTCCAGGAGCAGTAGAAATTAAATGGAAATCTTCCGGTTTTGGAGACGTGAACGGGTGGTGCATC
>JBMLTP010000016.1:0-14787 GCA_049239885.1 Crocinitomicaceae bacterium
AACAAACGCATCCGCTGCTTGCCATCTTACCATATAAGCACCTTCTTTAAAACGAAGATTTTGATGACACCAAAGTAAATTTTCAATATCATTTCTTGTTGGCAAAGTAGAATCAACTTTTGGATCATGCGTAAAACGGTTGCCATTGTATCCTATATTAAACAAATCTTCAAAAAATACTTGTGGAGCGCCATCGACAGCCAATGCAATAGCATGAACCATACTGTTGCGTCCATCATTCGGTTCAACTTCTGTTCCAAGTGCTGTATTCCAACCAATGTAATTTCCTTGCGTGTTCAACTGCGGTCTGAACGTATCGTGATTATTTACAAAAGGAACCGTTCGTTGTCTATTGATTTGTTGAGATCCAGGAATATTCGACAAATCATAGTTTCCATTTCCGGCTACAATATTCCTCAGATTTCCTCTTAATGAAAAATCAAATGTTCCAGATCTATTTTGCACCTGGTTACACCAACTATCCATTTCGTTGATTCCTCCAACCCACTCTCCAACTGAGAACAAATCAGTTCCTCCACTGGCCCATCCAGCATTATTTTGCAAATTCCACAATAGGTCTTCTGCAACACTGGCTGGAAAATGCTTCACGGCATCCAAACGAACGCCATCCCACCCCATTTGTTTTTTATACCAAATCATCCAATTACGCATCCCGTTTCTCATATAATCTCCTGTCTGAGTCGGATTGTACGTTAATGCGTTGCTACTCTGACCAAATGCATTACTTTCATAAGAAATATCAGGTCCCCAGTAAGGACTATTAATCTCATTTGTGCAACATGGATTATTTGGATTCGGATAAAAGTTTTGCCAATTTTTTGGAAATCTACCCGCTCTTGCAAAATAATTCAAAGAAGTTTCATTGCTGCCTGGTGTGGCAAAACTTGAGTATCTAAAATTTTTATATCGATTGGTTTGTCCATCATCAATTGCTGCAGGATCTTGCCCTCCACTACCCGTTTGGCTTCCAGCGCCTACAACGTGATTTAAAACGACATCTTGAATTACATCAATGCCATTTGCTTTCATAACTGCCATCATACGAAGGAGCTCATCTTTATCGCCCAATCTAGTTTTGACAGAACCTTTTTGCCATTTGTCACCTAAATCGTAGTGATCAAAAGGCGCATATCCAACACTATTAGTACCCGTATTTTTAATGGTTGGCGGAATCCAAACAGCATCAATACCAAGCGATTTTAAGCGTGGTGCAAGTTCAGTAAGGTAATTTGCCCATCCATTTTGATAATTATTATTCCAATAATCCCACCAAAATCCTTGTAAAACCAATTGACGGTTTGTAGGATTGACATTCGACGGCGGATTCGGGTTAGTTGACTCAAAGTTATACGCACCAGTTGAACTATTAAACGTAATGTTATATTCACCTGCTGGAACTTGAATGTCCGGTCCGTCTTGAATACCGGTTCCGGAAGGAAAACTTGAATTTCCCCAATTAACAGTCCAGGAAGCATTTTGCCTGAATTTTACCTGCTCCGTTGCAGTGAAGGTGTAAGTTAACGTCCAATTTGTATTATCGGTCGAATTCATATTAACATCGCTTAACCAATTCGTAAAAGTTCCAATAATACTTACAGTTTGGGCAAAATGTAAGAAACTAATTAGAACAAAAATTAGCGACAAAAAAATTCTTCGTTTCATAGTTTTAATTTTTAGTTAAGTTGCAAACCAACCAATTTACTCGGTTGGACTTCATTTTGTTTACCATTCAAAATCATTTTAATTGGTAATGCTCCTCGATTTTCAATTTCAACTTGATTATGTGTCACCGAAATGACAATTGGATTATTCTTTAATAAAATTTGGAAACTATATTTCGTCCAAGCGTTCGGAATCAAAGGATTAACAATTAACGTATCATCTTGAATACGAATTCCAGCAAATCCCTCTACCATACTCAACCAAGTTCCCGCCATACTTGTAATATGAAGACCTTCATCCGCTTCGTGATTGTAGTCATCCAAATCTAATCTCGAAGTTCGCAAATACAATTCGTAAGCCTTGTCTAGTTTACCTATACTTGCTGCCAAAACAACGTGAACACAAGGAGATAAAGAAGACTCGTGAACAGTTTTCGGCTCGTAGAAATCAAAATTCTCTCGAATTGTTTCTTTATCAAAATGATCTTCAAATAAATACAATCCTTGAAGAACATCTGCTTGTTTAATGAAAATGGAACGCAGAATTCGATCCCACGACCAATGTTGATTGATTGGACGCTCTTTTTCTGGTAAATCCGATGCAGAAAGTTGTTCCTTGTCCATGAAATTATCTTGCTGGAGAAAGACACGAGTTCCCTCTAAAACAGGAAAATAAACATTTTCAACCAAGTGTTTCCATGATTCTATTTCATCAGCAGTTAAAGATGAACCCATTTTTGGAGTGACCTCTTGTTCAACTTCTAAGGCATATTGAATAGACCAACGAGCAATGTAATTCGTGTACCAATTGTTATTTACATTATTCTCGTACTCGTTTGGACCGGTAACGCCAAGCATTACAAATGCTTTTTTAGCCTCAGACCAATTGAATCGTTGCGTCCAGAACTTGGCGATGGCGATAAGAACTGGTCGACCGTATTTTTCAAGGTAAGTATGATCACCAGTATGTCGAATGTAGTTATATATACCGAAGGCGATTGCTCCATTTCGATGAATTTCTTCGAAAGTAATTTCCCATTCGTTGTGACACTCTTCGCCGTTCATTGTTACCATCGGATAAAGTGCAGCACCATTCTTAAAACCAAGTTTTTCAGCGTTTTCAATGGCCTTATCCAATTGATTGTATCGGTAAACCAACAACTGACGGGCAACTTTCGGGTCTGCTGTTTTAAGATAGAATGGCAAACAATAAGCTTCAGTATCCCAATAAGTGGCTCCTCCATATTTTTCGCCTGTAAATCCTTTAGGGCCGATATTTAGCTTCTCATTCTTACCTGTGTAGGTTTGATAAAGTTGAAAAATATTGAAACGAATTCCTTGCTGAGCAGCAACATCACCAGAAATTTCAATATCCGCTTTCGACCAAATTTCTTCCCAAGCTGCAATGTGATTATTTAAAAGGTAATCGAAACCATTCATGTAGGCTTGACGAACATTGTTTATTGATCTTGGAATAACCGAAAACTCTGAGTGCGAAATTGTTGAAACTATGGAAACGTATTTTTTAAGCGTATAGCGATTGCCTTTCTCAACATAATGCTCAAAATTATTTTCGACATAAAAGGCTTTCGAAATGTTATTGGGGTGAATTTCCAATAACTCGTCATTTTTCCAAAAGGAAAATCGCATAGCAGTAGAAACTGTGAAATTCGTTTTCTTCGTTTTTGAACAGATGTAGCCTTTTTTAACATCAACTTTGTGACTGTCTTCTTCCCAAAAGAACTCGTCGTAATTGGAATCGTGATTCATTACGTTACCATCTAGATAAGGCGTAAATTTCACATTTCCTGAAAAGTTTAACGGAGTCACTGAATAGCGAATTGCGGCAATTTCCTCCTCATGCATTGAACAAAATCGCAACGAATGAACTTCAATTTCTTTTCCGTTATTAAACCGAACTTTCATCTTACGAGAAAGTGTTCCTGTTTTCATATCCAGTTCACGTTGGAAAGACAACACTTCTTGATGATGTAAATCCAATTGCTCTCCATCAATTTCAATATTAATTCCAATCCAATTACACGAATTCAATACTTTTGCAAAATATTCAGGATAACCATTTTTCCACCACCCAACACGTGTTTTGTCTGGATAATAAACTCCACCGACATAACTTCCTTGGAGTGAATCACCTGAATATTTTTCTTCAAAATTTGCACGTTGCCCAAACGATCCATTTCCAATGCTGAAAATACTTTCAGCTTGTTTTTGCTTCGAAGGATCAAATCCTCTTTCTATAATTTTCCAGGCGTCTATTTCGAATAAGTTGTTCATCGCTTAAAATGTAAATTCCGTTAAATCGTTGTAATAGTGGTCTGCCAACTGTTTTATATTTTCATTTCCGATTCCAATAGCCGTAAATCCTCCCGCTTTTGCCGCTTGAATGCCACTTGCAGCATCTTCAAAAACCAAGCATTCTGCAGGGTCAAGACCTAGAAACGAAGCTGCTTTGAGAAAAACTTCAGGACTAGGTTTTAAATTTTCAACCATAGAACCATCAATGATTGTATCAAAATAATCTTCTATTTGGATGAGTTTTAATATACGTTTTGCATTCTTACTAGAAGAGCCAACTGCTAATTTTATTCCTTTTGCTTTCGCTTTTGACAAGGTTTCAACGACACCCGTTAGACAATTATGTTGAGTTAAATCTAGAATAGAATTTAAATAAGATTCATTCTTTAAATCAAGAAGATTATTGAATTCCTTGTCACCTAAAACTACATTTCCAAGATTCAAAATATATTTTAATGAATCAACTCGGCTCACGCCTTTTAGATTTTCATTCTCTTCCTCAGAAAAATCAATACCTAATAAGTTAGCTGTCGTTTGCCAAGCTAAAAAATGGTTGTGCTCTGTAGAAACCAAAACACCGTCTAAGTCGAAAATAAAACCCTTGATTTTGCTATTCGTTTTCATCAATTCGTAAAGTAAAAAATGCCGCAACAATTATCAAAACGCCTCCGATTGTGACAGCTGCCATTCGAGAACCATCCAACCAATGTTCCATTATTTTACCAAAGAATAGAGATGCGAGAATTTCAGGCAACACGATGAAAAAGTTGAAAATACCCATGTAGATCCCAATTTTATTTTGTGGCAAGCAACCTGTTAACATGGCATAAGGCATTGATAAAATACTACTCCAAGCAATCCCAACCATTCCCATTATCAGAAAAAGCATCCAAATATTTTCTTTACCTCCAACAAAATTGATCATAATTAAACCAATTCCACCCGTAATTAAACAGATAAAATGGGTCCACTTCATGGAAATTTTTGAGGCTAAAAGTGGAAGAGCAAGAGCAAACAAAAAGGTAATGATATTCTCAAAAGAATAGGTTAATCCGGCCAAATTTTGACCTTCTGTATAGGTTTCTGATCCAGGTTTACCTCCAAAAATTTCAACTGCAACTGTCGGGGTGTAAAAAAACCACATTAGAAAGAGTCCGGGCCAGGTTAAAAATTGAATCAATGCCAATTTTTTCATTCGTTTTGGCATATTCTTGAGCGAATCAACTATCTCATTAAATCCAGCACCGAAACCTTTGGATTCCTCCTTTTTCCGATCTTCTAGTTCCATGGTAGCTGGCGGATATTCCTTGGACGTAAAAACAGTATAAAGCACTGCTCCTATGAATGCAACGGCACCCAAATAAAAACTCCATTTCACATTGTCCGCAACTTGACCGCTGGCACCGACTGATGAAACATTCATCCAATTTGTAAAAATCCAAGGTAAAGCTGAAGCAATCGTCGCACCTAAACCAATGAAAAAACTTTGCATTGCAAAACCCTTGGCACGTTGATTTTCAGCTAAATTATCCGCAACGAAGGCACGAAAAGGCTCCATTGAAATATTGATGGAAGAATCTAAAATCCAAAGTAAACCTGCAGCCATCCATAGTGTAGATGAATTTGGCATGAGGATCAAACAAATCGAGCTCAATATTGCACCGATTAAGAAATAAGGTCGCCTTCTCCCCCATTTCGGATGCCATGTTCGGTCACTTAAATACCCAATAATCGGTTGAACTAATAAACCTGTGAGCGGCGCCGCCAACCACAAAGCGGGAATTTCCTCAGGTTTTGCACCCAAATTTTCATAAATGGAACTCATATTGGCCATTTGGAGTCCCCAACCGAATTGAATCCCCATGAATCCAAAACTCATGTTCCAGATTTGCCAAAAAGAAAGTTTAGGTTTATTGTTTAGCATGGCAATGGATTTATTTGTAAAATACTTGATAACCAAACGGTTCTAATTCAACAGTGTAAGTCGAATTTAATTTTTTCGATTTGTTGCAAAAAAGGTTTTTATATTTTCCTTTTAGCGCATCAGACTTCAACGATATCGTTTGTTTTTTATCTGAAAAATTCAATAAACATAAAACCTGATTGCCGTCTTTCTCCCTAATGAAAGCGAGTGTTTTCTGATTATCATCGGCGAATAAAAATGTTGGTTTTGAACCATACTTGCCATTCCAAAGTGCTGGATTCTTTTGATGAAGTTTCAACAAATCCGTGTAAAAGGAAACTAAATCCATTTTTTTCCATTCGATGGTGTCTTTTTCAAAAAATCGTAGGCGTTTATTCAACGAGGTTTCCTGACCATTGTAAACCAATGGCATACCGTCAATTAACGAGGCGAATACGGCAAATGTCTTGTATGAATTTCCCATGCGCTCCATTTCGGTTCCATTCCATGAATTTTCATCGTGGTTAGACGTAAAATTCATCTTATAATGGTCTGCTGGATATTTGTCATTTTTGAAATAGTTTACCAAATCGGAAACTTTCTTTTTGTCTTGTGCAACGCCGTTCATGATGTGATGGAATTCCCATCCATAAGTCATATCAAAAGCTTTCGTCATCGGAAGTTCTTCTGCCTCCGCCAACATGAAAACCTTCTTAACGGCGTCCAATTCTCTACGTGCGTCTACCCAAAAATCAATTGGAACCCAGCCTGCTACATCGCAACGAAAACCATCAATATCGGCATTTGTCAACCAAAACTTCATGGAATTGATCATCGCCTTTCGCATCTCTCGGTTATCATAATTCAAATCGGCTACATCCCACCAATCCGTTCCAATCGTTGGTTGTAAATTTCCTGTTGAATCCAAGGTATACCAATCCTTATGACCTTGATCTACCCAAACATTATCCGGAGAAGTATGATTTGCAACCCAATCGATGATTAATTTCATTCCATTGTCATGCACCAATTTTACCAAATCCTTAAAATCGTTCAAATTTCCGAATTCAGGATTGACAGCTTCATAATCTCGAACAGCGTAATAGCTTCCTAAAGAACCTTTTCTGTTTTTTTCTCCAATTGGATGAATTGGCATCAACCATAGAATGTCAACCCCCATTTTCTTAAGTCTTGGGACATGTTCTGCAAAAGCTTTAAAGGTTCCTTCTGGCGTAAATTGCCGAATGTTTACTTCATAAATAGTGGCATTCTTGGACCACTCGGGAACAGGATTTTGTCCAAATACGTAAGCTGAACAAATCAAAAGAAAAAAGAAAGTAAGTATTTTACTCATAAAAAGAAGTTTTAATTCGAATCAATCAGAGGATTAAACTCTGTCAAGCAATAGGTAATTCAAATGATAATTTACCAATGAATCTACGGGTCTTCTGATTATTCTTCCTATTTGAATTCCCATCTCGCTTGCCGCTTCTTGCAATTGCTCTTCGAAAATATCAGAAATTGAACCAACAAAATTCACTTCTACCTCGCGGCAATTTTCAAAACAACAAACATGAATTTCGATGAATTCTTTGAACCCTTCTCGAACCATATTTTTAATGTATTCATGCGATTTGTGTTTTGCAATGAACGGCATAAACGAAGCAATGAAAACATTCGGATTACTTTGTTTATAAACATGGTCAATTAACTCATCCTTACCCATTCGATATGTTTCACTAAAATCCGTTGATAGCTCTAAAGGTAATTTCTTGTACAAGAAATTTGATATTAATTGTTTTCCAAAATAGCTTCCGCTCCCTTCATCTCCGAGCACATATCCCAAAGCTGGAACTTCCTCGGATAAATTTTCACCATCAAAATAGCACGAGTTTGAACCTGTACCTATGATACAAGAAATCACAGGCTTCCCTCCATAGGTCGCATACGCGCAAGCTAATAAGTCATGATCTACCAAAATTTCCGCATTCGAGAAAATCCGGCGCAACCCATTTTCAACTATTCCATTAAGTTCCTTACTTGAACAACCAGCTCCGTAAAAGTAAATTCCTTTAACGGATTCAGCAACACGCATGATATCTGAATTTTTTCTCAATTCAGACTCAATCAAATCAGAAGAATGAAAATAAGGGTTGAACCCCATTGTTGAATAAAAACTTTGGTTATTTTTGTTTTCAATGAGAACCCAATCACTTTTTGTCGAACCACTTTCTACTACAAAAAACATAATGTTTATCTATTTTTTATTTCTAAGTGTCATTTTTACACTTTCAAATATAATGATTTTACAAAGAAAAGGGTAATATATGTTAAAAAAAAATTATTCAGAATTAAATCCAAACGTATCCGTTGACTGTGTAATCTTCGGATTTGACATGGAAAACCTTACTGTTTTATTAATCGATCGTGGAGAAAATCAATTTCCAGGTTCAAGAATGGCGTTACCAGGAAACTTAATTTACAATGATGAAAACTTGGATCAGGCCGCCAATCGCGTTTTGGAAGAACTAACTAGCTTAAAAAATATTTATTTGGAGCAACTAGGTGCATTCGGTGATCCTAATCGAATTTCAAAAGAATCAGATCGTTTATGGTTAAAATCCATTCGCGCAGAACCTGAAGCTCGAGTTATAACGATTGCTTACGTTTCATTGGTTAAAATTTCAGATTACATTCCGCATGCATCATCTTTTGCGCAATCAGCAGGGTGGGCCTCTGTCAATGAAATTCACGAATTGGCTTTTGATCATTATGAAATTCTTACGGCTGCAAAAGAACAGTTAAAACGAAAGATTAAAATTCAACCAATTGGATTTAATCTTTTACCAGAAAAGTTTACGCTAAGTCAATTGCATCGGTTGTATGAATCAATTCTGGATAAACCGCTTGATAAGCGAAATTTCAGAAGAAAAGTACAGAAATTGGGTATCTTAACCAATCTTAAAGAAAAACAACGAGGTGTTCCCCACAAACCTTCAGAACTTTATAAATTCAACGAAGAACGTTATCTTGAACTATCTCAAGACGGATTCGATAACTTCGGATTTTAATAAATCTAACTTTTTAAATTAGTATCCTGGATTTTGAGTCAGATTAGGATTCAATATCAAATCTGCGTTCGGAATTGGATAAAGATCTCTGAACGCCTCAAGAGCCACGCCATCAACCTCACCACCTTTGAAAGACCACAAGTAATCTCCACTTGTGAACTTGCCAAAACGAATTAAATCTGTTCGACGCGTTGCTTCCCAACTCAATTCTCTCGCTCGCTCATCCAATAAATCATCTAACGTCAAAGAAGAAAGATTAAAGGCACTCGTATTGTATGCTCTTGTTCGAATAAGATTTACATATTGAAGAGCAGTCGATTGGTCTCCTGTTCTAAAAGCAGATTCTGCAAGCATTAAATAAACATCTGCCAAACGAAACATCGGGAAATCGATATCAACGAATGGACTGGATGCGTTATTGGATCCATTTGAACCACTTTTAGTTTTATTTTTAAACTTAGGAAATGCATAACCATATTTAAATTGGGCAAGATGGCTTGGATCTGTAAAATCTTTGATTTGATTGGTTGTGAAAAATAAGTATCTTGAATCTAACGTAGTGTCTTGAAACTTATCTACAAACTGTGGAGTCACTCGAAGACCACCCCAATTACCATTAACACCATAATTAGCAGGATTCATGGATCCACCTATTGCACCATTTACAAGATAAATTGTTCCTCCGTAGGCCTGAGCCACTAACCCGTCGTACACAACAGGGAAAATGATTTCAGGCGAGGTGTGGTTGTCCGCTAAGAACATATCTTGGTAAACGTCATCCAACTGATGCGCACCTGAATTGATGACTTTCTCACAATACGTTTTACAATCAGCATAGCGAGCTGTTCCTGTGTATACCTCAGCATTCAAATACATTTTTGCCAACAACGTTTGTGCAGCTGATTGGGATGCTCTACCATAAGGCACAGCCCCAGGAGCCAATAATTCATCTTCTATTGCTTTAAGTTCTGATTCAACATAAGCAAATAAAGATATGCGATCAATTCGCTCAGGTTGGAAAGCCCCTACTCGATCATTTTCATCCACAAAAGGAACATTTCCAAACAAATCAATCGCATGGGAATAACTTAAAGCACGTAAGAATCGAGCTTCATTCCGATAGGTTCTGATTCTTTCTTTATCTGCTTCAGAAAAACCTCTTTCGTCTAATTTTTCATCTCGAGATTGCCAAATAAATTCATTACAAAGTGTAATTTGATAATACATTCTGTAGTACATTCCCTTAATCCAACCATCGTCTGCCGTCCACTCACTTTTATTCATGGCTGGAATCCCTGGATCCGACCAACCACAAACTGCTTCATCCGTCGGTAATTCTTGTAAATTCCAAAGAACTCTCACATAAGCTGAAAAACCTTCGTCCATTCCTGCGATATCTCCAGAACCTGCTGGACCCTGAAGTCCTGTCATTGATAATCCGGAGTAAAGTTTTGCCAATACGTTTATGTAATTGTCAGGATCGCTGTATACAACCTCAGCATTCAATCCATATTTTGGTGATTGATTTAGTTGTTTCTTACATGACGTTGAAACAGCTAATGTGATAGCAGCACCAATTAAAATCGAAGAAAAAAGTATTTTTTTCATAACCTATTTTATTAGAAATCAAATGTTAAATTCAATGAATACATGCGTGGTCTCGGATAAATGTTATTATCAATTCCGCCACCAATTTCTGGATCAAGTCCTGAATAATTAGTAAATACAAACACATTATTTACAACCAAATTGGCATTTAATCCGATCTTATTATTGAATGCCTTCAGTTTCCCGAAATTGTATCCAACATTGAAGTAGTCTATTCTTAAAAAATCAGCACGTTCCAAATAGTGATCGCTCAGTAATTGATTGGTCGCAACTTTCTGGATTTTATCTTCATAATACAAGGAGCTTATGTTATTTAAATATCCTTGTGTACCATTTAAAGATTGAAACGTTCCAGCGTTCGAATGTATGTTGTTGTAAATATATCCTCCAATTTCACTTCTCATCGACAGACCGAAAGTCCACTTTTTGTATTGATAGTTTAAGGACAAACCTAAAAACCAATCAGCTGCAGCCTTATTATTAATGTATCTGTCTTTGATATTAATTACACCATCACCATTTCTGTCCGCATAAGCATGAATGTCTTTCCACTTGTCAGCTGTTGTAATTTGACCATCGTTATTAATATCTATTGATGCTTGTTGTCCAACTTGAATCGGTGCTCCATTAGCATCATATACTTGTTCGTAAACTAAAAATGAATAGGTAGGGTAATTTACACGATGTACTTGAATTGTATTACCAATACCTCCTGAAATCCCTCCTACTTGAACACCAACAGAGTTTTCATCTTCGATTTGAGAAAGTTTAATTACTCTGTTAATGTTTCTTGATGCATTACCCATGATATCAAGTCTAGAATTCTTATTTGCAAAAATTCCCGCGTTGAAAGAAAATTCAACTCCTGTATTGCTCAAGCTACCTACGTTGGTAAGAATTTCATTGGTGAAATTTGTTCCAGCAGCGACAGGCACCACCGCAAGTAAATCAGAGGTGATTTTTTGATAAAATTCAACTGAACCTGAAAAACGATCTTTTAAAATTCCAAAATCGATTCCTATGTTGTATGATTTGGTTTGTTCCCACTGCAAGTTAGCATCAAAACCTGAAGGACGATAAACCAATAAGGTGTCTGGTCCAAAAATGTACTGAGCCGTTTGTGTTCCAACAAAATAATTCGAGATGTATGCATAATCACCAATACCGTCTTGTTGACCTGTTATACCGAACCCTGCTCTTACTTTCAGCATATTAACCTTTTTGATGTTGTTTTTGAAAAAGGCTTCGTCAGAAATAATCCATGCGGCTGAAACAGCAGGGAAAAGCCCCCAACGAGCTTCAGGACTAAAACGGGAAGAACCATCATATCGAAGTGAGGCATTCAAAACATATCGGTCTTTAATGGTAGCTATCCCTCTAGAATAAAATGATAGAATAGAATTTTTAGTGTAGAATGGGAACTCAGCTGCAGGATTAGTAATGGAATCTTTCGCTTCATTATAAGTCGCCCAATTAGGACTAGATGATTGCCAATCTTGATAAGAATAACCAGCTGTTAAATCGAGAACAATAAATTGATCACCACTTCCATTACTATTATTGTAGTTGAAGTAAGCCTCCAATAGCTTGTTGCCTTTGGTGCTTCGGTATTGATTGTATGAACCTTGTGTATAGAATCCAGCGGCAGAAGACCGAGCAGTTGTGGAAAAACCTGTTCCTTCCGATTGATCGATACCTCCATTTACAACAGCTTTCAACCCATCAACAAAAGGTATTTTGTAAGTGATTTTAGCATTTCCAATTAATCGCCATACATCGCTTTGATCCTCGCGCTGCATCAAGAGACCTAACGGATTTTTTGAGGCCAATGTATTTGGTTTTCCGTTTGCTCCTAACCACTCATAATAACCTCCATAGGTTGTCGTGTCAGAATAAACTGGTTGAGTTGGATCAAAATAAGCAGCACCTAAAGCCCCGCGATTAGCAAAAAACGAACGCGTATTTACGAGTTTATTATTGATTTCCAATTGCAATTTATTATCAAAAAATGAAGGAGTTAAATTTAAGGTTACCGAATTTCTCATGAATTGATCTCTTTTCAAAACTCCATTTTCAACGCGATTTCCAAAAGACAAACGATAAGGAAAGTTTTTAATTCCTCCCGTTAATGATACGTTATTGTCAATAACATAAGCGGGCCTGAACACTTCACGCTGCCAATCTGTATTTGCATCTCCCAACAAGGCAATTTGAGCAGGATTTCCAATTCGGTTTACTAGATTTCTCAAACTATCACCACTCAATACATCAGCATATTTAGCAACAGTGGAAAGTGAATGTTTTGTGTCAAAAACAACTTTTAAAGGTGCATTTCCTGAACTACCTTTTTTGGTTGTAATGATGATAACACCATTTGCAGCGCGAGAACCATAAATTGCAGTTGCAGAGGCATCTTTTAATACAACGAACGAGGCAATATCATTTGGATTTATCAATGAAAGTGGATTGGCTGCTCCCGCAATTCCTCCATTATCGAGCGGAACTCCGTCAACAACAATTAAAGGGTCGTTACTCGCATTGATTGAAGTTCCACCTCGCAACCTTAATGTACTTCCTGAACCAGGAGCTCCATCGTTTGTATTGATTTTTAGACCTGAAACTTTTCCCATAATTAATTGCTCAGGAGTTGACATTGAACCTTGCGCGAAATTCTTTTCATTAATAACTACTGCAGAGCCCGTCAAATCCTTAGTTCGCGTAGTTCCATATCCGATTACAACAACTTCCTCTAATTCTTTTGATTTTGAAAGAGAAATATTCTTTTCCAAAGTTTGATTGGCGGTTAAGATGAGATTTTCTTCAAATGTTTCTAATCCAAAATACTTACAAACCAACACATAACTTCCTGGTGGAATGTTCGTGATTTCATACGATCCAGTTTCGGTTGTCTTGGAACCAAAGTTTTTACCCTGAAGCGTGACAGTTGCATTAAAAATTGGATTTCCTTCAGAATCAGATACTAAACCCTTGATTGTTGCATTTTGAGCATATGAAATTGCCGAAAAAAGCAAACAAATAATTGATAATGAATATATTCTGTAACTATTTTTCATAAAAATTGAATTAAAATCAGAATTAATTTAGTGTAAATATATTTTTATTTTTATAAATGTCAAAATGACACAAACAAATTTTCAAGGAATCCACTCAATTTTAATGTTGGATTTTGAAAACACAATAGGAATAATCAATAAATCTCCCTTTCGAATTTGGTCTGTAGTGTATGTTTTTTTACCAACCTTTACTTTTCCTTCAAATGCATTTGCACCGTGAATAACTAATTCTAATTTATTGATTTTCGATTGATATTTGGAACCGACTACTTTTTCAATGCAAATGGTTTTCTTTTTTGAATCTTTCCCATAGAAATTAAACTGAATCAATTCAAATTCTCCGTTTTCAAATGAATTTTGGGTTAACCCGTCGTCATCGTACCACTTACCTTCTGATGCTTTGACCGATTCATCAAAATAAAAATGAACTTGCGTTTGATTTGGATCGAATTCGGCAACCGATTGAAGTTTATTGGTCATTGGAATAAATGATCCAGCTTTTACAAAAACAGGAATTTGATTCAATGAATTGACCACGTTCAGAACATGAAAGTTTGAGTCATTTTTTGACAAATTCAACTTTTTCCCTGAATGAAAATCAAACCAAACCTGATTCTTTGGTAATTGAATGGTCAACGAATCTGAATTCTTTTTATCTCGAATCGGGTGAACAAGAAATGCATCTCCCCACATGAATAAATCTGCTCGCGATTCAGTCCAATGAACTGAAGAATCGTTGAAGAAAACTGGTCGAATCAATGGTATTCCCAATCTGTGATTTTCATAAGCCAAGGTATAATTATAAGGTAACAAACGATAACGAAGTTCAATTGCTTCCTTGGCTAACTTTTTCGTTTGTGCATCCTTGAAAATTGGTTCTGAAGCTACTTCTTCTTGCGCATGCGGACGAAAAACAGGTTGAAAAACACCATATTGCAACCATCTTAAATACAATTCGGGATCGTCATTAGCACCTGCAAAACCACCCAAATCCGAGTGCATATATCCGATTCCTTGCAAGCCCATCTGCATAGAAATTTCCATTTGAGGTTTCAGCCCACCCCAAGTTCGGTTGACATCACCAGACCACGGAATGATGCCATGTTTTTGAGAACCAGAATAACCTGAACGCA
>JBMLTP010000017.1:0-8506 GCA_049239885.1 Crocinitomicaceae bacterium
CAACGAACGGCCTAAAATCAAGTGATCAATTTTGGACCAACCTTCGAAAAGCATTGAAACGAGGACTAAAAATCGAAGATGCACTAGCGGCATTGACAACCCAACCGGCTTTAATTCTCAAAGCAAGCTCTGAATTGGGAACGTTGGAAAAAGGTAAATATGCCAGCTTTACAATTTATTCGTCAGATCCATTTTTAGCGGATGGTAAATTATTGGAATCTTGGATTCTAGGTGAACGAACTACTATTAGTGAAATCCCTTCAACTGATATAAACGGAAAATACAGCTTTAATTTGGAAGATAACAAATATATTGTTGAGATTTCAGGTTCGACTGAGAAGCCTCAGGGAAAAGTTCAGACATTTAAAACTGAAATCAATAAGGAGACAAACGCCAAAAAAGTTGATACAATCTATCAAAAAGCAGCAATTATTCGAACACAAACCGATATTACTTTTCAATTCAATTTAGCTGATGATTTATTTACAGGAAGTGTAAACCTACATGGTAAAATTGGAGCCGTTGGAGGTGTTTTTGAAGGCGATGGGTCTCTTCCAAATGGTAAATGGATTAAATGGTCAGGTATTCGCTTGGAAAAAGATAAATCGGATAAAAAAACGGAGTCATTTCAGCTTGATACAACATTCAGCTCTTCAACTTGGTTTCCAAATATGGCTTTCGGATTAGATTCCCTTCCTAAAAAGCAAGTTTATCTCATTAAAAACGCGACGGTTTGGACTAACGAAAAAGACGGTGTTCTTAAAAATGCGAATGTTGTCGTTGAAAATGGAAAAATCATTGCTGTAAATCCAGTTAACCTTCCGAATAATGCATTACTAATAGATGGTACAGGAAAACATTTGACAACAGGAATTATTGATGAACACTCGCACATTGCAATTTCCAAAGGAGTAAACGAATCTGGTCAGGCGATTACTGCTGAGGTAAGCATTGGTGATGTGGTAAATCCAGATGACATCAACATCTATCGTCAACTTGCTGGAGGCGTAACAGCTGCTCAATTGTTGCATGGCTCTGCTAATCCAATAGGAGGGCAATCGGGATTAATCAAATTGAAATGGGGTCATTCACCCGAACAAATGTTGATTCCAAATGCTCCGAAATTTATCAAATGCGCTCTTGGTGAAAATGTGAAACAGGCTAATTGGGGTGATAATAATCGTTTTCGTTTTCCTCAAACGCGAATGGGAGTAGAGCAAGTATTTTACGATGGTTTTTTGCGAGCACAGGCTTACAAAAAAGAGTGGGAAGAATACAAAGAAGCAATTAAAATTAAAAACCCGAAGAAACCCGTTCCAATTGAACCTAGGCGTGATTTGGAATTAGAAGTATTATTGGAGATTTTGGAAAAACAGCGTTTCATTACGTGTCATTCCTACGTTCAAAGTGAGATTAACATGTTAATGCATGTTGCGGATTCGTTTGGATTCAACGTGAATACGTTTACTCACATTTTGGAAGGATACAAGTTGGCTGATAAGATGAAAAAACACGGCGCTGGTGGTTCTACTTTTTCAGATTGGTGGGCCTACAAATACGAAGTGAATGAAGCAATTCCACAAAATGCAAAAATGATGACCGATCAGGGCGTTGTGGTCGCTATTAATTCGGACGATGCCGAAATGGGAAGAAGGTTGAATCAGGAAGCAGCGAAAAGCGTGAAGTATGGTGGAATGTCTGAAGAAGAAGCTTGGAAGTTGGTTACTTTGAACCCGGCAAAATTACTTCATTTGGATGATCGAATGGGAAGCGTGAAAGCAGGTAAAGACGCCGATTTGGTTCTATGGAGTGATAATCCATTGAGCATCAATGCGAAAGTTGAAATGACGATGATTGATGGAATGATTTTATACAACGCGTCTGAAAATGAAAAATTAGCACAACGAAATGTTAGTGAACGTGCCCGTATCATCAATAAAATGTTAGAATCTAACGAAAAAGGAGAATCTGCTCAGCCATTTGTGAAAAAAGGACGGAAACATTTTCATTGCGATACCATTGGAGAAGAAGGAGTTGAAACTGAAAATATACATTAAGCCATGAAGAAATTACTATTTTTCCTGATCTTTCCATGTGCGATTTTCGCTCAAAAAAACAAGATATTGTTATTGAACGGCTATTTGCATGTTGGAAATGGTCAAACGATGGAAACTGCTTTAATCGGCATTGAGAATGGCAAGATTTCTATGATTGGAAACGCGTTGACCACAAAAATTGACAAAAAATACTGGGATACCATTATTTCATTGGACGGACAACATGTTTATCCTGGTTTTGTTGCGCCTAATTCTACTTTGGGTTTAACTGAAATCGACGCAGTTCGAGCGACACGGGATTTCAACGATGTTGGGATTTTCAATCCGCACGTTCGGTCTCAAATTGCATACAATGTTGAATCAAAAGTCATGGAAACTGTTCGAACGAATGGCGTTTTGATAACACAATCAACCCCAAGAGGCGGTTCGATTTCTGGGACATCGTCTGTAATGTTTTTGAATGGATGGAATTGGGAAGACGCAACGCTACTGAAAGACGATGGAATTCACGTCAACTGGCCGTCTAGTTTGGAGGGGGGCGGTTGGTGGGCTGAACCTGCTCCGAAAAAACGCAATGAAAATTACGAGAAAGCAAAACAAGAGTTGATTGACTTTTTCGAAATGGCTCAGGCATATAGTGCTGATAAACCCATTAAAACAGATCAACGTTTGGAGGCCATGAAGATTTTCTTTCAAAAGGAGTCAACAGCAAGAGTTTATTTCCATGCCTCTGAACTTCAACAAATTTTGGATGTCATAGATTTCGCGAATAAATTCAATTTGAAATTCCCAGTAATTGTTGGTGGCTACGATGCGCATTTGGCAGGAAAAAGATTGAAAGACGCTAAAATTCCGGTAATGCTGCAACGCTTACATAGTTTACCTGAAAACGAAGAGGATGCTGTTGATCTTCCTTTTAAATTGCCGTCACTTTTACAAAAGGAAGGTATCAAATTCTGTTTACAAAACGAAGGCGATATGGAAGTAATGCACACGCGTAACCTACCTTTTTTGGCAGGAACAGCAATGGCTTATGGTTTATCAGAAGAAGAAGCTATTCGTTCCGTTTCACTTTCTCCGTGCGAGATTTTAGGAATTGACAAGAATTATGGTTCCATTGAAGTTGGGAAATCGGCCACTCTTTTTGTGTCGAAAGGATCTGCACTGGATATGAAATCAAATCAATTGACGTTGATTTTATCCAATGGAAAATTCGTTTCAACGGATAATTTTCAAACGAAGTTATTTAACAAGTATCAGGATAAGTATATAAAAGATAAACAATGAAAAAAATAGTCGCGATTTCAATTTTCTTATTTCTTGGATCCGGGTTATTTGCCCAACGTGAAATTCGCATTACCACCATAAAAGGCGAGGATACAACCATCATTAATTTGGATGAGCAACTCGGTAAATTGGATTCCATTATTGAATTTACGATGTTAAAAATGATTGATGATAGTACCATGTCCAATATCAATAGGAAATTCGAATTATTAATTGATACCGTTTTTATTTCCAAGGATGTGACAATTGAACCAATGGATACAACGAAAATCAGATTGGGAGGAAAGAAGATAATGATTATTGAGGACAAGATTGGCTCAAGCAATGGTGATCGTAAAATAATCATTGATGAAGATATTACCCAGAAAAACGGCAAATCAAAGGAAAATGATGATGAGGAACCCGAAGAAAATGACCACGCGCATTGGGCGGGTTTTGGAATAATGGCAAATGGGTTTCTTAATTCTTCTGGTAAAATAAGTGCCGCCGCTGATGCAGAATTTCTTGAATTGGACTATGCACGGAGCATTGGCGTCAATTTCAATTTGCTCGAAAAAAGATTTCCTATTTTTAAAGAATACATTGGTTTGACAACTGGACTTGGAATACAATGGAATCGTTACATGTTAAAAAACAATGTAGATGTTTTTTCGAATCAAGATTCGACTTTTGGGGTTGCGAATGGTTTTATCGACTATCGCAAAAATGTATTGAGAGCCACCTATTTGCAGGCTCCGTTGTTATTGGAATTCAATACGAACAAAAACCCAGAAAAAGCGTGGCATCTTTCTGTTGGTGTGGTTGGTGGAATTCGCATCGGCTCCAGTTTGAAAACCAAATGGGAAGAAGATGATAAAACTCGAAAAGAGCGCGTTAAATCCAACTTTAATTTCAATCCATTTCAAGCGTACGCGACAGCAATAATTGGATATCACAACGTTAATTTATACGTGAATTACGGTTTAACTGAAATTTTCGAAAAAGGTAAGGGGGTGGCTTTCTCGCCGGTAAATGCTGGGGTGTTGTTTACTTTTCACGATGCCCGTGGTAAACGTGGTTATCATTTTCTATAATTTAATTACTAGTGACAGAAATTTCCGATAAAGGAAAAGGCCCGACTTTTTCTCCAGTGAGTGCTGTTTAGTTTTTGAAACGAAGATCGAAAACGAGAGAACTAAACTTAATTCAAAATTTGGTTGCCATTTTCGTCAGTGCGATAATCTTGTCCGAAAGTAAATGATTCGTTACTTATTTCGTAGTGAAATTTTTTAAGAGAATCAATAAACAAATCAATGTTTAATCGCATATTTTCTAAATGCTCATCTTCAATTTCAATCGTTTCAGTGCCTGATTTATTTAAAAAATGAAATTCAATTATCCTTTTATCCAAAGAATTTGAAGCGATAAGTCTTAAATCAACAAGTTTGGAAATCTCATTTTTATTTATACGAATTGATTGTTTCGATTCATAACGATCAATCAAAATGTAGTCTTTAAAAATTTCAATTTTATCGAATAATGAATGGCGAAATTTTTTATATAACTTATAGAAATAAATCGTAAACAAAAAAGATGATACTCCGCCAAAATAGAATGTTAATGAGGATGATAAGCTAAATAAAACAAGAATAATTCCTACAAAAAATAATAATCCTGAAAAAAATGATACTATGTCTACATTTAGAGGAGATGACAGCTTAATACAATCATAAGACTCGTTAATAAGTAGACTCGTTTTCTTTTTTAATGATCTATCATAGTAGTACATCCCAATTCCAGCGCAAGTTAGTATCAACGATGGTATGAAAGTCATAAAAACAGCGAGGTATATCAAAATGATCATTGTAATTAATAACGCAAAAGGAACAATAATAAGTGCGATTAACAACCCTTCAATAAATCCTTTGAGCGTGAAGAATTTATTAACAGATAAACTTGCTTTATAATCCACATAATCACTGAATCCACTTAGTTTGTCTTTACCATTGTTGTTTTCTAAGTTCTGATTTACCATTATTAATTTATTTGATTTTTGTAAAACTATATTTATCAAAAAGCCGATTTAAAATTCAATACACAAAAACAATCATGTTTAACTGTTTTCCATATTTTTCTTTTCCTCAACACGTTTCAAAATGAAACCCATAATTATCGCATATGGAACCGTAAGCCAACCTAAGAATAGCAAACTAAATAACGTCATAACAACCGATCTAACAAGCATATCAGGTATACTTGGCGTAAAGGCAGTATTTCCTGTAGTCCAATAGTGAATATTCCCAATAACACCAAATAAAATAAAGGTTAAGTAATGTGAAATCGATCCACTTAGGATTCCAGTAATTACTATACGAATATTAGTTATTTTGTCTTTATTTAGTAGTTTCCAAAAAAGCCCTCCAATTAGAAAAGCGGCTACTGGAGCAGCAATTGCAAATCCATTAAGATTTATTCCAATACCAACAATCAAACCGAGCAATGCGTTTAGAAGTCCGTATTTTATCCAGGTTTTCATGTTATGGTAAATCTATTTGTTTTTCTCCAACTCTTTTTTAATTTCTTCGTCACCTGATATTGAAGCATCAATGTATTTGAATGCTTCACGTGAAATATGAATAGCTTCAATCATAAAATCTTTATCTTTTCTAAGTGACAAATCAGCATATTCAAGAGCGCTTACTGAATTTTTGATGGCAGCCAACACAACCTCTTTATCTTTTTTCATGGATTCACTGGCGAATTTTAAAAGATTTCCTTTTTTCTTAACCGCAATTGTAACGATTTCTCTATCATTTCTTAATGATTGATCAATGAATTCAAATGCTGACACATAATAAATGTAAGTTGGTTTTCCTCTAAGGGGAACTGTTCTCCCAATTTCTTTATCTTCTCTTTTTGCTTTTGATTCGTATCTGGTTGTATTTACAATTTCAGGGTTGTTAACTGCGGCGAGCACAATTTCCCGGTCTTTTCTATAGGATTCTTTAATATACACTAGAGTCGAGGCATTTTGTTTTACTGCTTTCAATACGAAGTCTCGGTTATTCCATAATTTGTTCGTTACGAACTGAATGGCATCCGGTGTTTTTAATACAGCCGAAAGAGCCAAGTTTTCGTTTCCTCTTTGTTTTTTATTTAGGAATTCAAAGGCGCTGCCATTTTGTGTTAAAATTTCTTTAACAAAAACATCATCGTCAAGTAAATCCTGATCTACATCGATTATTTCAAGAGCATTTCCCTTTACTGCTTTTAGGATGATTTCCTTATCGCGTTTGAGGTTCTTATTCAAATAAAGTAAAATATAGCCCTCGTCTATACTTATGCCTCTTTGTCTTCGTCTTTCGCTTATATATCTACTCTTATTCCAGCTATATTTTTTATCCAATATTTCTAAAATAAAAGCACGATCATCCTGAAGAGATTTGTCAGCGAATTTCAAAGTTCTAGGATCATTATAAACTGCCATTAAAACAACTTCTTTGTCTTTTTTGAGAGATTCATCGGCAAATTCCAATACTCTCTCATCAATTTTTATTGCTTTTAAAACAAGCTCTTTATCCTTTTTGAGATCCTGTGAGGCAAACTTTAAAGCATCCTCGCAATTTTGAACTGCAAGTAAAACAATTTCCTTGTCAGTTCTGTATTTCTCATCAAGAGACTCGAACGCAAAGCAATCTTTTTCAACCAGCGAAATGGCTTCTTCACGTGTTTTTACATTCTGAGAAAAAACAAGATTTACGAATAGCAATGAGATTAAAACCAAACTAAAATTTTTCATAATTTTAAATTAATAGGTATAAAGTGCTCAAAAATAATGATTTTAGGTAAAAAATGTAAATATTTGAATTTAAAAATCAAACAAGTAAAAGTCCTCTATATTTTTTGGAGAGAGACTGGATATGTTTTTTTTAGAAAGAGATCTACATTTAGACCGACCTCCTATTTCTCCAACTCTTTTGTGATTTCCTCGTCATTTGACAAAGAAACATCAATGTATTTGAATGCTTCTCGAGAAATGCGAATAGCTTGAATCATGAAATCTTTATCTTTTCTAAGCGACAAATCAGCATATTCAAGCGTGCTTACTGAATTTCTGATGGCAGTTAAAACAACCTCTTTGTCTTTTTTTAATGAAGCATCAGCAAATTTCAATGCCTTTCCTGATTTATTGACTGCAGCTAAAACGAGCTCCTTGTCTTTTCTTAGAATAGAGTCAGCGAAAAATAGATATAAACCATCCATATTAACCAATGTAAAAAGAAATTCTTTGTCTTTTCTTAATGATTCATCAGCATACCTAAGCGCATAACCCCGGTCCAACAGTGCGGTCAAAACAACCTCTTTGTCTTTTTTCAAGGATTCATCGGCATATTCTAACGCTCCTCCCACTCTTTTCACCGCTATCATTACCACTTCCTTATTTTTCTTTATCGACTCATCAGCATAATCAAGAGCAGAATAATTCTGAGACATTGCCAATAAGACTACCTCTTTATCCTTTTTTAGAGATATATCAGCGTATTTCAGCGCAATTCCATAGTTTTCCTTACTCTGAATTGCCGCAAGAACTACTTCTCTATCTTTTCTTAACTCCTCGCTAGCGAAATTTAAAAGTTCTCCATTTTTCTCTACAGCAAGTTTGACAATTTCCTTATCATTTCTTAATGTTTTATCAATTAATTCAAATGCATATTTTCTATAATATATTGCTTGTGCAATTTCAGTATTGTTAACCGCGGCAAGTGCAATTTCTCTATCCTTGTAGAAAGAACTATCAACGTATAATAGCGTCGAAGCATTTTGTTTTACTGCTTCTAAAATAAATTCTCGATTTTTTAATAAACTTTTGGATGTAAATTGCATGGCTTCAGGATAATTTAAAAGCGCAGAAAGAATTAGGGTTTTGTTTCCCCTTTGTTTCTTATTCAGGTATTTAAAAGAGCGTCCATTTGTTGTTAAAATTTCTTTTACAAAATTTTCATCAGCAAGTATGTTTTCATCTACTTCGGTTACTTCTAGTTCATTGATTTTAATGGCTTTCAGAATAATTTCTTTGTCGTTTCTTAATTCTTTATTCAAGTTTTCTAAAAACAGGATATCCTTCCCGTGATACCTTTTCTGCCTTTCACTGTTTCGATTCCATTCCAATCGACAATTATACT
>JBMLTP010000018.1:0-7915 GCA_049239885.1 Crocinitomicaceae bacterium
AATAGCGTAGCCATTTGCTACAGAAGTGAATGCAGCTGGAACTAATGCATTAACTGGAGCTGCACTGGCATTGGTTGTAATAGACCAATCACCTGAAACGTGAGGAGGCGTACCTGCACTTCCAGCATCTCCTGTTGCCCAATCTGCTTGATTGGAAAAGTCATTTGACCAAAGGGTAATTCCTTTTGGCTGAGCAAAAACACCTTTTGGCGCTTTTTCTTGAATTAAAGGATTTTTCTTACCGTTGAGAACTGGCGAATTTTTCTGAGCCATCATTGTTCCCGCTGCAAGCAATCCTACTAAACAAACGTAGATTTTTTTCATAATAATTAATTTTAAGTTCACGAAATTACTGATATAATTTCTAATAACAAACTGAATTTTGCTTTGTTTTTATTTTGAAATAACTTAATCCTTAAATTCTTTTTAATGAGATCTTTCTATAAGAAATTCTGCAAACTCATTAAATTGTTTTTTACTGTCGGTTGGAATGTAATCCAAAGAAGAAATCGCCTTAGTGAAATAAATTCTCATCGCATTCTCAACATAGCTTTTTGCCCCAAATTCCTCAAATAATTCTTGCGCCTTTAGTATTCGTTGTTCGTTATCAGTGATATTATTCAATGCCTGCATGTCACAACCAAACTCCTTCGCTTTGATACTTAAAAGTGTTTTTTTATCGCTCAAAACATCTCCGCCAATCTGTTTTCCAACCTTTGCACTTTCACCATATAAATCTAAAAGATCATCTTTTATTTGAAAAGCGATACCTATGTATTGACCAAAATCGTACAAGGCATTTTGCATATTCTTGTCCAGGTCTGAAACGATACCTCCGAATTGAATTGCGCAACCCAATAAAACACTCGTTTTTAAACGAATCATTTCAATGTATTCCTCCTCGGCGACGGATTCCCGAATTTCAAAATCCATGTCCATTTGCTGTCCTTCACATACTTCAGCGGCAGTTTTGTTGAATAAATCAAGCAATGCTGGAAGGTAATTGGCATCGCATTTTGCAAGTGATTCGTATGCCTTCACTAATAAAACATCGCCAGATAGTATTGCGATGTGATTGTTCCATTTTGAATGAACCGTCTCCTTTCCTCTGCGAAAAGGTGCTTCATCCATTATGTCGTCGTGAATCAGCGAAAAATTATGAAACAACTCAATGGCTATAGCCGAATGCAGAGCATTATCTCCTTTAGCTCCAAAGTTTTCAGCAGTCATTAAAGTTAATACGGGTCGTAAACGCTTGCCGCCTAAACTGAAAAAATAGCGTAGTGGATCATACAGATTGGCAGGCTCTTGAGGAAGCTGATATTTAGAAATCTCAGATTCTAGTTCGTTTATGTAGCGCTCTATTCCTAGGACTGTCATTTCCTTTTGATCAAATTGAGTAGATAGGAACCATAGCCACTTTTAACAAGCGGTTCAGCGATTTGTTTTAGTTCTTCTTTCGTAATAAACCCGTTTCGGTATGCAACTTCTTCTATACACCCGATTTTCAATCCCTGTCTTTCTTCAATTACTTGTACAAATTGTCCAGCTTGCATCAATGAGGTAAAAGTTCCGGTGTCTAGCCAAGCTGTTCCTCGATCCAAAACTGCTACTTTCAATTGATTTCGCTTTAAATATTCCGCATTTACGTCGGTTATTTCATATTCTCCACGCGGTGATGGTTTTAGGTTTCTTGCAATTTCCACAACCGAGTTGTCGTAAAAATAAAGACCAGGAACAGCGAAATTTGATTTTGGTTTTTTTGGTTTTTCCTCGATTGAAATAGCTTTCATTTCCTTGTCGAATTCAACTACTCCATATCTTTCAGGATCACTCACGTGATAGGCATAAACAACTCCACCAGATGGATCATTGTTTTCTTTTAGGAGCGCATCCATTCCGACACCGTAGAAAATATTATCCCCTAAAATCAGCGCGACTTTATCTTTTCCTATGAATTTTTCCCCAATTACGAAAGCTTGAGCCAATCCATTAGGGACATCTTGAACAGCATATTGAAATTTACAACCAAGATTTTTTCCATTTCCTAAGAGCTTTTTGAAATGTGGTAAATCATGCGGAGTGGAAATGATTAGGATTTCACGAATTCCCGCGCTCATTAAAATGGAAAGGGGATAGTAAATCATCGGTTTGTCGTAAACCGGCATCAATTGTTTACTAACTGCAAGCGTTAGCGGGTGAAGGCGAGTTCCAGATCCTCCGGCTAAAATTATTCCTTTCATAAAGACTTAGTTATAAATTTTCATTTTTGTTGTGATTTTCATCCTCATCCTCTTCTTCATTGAAAGCCTCGAAATAAGGTTCCTCGAATTTCTTTGTGCTCAAAAACCTACTCAAAGATAATAAGGTTGTTGGAAGAACGATCATATTTGTTAGCATACCCATGAATAAGGTAATTGAGATTAATAATCCTAATGCCTGTGTTCCTCCAAATTGTGAGAAAGCGAATACGGAAAAACCACTGAATAATACAACCGAAGTATAAAACATTCCCAGACCTGATTCCTTAATTGCTACCAAAACACAGGTTTTTATGTCCCAATCCTTGTGCTTGAGTTCGTGACGGTACTTGGAAAGAAAATGAATTGTATTATCAACGGTTATTCCAAAGGCGATACTGAAAACAAGTAATGTTGAGGGTTTTAACGGAATATTAAAGTACCCCATAATTCCGGCAGTGAAAAGCAAAGGGAAAAGATTTGGAATCATGGATATGACAACCATTTGCCAGGATCTAAAGAGTATTAGCATCAAAATCGCAATGGAAACAATTGCGTAAATAATACTAGAAATAAGGTTGTTGACCAAATAATTCGTTCCTTCCGATCCTACCACGGATGTTCCTGTTAACGATACAACAAATTTTTTCTTGCTTGGATCAATAATTTCTTGAATTCTTGGTTTCAGCTTCTCAACCTTGTTTAAAACCTCATAAGATCCCAAGTCTTTCATTTGACATCTAATTCGGAGTATTTGTCCTTCCTTGTCTACCAATTCACTCAACGAAAGACCACCACCATCACCATTTACAATATTGAAATAGTTAATAAAGCTTTTCATTCGATTTTTTTCTCCTTCGGTAATCAATCTATAATATTCAGGGTTATTTCCGTGATAAATGAAGTTGATTTCTTTCATATAATCAACATAGGAGAAAGATTTTGAAAAATTTTTATCCGTCGACAAGAAACTTTGTATTTTCTCTAATTTTTCCAGTGTTGAAATGCTGTCTATCAGTTTTTTATCCTTATAGTGGATTATTATTTCGAAAGGCACAGCACCTCCGAAATTGGATTGTATAAAATTTAGATCCTTTACAATTGGGTCGTCTTTGGGTAAGTCATCTGTCAAATTTCCTGTCACTTTAATTTTACCAATTCCAGTTATGCTAAAAACAACCAAAACTGCTAAAAGACCATAAACGATGTAGCGATATTTCTGTGTGACGTTCAAAACAAAGTTGATAATTCCTTTGGAAAAATCACGGTCTAAATGGCGTAAATGTTGTTTTTTCGGCGGACGAGAAAACGACTCGAAAATTGGCAATAAACATAGCGATAAGATGAAAGTCATCATAACGTTAAAACTTGCCGCAAATCCAAATTCTACCAATTTTTCAGAATTCGTGAAAGAGAAAGTAATGAATCCGATGGCGGTTGTGAAATTGGTCAGAAACATTGCCGTTCCGATTTTTTGAATCACCTGTGAAAGGGCCTTTACTTTATTTCCATGTAGCTTAACTTCCTGATGAAATTTCGTTAATAAATAAATGCAATTTGGAACACCGATTACGATCATTAATGGCGGAATCAAAGCCATGAGGATTGAAAGTTTGTATCCCACAAATGCGATGCTACCCATGGACCAAACTACAGAAATAAAAACGACGATGTTACAAATTAAAATAGCTTTCAGTGTTCGGAAAAAGAAAAAAATCAATGCTGAGGTTACAAGTAATGAGAGCCCAATGAACCAATACATTTCACTTTGAATGCGATTGGAAATCACAACCCGCAAATGAGGAAGTCCAGCAAAATGAAAACGTTGGAATTCTTTTGAGTAACTTGTTGCTAGTTTTTCTATTTCCAAGACGACTTTTGATTTGACTCGATCTGAAAGGTAGTTTTCGTCGAGGTGAATAAGCATCAGCGATACATTTTTCTCTTTATTATAGAGTAAGCCATCGTAAATTGGGTTTTGTTTGATTTCTTTTTGAATTCGCTCAATCGTTTTCTCGTTGTATGCAACATCTGAAAAAACCCTTCGAATTTCGAACCTGTAATCAATCGGATTCCTTTTGATTGAAAAGAGTGTTGCTTCAGATAAGACGGATAATACACCATCCATTTGTAAGATCGAATCACCCAGTTCTTTCCATTTAAGGAAATTTTTTTCCGTGTAAAGTGAATCTGTTTGGATAGCCAAAACCAACATTCCACCATCCTCACCAAAATGTTCCTTAAATTTTTTGTATTCCTCTGTGGCTTTGGAGTCTTTCGGAAGAATTGTTCCGTACTTGTTATCGAGTTTTAATTCGTTTAAGGCATAATAACCCAGAAAAACGGTCAAAAGCGTAATTGTTCCAAGAACAAAAAACCGATTTCGCAAGATTAAATTAGCTACGCGATGCCACATACGTTTTATACCCAATTTAGATGGGAAAACAACAAATTTAAGGATTTCGTTTTAAAAGATTGTCTTTAAAATAGAGGTTCAATTAGAGCCAACGAAATAAGTCATCGAACATACGTTTTCCCCAAGGTGTATTTCCGTAATCTTTTTCAATTTTTAGACGGAGCTCTTTTAACGTAAAAGTTTTGTTCTTACCTGCCTCTAATAAAATATCTTCCTTTGAAGGTGAAATAAACTCGATTTTCTTGGCGAAATAAATGATTCCTCCATCCTCTGTTGCAAGTCCGAGAATAGTTCCAGGTAACCCACAGAATCCCTCAGGCCCAACGCTCGGAACCAGGGCTGATGTATACCAAGCATAAAGTCTGGTACTGTCGTTTTTTTGATAAATTGCTTTTCGACATTCGTAACCGCTAATGGTTCGTTTGCTTTCAGTTATTTTCCATTTTCTTTGAGGAAGCGAATCCAAAATATATAGGCTTTGACCAAACAAATTTAAAACGGTCAATTGTTTACTTGCGTTTAGATTCTGATAATAAGTATTCTTAGATGTCATCCAAGACATCTCATCCGTTTTTTCATCAGGAATACCTTTAAAAACGGAGGATGTATCATTAAAATACAAATAGAATCCTTCATTGCGAATCTTATTATTTTCATTGATCATTCGTCTCATCCGAGGATCGTTGTACCGCTTTTCTAAATTCGTTCTACGTTCAAATGTTATTTTACCACTATGAATATATTGTGAGCGACCAATTCCTTGAATTGACAGCATCAAAATCACTAAAATCAAATTAATGCCAACCTTTCCACTCATCTTCTTTCGATTTATTATTGTTAAACTTATAGGTGACGCGCAGTAAAAAATAGCGCGTAATTATGTTGGTAGAATTATCGGTAATAACATTGCCATTAATTTGTCTTTGCAAATTTAAATTTTGCTTCAAGAGGTCATTTCCGGATAGTGCAATTATCAGGTTTTCTGTTGGGAGGAATGTTCGAATCAATTCAGCATTAATAACAAAAATGTTTCTATTAAATCCGCTTGCCCGCTGCGAATTGATAATGTATTTACCATCTGTTTTGATTTTGAAATTGAACGGCAACTGCCATTCGATGTCATACTTATACGTCTGCATACTGAATGGAGTATTTGAAGCAGTAGCGAGTGAACTAACTGGATCCGTATAGTTGTAATCATTAGAAATGCTGATTTGCAAAGAATCAAGTTTTAATTCAACCTCAAGACCACCTGCAACACTTCGGTTTTGTGTAACGTTTTCTGTATTGTTAATGAAGTTTGTGTAACGCATGTATGAAGCATTGACATTCGGCGAAATTTCAATTTTTCGATTAAATAAAGGTAAACCGGCTCCAGCGAATAGATTTGCGAACGCATTACCGTTTACGTTAACCGTTTGAGAAACAGTTCGCCCATATTGGTCAAATGAAGATGAATTTCCGAAGGCATTATCCGTGTATGTTGCATTAATTCCACTCCAAACATAACGACCTGTCAATGCCGACCACGTATTGAAATTTATTCTCAAATTGTGGATGTAATTTGGTTTCAAATCGGGATTTCCTTTTTGAATACGATTTGGGTTGGTATTATCCGGAACTGGTTGTAAATCATTGATTCCTGGCTGTTGTGAATTCGTGGTATAGAATAAGCTAAATCGCTTGCTAATGCTTGGTTTAAATTGATAGCTGAACTGCGGAAGAAAATTGTTGATGTTTTGAGGGATAACCGAATCCAAAATTAAATTTGTGTTCTCGATTGCAATATTTCTGAAACCAAATCCACCTGTCAACGTGTGTTTTGAATTTTCATATATTCCGACTGCTGATCCGCGATGTTGTTGTCGGATGTTGTCAAAATTATTAGAGAAATTTGGATCGAAAATTGAAAACTGTTGAGTGGAAGGATCCAAATTATAAGCTCTTTTATCCTGTTTGACATCACCAAATTCATATAAATATTCCAATTGAAGTTTAATTTTCTTAGTCAACGGTTCCGTATAAGTTAAAGTTGTAAAATGATTTACGGAAGAATTTTTATTCGTTTTCTCCTGCTCAAACTGAATATCAGTAAAGTTTGTATCCGTAAAGAATGTATTATTATAAAGTTTCCCTTCTGTATCATTGTTAGAGTAGCTCAAAAGGTATTTTAATTCGACTTCACGTTTCGGTTTTTTGAATTTTCTCCTAATTAATGCTTCAGAATTACTAGTTATTCCTTTTGAATCATTGGTATTTCGGATATTTGTTGCGAGCGACTTCAATTGTGTTTCTCCAATAAATTCAGAAATACTTGTATTGTCCGTGGTTGCCCCGTCAAAGTTTAAATTTGGTTTAATTTCCAAGAAGGTTAACGAATCCAAATTCACAGAATAGTTAAAATTTAAACGGTGTGATTCGTTTCTAGAAATGTTACTACTTGAGTCTTTTGTAAAGTAAGTTGTGTCAGTCAAGAAATATTGTGAGTAGCTAGATCCGGCTGCGACCAATTCGTTGTTGTAATAGGCATAATTGAAACCAATCTTCCCCGTTTTACCAATTTTATCAGTGTAGTAAACTCCAGCTTTCAAGGTTTTTGGAATTCCGCTCGTGTTGTTCGTATTTCGTTGATTCCAATCATTCATTCCTGAACTATTTCGTTCGTTTTCCAAGCCGAACTTATTCATGTCACCCCACTTAAAATTCGATTTTGGGGTATTAGAACTGAGCAAAAAGACCGATATTTTTTGTTTTCCTTTGAATTTATTTGCGAGCATTTCCGTTTCGTAAAAAGGTGTATTCTCCATCAATCCAAAGTCACTTGCACCTGAAATTTTACCGAAATAACCTTTTTTGGCATCTTCTTTTAGTTTTAAATCCAATACTTGAATTTTATCATCTTCACCTGCCTTGGCATTTTCCTTTTCTTTTTCGTAGATCTGAACTGATTCGACTCCCTTTGCACCTAAATTTCTTGTCGCGATTGTTGGATCTGCACCAAAGAATTCGTCACCATCCACTAAAACCTGACTGATTTGTTTTCCTTGCGAAGTGATTTGGCCGTTTTCATCGACTTTGATTCCTGGAAGTTTTTTCAAAAGATCTTCTACAACTGCGTTTTCACCGACTTTAAACGAATCGGCTACATAAACTAAGGTGTCGCCTCGGTAATATATTGGATTTTTATTGGCAAAAATCACTACTTCATTGAGCTCTTTTGATTTTTCGGAAAGCGTAATTTTAGGTATGTTGATTTCGT
>JBMLTP010000019.1:0-8115 GCA_049239885.1 Crocinitomicaceae bacterium
CTGTAGAATTACGTCAATAGAGCTGTTTTCTTGAACTATATTTACTTCAGTTATAGGATTATTGGGAAGTGCCCACATGTATTTTTCATTCCACTGAATCAACTGAAGCTGAAGAGCAGGAAGGGCATTTAATACTTCCGTATAGGAATTAATTAATTTGTCGGTAGTTAATTGATTATTAACATGATAAGTTAATTGAATGAAATAAACACTTTCATTCCCAATCATGCTATCGAACAATATTCCGTTTTGAGCTTCTGTCAATGGAAAGAGTCCGATTATTTCTGCTTTATTCGTTTCGTTAAATTGCTTAATTTCAGGATTATTTCTCCAACTTGATTCATTAGTGCTGGTTGCGAGTGATTGAATTTTTATATCCTTAATCGATGCTGCCGCGAATAAATCCTGAACAGAAACATTTAATCCATCTTTTCGAAGAGAATTCACCAAACGAATAGCACTAATACTATCTCCACCATTTTCAATAAAACTTTTATTGGTTGCAACGTTCTCTCCTAAAAGTTTAGAAATATACGGGACTAAGTCCGTTTTATTTTGATCTTGGTTTAAAGTTGAATTTTGAAACGATTTGTAAGCTGAAATTAATGCATTTTCATCCGTTTTACCATTCACATTCAATGGAATAGACTCTAGTTGAATGAATTGGGAAGGATTAGCATAATCAGGCAAAATTTGCTTGCATTCAGAACGTTCGATTTCAAATGTACAGGTATGGAAGGCAATAAGTTTCTCGTTGTCAATAAATAAAACACGGAATAAGCTTCCAAATTTATTTTGAAGAAGAAATTCGATTTCACCTAATTCAATGCGATGTCCTCTGACTTTAACTTGTCGATCGTTTCTGCCTAAGTAGAAAAAGTCATTTGCCATTTTCCAGCCCAAATCTCCACTTTTGTAACGTGGAATCGAATCGTAATTGAATTTCTCGCGAGTAAGCTCTATTTTATTGTAATAACCTTTGCAAACTCCAGTTCCTTCAACAATTATTTCTCCAATAAATCCATTTGGAACTTCCTCATTTCGCTCGTTTAAAAGTTTAATTGAATAACCGGGTAGGGGAATTCCAATATTACTGTATTTTTCTTCTTTTATTTCTTTGTAAGTCACGTGTACGGTTGTCTCCGTGATTCCATACATGTTTACAAGTGTAACTTGCTTATTTTGAGTTTGCCACGTCTCAATTTTCTGGGTGTTTAATTTGTCTCCTCCGAAAATAAGGTATCTTAAGTCGATTAATTTAGAACTACTTTCACCGACTAACATTAAGTTATCAAAGGATTTGGGTGTTTGATTCAAAACCGTGATTTTCTCCTTCAATAATAGGTCATAAAACTTAAAACTGTCCTTGACATCCATTCGCTCAGGAATGAACAAGGAAGCTCCATTCAAAAGAGCACCCCAGATTTCCCACGTTGAAAAGTCAAAACCATAGCTGTGTGCTAGTATCCATCGATCTTCCGAATTGAAATCAAAATTCGCTAAAGTGCCTAAAAATAAATTGCTCAAATTAGCATTCGTAACACAACATCCTTTAGGTTGACCCGTCGTTCCCGAAGTGTAGATCAAATAACAAATGTCATTTAACTCAGGATGAATGTTTTGAATTGAATGAATAGAATTATTTTCTTGAATTGGATAAATTGTCTTTTTGTTTGGAATTACTGTTAAATCGCTAATGATCGTGTTAATTCCTGCATCTGTCAAAATATAATTGAGTCGTTCTTCTGAAATATCTGGATCTAAGGGAACATAAATTCCTCTTTTTTTCAAGATAGCTAACATGGCAATTATCAAGTTCACAGAATTGGAAGTTCGAATACCAATAGGTTCTTGAACATCGATATCCAAGGTGTAGGCCAACTTATTTGAAAGTTCCTCGATTTCTTGATATGAATAAGATTTTCCCGTTGAATCTTTTACCGCTAGTTTGTTGGGATTACTGATAAGTTTCTCTATCCAAGTGTCTAAAATTGGTTTAATAGCATAATCGAAATCGTTTTTAACTTCCGATTTATCCTTTTGGGAAATAAAATCATGAAACGAATGAACTATTTCATTTGCCGCCTCACCTGAAATTTTCGATAAGTTCCAAACGAAAGTCAATGACGTGCTTTTTTCTCCAGGCTGAATAACAATGGATAAGAGATAATGCGGTTTGGATCTAAAAATTGTTTTGAAATCAGATTTTAATTCTGGTTCCACCACCCAACAGTGATCGAATAAACCATGATTGAAATAGTTTTGAACCGCTTGGTCTGAATTGGCAATTATTTGGTAACGCTGACTTTCAAGTGTTTCTTTTAAGTGCTGATCGTTTCGATTAAAAATCAAAGGCCATGTTTGAACGAAATAACCAAGTGCTTTTTGTGCGGTCATTTCACTGTTTCTCATACTGAAAACCTCTCCAATTGAAACGTGATCTTGACCTGAAGCTTGAAATAAAAATTTCACCCAATTTGACATGAAGTCTTGGTAAGAAATATTTTCTAATTCCAATGATTCATACAGAAATCCAACAGATTCACTTGATGGCGGAGGAACGTGATTTTGTAATTGAAAACCAACATGATCTCTCTTTTGAATTCCTTCTTTTTTCTCAAGCTTGGGAAGCCATTCACTTGTTGAAATTGGAATTTCTGTTACTAACGAAGCAAAAACTCGTTGTATTGAAATCCCATCAAAAAGCACGTGGTGGTAACAACAAGCCAAATACTGATATTCTTCTCCTTTGAAAACAAATACTTTAAATAAGGGTGACTTCTGAATGTCGAAATTGATATGCTGTGATTCAATCCAATCAAGAATCTGTTCTTCATTTCGTATTTGATCATCAATAAATTCAATAGGTGGATTGATGTTCTTCAAACGCACGCGAACGGGCTGCTCAATTTTTTCATAAATGAAAACATCTCGGAAACGTGGAACCGAATTGATCCAATTTTCAATATCCACTTGAGATAAAACGCGATCGTGAATTTTAATAATGGCGGTTTCTGTATAATAGGAATCTTTATCCTTATCAATTTCCATTACAATGAGGCTTTGTTCGCCAAAATGTGTTTTAAAAACTGATTCTATATCCTCCTTCTTGTACCCTTTGCTCATTCCTTATTCAAATATATTTAAAATGTTAATTCTTAGGGAAATTCAGCTATTAATTTTAATAAGAAATGTAAAAAATGATTTAACGATCAAAAAGAACATCAAACAATCTTTAGTGAATTTGGCTGTTTTAATTCATAAAACTAAAAATTCAATTCACTTTTTAATTAAAACTACCTTTTCCAGAAATGCATTTCCAAATTTCACATCAGGTTCGATGTAATGTCCTTCGCTCCATTCGTTCCAACTTGCGATGTGTAGATCTACTTTTTTATCATTGCACCAATCTTTAGCTAAAAACAAATTCTGCTCAAAATCCACCGGATTGGAGTCAATCACAACTGGAGCCCATGGGAATTTTTTTATTCTAAATCCGCTAATATGAGTTCCTCTTGGAGATGCATCCCAACCAGATGCAACACTTGGATAGAAGGGTATTTTTGTTCTGCACTGAATGTTTTTCCAAACTAAAGGTTGTTCCTCAACGCAAGATTTGTGTTTTAAAATAGATTTGTTTGAATTGAAATCAACTAACGTAACATAGCTTGTTAAAGAATTCAAACCCAAATTTTCTGATTCTTCAATCCAATGGTCAGACCTTCCACAAACAGCTTGAAGATGATACGATTCAAATTGTTTTAAAATAGTTTCAGTCTCGTTGCCGTGCAAATCCAATAATTCAGAAACTGAATAGACTTGGAAAATCGGTTTGCCATTTTCATCCTTTCTGTAATTTGCATGAGAAGTAATACGTTTGATGTTTTCAATAAATTGATTGTCATATTGATATGACTGTATTCTTTTTTTGAACCAAGGGTGATTGTCGTATTTGCCGTATGTCCCGTTACTAATTGGTAAATGTTGATGAGGAAGCCGTAACACCCACATTAAATTAAATTCAAAGTCAAAATCAACATCATCCAATGCTTTCATCAAGCATTCCAATGGATCATTCATTACTGGACTTGAAGTTTCAAAATCCCAATAATAACAAATCATAAAACCATCGATTCCATGTTTTTTAGCTAAATCGATTTGAGATTTACATGTTTCAAGATCAGTTTGATCATAATATCCGTTTAATGGAACCCTTGGTTGAAAGTGATTTAAATTTCTCGGTTTGGATTCTTTAATAATGTTCCATTCAGAGCCAGAAGTGCGGTAAGAATCTTCAAAAAATCCGGGATAATAATATGTGAAAACTTTCATAAGTTGTTCGCAAATTTACAAGTTACTATTTCAATATCGTAAATTTGGACAATGAATAAATGCGATTTTGTTATAATCGGAGCTGGTGTAAGCGGTTTATACCTTGCAAATGAATTTAATCGTTTGAATAAATCATATATCATTCTTGAGGCGCGGAATCAATTAGGAGGAAGAATTCATACACATTTTGAAGAAAATCTAACATTCGAACTTGGTGCGGCACGAATATTATCAAATCATAAAAAAGTTTTAGATCTTGCTGAAAAATTAAGTTTAGAGCTCGAGGAACAAAACCATTCTGAATCAGCGATTTTTTGGGATGGCAAGTGGTATGAATCTACTAGTGAAATTATCCCCAATGAAAAATACCCAAATCCGATTACTCTTTTTGGAGAATTATTAGAAACGACGAGGATTGATGATTTAGATTCATTTGAAAATCAAGCGCCCCAGGAGTGGGATGACATTCTTACTTTAAATTGGCTAGAACAAAATGGTGTTCCTTTTGAATGGGCTAAACTTTTTTTTATTGGTGATATTGATGTGAATCTCGAACAAATTACACTTTACGAGTCCTTGTTCTTTTATCTAGTTAATCTATCAGACAAAGAAGATAAAATATACCGAATGAATAATGGAATGTCACAATTGATTAATGAACTAGGGAGAAATGTCAATAATGTTAATTTCAATCAAGAAGTATTAAAAATTGAGTCTAATTCAAGTGGTTATACCGTATTTACAAATCAGGGAAAAATTGACGCGAAGAATGTTGTTTTTACGGGGTCAATCGCTTCTTTGAATAAAATTGACTTACCAGATCCAGCGAAAAATGCTGTTAAAAAATGGCTGAATATTGGACATTACGGAGTAAGTTTAAAAGGATATTTAACCTTAAAAACCAATCCTTTTCCTTCGTTAAATAATATGATTAGCGATCTTCCAATTCGATTTATAAGACGCAGTGAATTCAAATGGGAATTTTATGCTCCCTCGCTTTTTGTGAACCGAGATTATAATGAAATAAAACATTTGTTAACCAAATATTTTGGTGAGGAGAACATTTTAAAGTTGCAAATTAAAACTTATAACAAACCACCATACTACGGATGTTACTGGAATTTTAAAAAAGGGAATTTTCACCGAATTTTTGAAGCATCAAAAACATCCATATTAATGGAAGGTATGTACAGTATTGGCGAACATTTTTCTTTAAATCCCAATTGGATTGAAGGTTCGTTGGAAAGTTCTGATCGTTTTTTAACCGAATTACAAAGCTTATGCGAATTTTAATTACTGGTGTTTCATCTGGGCTTGGGCAAGCATTTTGTAGTTTAAAACAGAATGGTATTGAAATTATTGGTATTTCTAGAAATCCGAATTCAAAGAAAATTCTTTCGTACGGCGATTTTGAGCAAATGCCTAATCCTGACGTCCTTATTTTAAACGCAGCAATGGGAGATTCCGGTTCGGACTTTTTCTCCATAGATGAAACTGAATTCACTGAGATTATAATGAGCAATTTAGTTAAACCAATTCTGTTTCTAAAGGAACTAAATCATAAAAATCGGTTGTCTAAATTGAAATCACTGATAATTATTGGAAGCCGATTTTCATCTATGTCATACATTACAAATCAATCACAAGCCGATCTGCCAGGCTATGGATATTGCATTTCCAAAGCGGCTTTAGCAATATTTACTCAAATTATCAGGAAAGAATCACTTCCATTCACAGTTAATATTATTCACCCTGGTGTTTTGAATTCACAAATGGGAAATGATTCAGGACTGGATGTGAATGAGGTTGCTAAAAAGCTATTATCAGCTATTGAACATGATGTTTTCTCGAAACAAATGGATGGCATTTATGACTTGAATACAGGAGGAATTATTCCTTTTTAATCAATCATTCAAGACAGACAAAATATCGTCGATATCAAAGTCATCCGCTTCTGGGTTTTCTGTTGTTGAATTATTGATTTCACCTTCAATCGATTCCAAAATAAAAGAGATAGTCGGATTCTGAATAAAAGAGGTTAGTGGAACGAAAAGACCTTTTAAATTTAGTTCATTGGCAAGTGACAATAATTCAATACTATTCCATCCATATGAAATTAAGAATTCGTTTTGTGATCCAAAAGGTTTATTTCGCTTAATAAGGCAATCATAAAGAATTTGTTGTTTGGAATCTCCGTTTGGTTGCCAAGTAGGACGTGATTCAAACGAGTTTTGATACCATTCGATGAGTTGTTCCCGATCCGCTTTCCCATTTTGATTTATCGGCCACGTTTCACTAAAAAAGTACGTGTCAGGAAGCTGATATTTGCTCACTGTGTTTGATAATAGTTGTTTGATTTCATCTTCATTTGAATCACTATTTACAAAAAGAACAGCTGAATTTCTGACTTCCAAACACAAGCATGCTTGGACTTTGTCGATTTGAGAAACCAGGGATTCAATCATGCCCGCTGGAATGCGTCTTCCGTTAACTTTAATAAAATCATTGTTTATTCGACCACCGACAATCAAACCATCATGTGGGGTAATCATTCCCAAATCACCTGTGGCGTACTTTTTATTGTGATTATTCGATTCAACATTGATTCCCACGCATTCGCCATCAATCTGAACTTCACCCCAAACACCCATAGGCTTTACTGCACCCGAATTATCCTGTATCGTAATGGTTTGATCGCCAACAACAAATCCAGAAGGGAATTTCCCTTCATTTGTTCTCTTTAATTTTGAAACAGTAGAATCAATACTACATTCCGTTAAACCGTAACTGTTGAAAAACTGAATTTGATTGAATTCGTTTTTTTGTGTGATCCGATAAAAACTATCTAAAATCGGTTCTGAGCCACAAATGATTGTTTTAAGAGAATCTGTTTTATTTATATTTGGAAGCAAATAGCCTAAAAATGAAGGTGTTGACTCTAAAAGCGTTACTTGAAATTCGTTAATTAAACTGGAGATTTTTTCTGCATCCAAACGTTCTTCATCAGTTGCTAAAACCAATGTTTCACCACTCAAAACACTTCTCAAAAGATCTCCAAAAAACACATCAAATCGCTGATCTGCCAAACTCAAGTGAACACTTTGTTCTGTTTGATAGATTTTCTTCCAATCGGGAATAAGGGTTTTGAGTGAATCGAAGGAAATCAAAATCGTTTTACTTTTCCCTGAAGTTCCACTTGTTTTGGCTACATAAGCGATTCCAGTTGAATCATCGAGGCAATTATCGTTAACATCGTGATAACTGACTGCCAAACCATTTCGCCAAGCTGCAAGCAATTGAACAATGTTATGTAAAGTTCTTTCCGGTTTTAACTTGACAAGTCCCTGATTTTCATCAAATTTAATTTCTTCAATTTTACGCTTCAATTCACCAAAATTCACTAGGATATCATTGCAAACAAGCGCAATTTTTGTATCATCAGCTTGATCAAACCAGTGCCAAAATTCTATGTTTTCAATTGTATTCGGAAACAATTTTGAATGACGGTAGATTTGCTTTTCATCTGATTTCGATTGCGAAAGTGCCGCAATTTTACGAACAATGGAACGAATAAACGTCTTCCAATAATGTTCAGAAGCAATATCAGTTCGATAGTCAACGTGCACAGTCATTAAATCATCACCATATTCCAATAAGTGAATCCCCAATATGTTATCATCTGCTGAACTTGGTTCAAAGTTAAAATTCAAGTTTAAATCCTCGGTAAATTCGTATGCTTCCTTTTGATACGAAAAGAGAACATTAAACGCAACACGCTGATTT
>JBMLTP010000020.1:0-6672 GCA_049239885.1 Crocinitomicaceae bacterium
TTGGATCATCTTCCGGAATTCCAGCTTCAACTTTTCCAACTAAGTCAGCACCAACGTCAGCGGCTTTTGTGTAAATACCTCCTCCAACACGTGCAAATAGAGCAATTGACTCAGCTCCCAAAGAGAAACCGGCAAGCGCTTCTAAAACCATAGTCATTTCTGCGTAAAAATCACCATCTTGTTTGATGAACATTTTAACGAAGAGCATAAAAAACAAGGATAGGCCTAAAACAGCAAGTCCAGCTACACCAAGACCCATTACCGTTCCACCACCGAAAGAAACTTTCAATGCATTTGGGAGAGAAGTTTTAGCTGCTTCAGTAGTACGAACGTTTGCGTCGGTTGCAATTCGCATACCGATGTTTCCAGCAACAGCAGAAAAAACAGCGCCGACAATAAATGCAGGTACAATCATCCAACTTGTTGTTTCGACAACCATTGAGATACCGAATAATGCAACAGAAGCGATAAGCACAAAAATGGCCAATAATTTATATTCAGCACTTAGAAATGCCATGGCGCCCTCTTTGATGTTTTTTGCAATTCCTTGCATTTTGTCATCTCCTGCGTTTTGTTTTTTAACCCATGCCATTTTAATAAGCATGAATAATAAGCCTACTAATGATAAGGCGATTGGAATAATAATCAATGAATTCATATTTCTAGGTTATTTTAATAATAGCGGGCAAAAGTAGTTTTTTCTGCCAACCTATGCAAATACGAAAGATAAAAAAAAGGGTTACAATTTTCAGTTAATGTGAGTTTGAATCATTGAGATTAACTGATTTAAAGGATATGCTCCTGATTCACGCCATATTTTTTCGCCAGACTTGAATAAAATAAGAGTAGGAACACCTCTAATTTTAAGTTGTTCAGCAAGTTGCTGATTTTTGTCTACATCGATTTTTAATACTCTAATTTTTTCACCGAAGTGTTTTTTGAGGTCATCTAAAACAGGATGCATCATTTTGCAAGGGCCACACCATGTTGCATAAAAATCTACCAGTGTGGGTTTGTCATTTTTTATAATATCGTTGAATTTGCTCATTGTCCAAAATTACTTAATTGTAGCAAAGACATTTGTAACTAAAGATACAAAAAAAAGCGGACAATGTTTGCCCGCTTTTCTTTTGTATGGAGAATTTTATTGTTTTGTGTAAGTTGCTGTACATTGTCCTGCACCACCAATAGCTGGTAAGTCGTTGTTGTATGTGTATGTAATTGTAAATTCAGTTCCTGATGCGTTCATTGTTCCTGTCCCTGAATAGGTGATTGTTCCAATACCCCCAGCATCATAAGATTGATTTGGTACTGTAATTGTAGAACCATTCACAGTTGCGTTTGCAGTTCCTCCTGACGCAATTGTTAATCCATTAGGTAATATAATTGGAATTGATGGAATTGAAATCGAGAACATACCATCAATAACCAGTGTATTGGAATTCGTTCCTAAAGAAATTGTAGGTGCGCTGTTTAGTGGAAATGCCGCTCCACAATCGCTGGAAACAACCCAATTCGCAATCCAATTATCTAATCCAACAACTACGTGAACAGTTCTTTTCGCCGTTGATGTTCCATTTGCATTTGTAGCTGAGTAGGTTATTTCATAATCTCCAACAGTTGAGCTATTCACTTGACCACTTGAAGTTACATTAGCCGAACTTCCATCTTTATTTGTTGCTGTTGCACCTGGATCTGTAAAAGAAGTTCCAACTGAAATAGTAGTATCAGATGCTCCAATTACATTAATAAAAGGTTTATATAAGCAAGAGCCATCATCTTTTTTTGCTTTGCTGTTGTAATTAGTGGCTGTTGAGTCCATACATCCTTTCTTCTTGCAGCTCGAAAAAGTTGTAACGGCAAGTGAACCTACGGCTAGAAATAGAATTAATTTTTTCATGGGTTTAATTTTTCTCAAATTTATAAATAAAAACAAAACGGCACCTAAAAATAGAATGCCGTTTCATTGAACCAAACGATATGCTCCTTAGTCTTGTAGAACCTGATTTTTAGAATCAGGAGAAGCAAGAGCATCTTTAATTTTATTTTCAAGCTCTTCTGCGAGTTCTGGGTTATCGGCTAAAATTGATTTGATAGCGTCACGACCTTGACCAAGTCGAGTTTCTCCATAGGAGAACCATGAACCACTTTTCTTAAGAATATTAAGATCTACACCAAGATCGATGATTTCACCAATTTTCGAGATACCTTCCCCGTACATTACATCAAATTCAGCTTTACGGAATGGTGGCGCAACTTTGTTTTTAACGACTTTCACTTTCACTCGATTACCAATAATTTCTTCTCCGTCCTTAATTTGTGTCGCCTTTCTGATGTCAATTCGGATTGAAGAGTAAAATTTTAATGCGTTACCACCAGTTGTTGTTTCAGGGTTACCAAACATCACTCCAATCTTGTCACGTAATTGGTTGATGAAAATACAGCAACACCCAGCTTTATTAATTGAACCAGTTAATTTACGAAGGGCTTTTGACATAAGTCGCGCTTGAAGCCCCATTTGGGAATCTCCCATTTCACCTTCGATTTCAGCTTTTGGTGTAAGAGCGGCAACTGAATCGATGATAACTAAATCAACCGCGCAAGAACGAATTAAATTGTCGGCAATTTCCAAGGCTTGTTCACCATTGTCTGGCTGTGAAATCAAAAGATTATCAATATCAACCCCTAATTTCTTAGCGTAAAATTGATCAAAGGCGTGCTCCGCATCGATAAAGGCAGCAATGCCACCTTGTTTTTGTACTTCGGCGATCGCATGAATTGCCAATGTTGTTTTACCTGATGATTCAGGGCCATAAATTTCAACAACTCGTCCTTTAGGATAGCCATTTACGCCTAAAGCTAAATCAAGAGTTACTGAACCTGTTGGAATTACTTCCACTTTTTCTACCGGAGAATCTCCAAGTTTCATGACAGAACCTTTCCCAAAAGTTTTGTCTAATTTTTCCATTGTCAGCTGTAGCGCTTTCAATTTTTCTGCATTTACTTCTTTGCTCATATCGTTTGTTGTTGTTAGTTTAAATACTCGTGTTAAATAATTTCTACAAATTTAAAGTCGGATAATCGTAAACTATTTACGATCAACTTAAAAGCCATAATTTTTTAATATTTCCGTACCGTGGTTTTTTGTGTCAGGTTTGTCAATAACAGAAATAAGTTTAGAATTTTCGTCAAAAAGAAAGCTAGTTCTATGAATGCCATCGTACACTTTACCCATAAATTTTTTTGTTCCCCAAATACCAAATGAATTACAGATTTCTTTTTCTTCATCCGGTAATAAAGAAAATGGTAAATTGAATTTTTCACCAAATTTCTTATGTGATATTAAAGAATCGGTACTAATTCCAATTACTTCGATTCCTTTCTCTTTTAAACCATCGAATGAGTCTCTGATACTACAAGCTTGCGCCGTGCATCCAGGTGTGTTGTCTTTTGGGTAAAAATAAACAACTACTTTTTTTCCTTTTAAATTTTCAGTATTGATTTCATGATCAAATTGATCCACTGCTTTGAACTTAGGAAGTGCGCTTCCTACTTTTAATTTTTCCATAATGTTTATTAAATAATCTTGTTAACGACTAAAAACTAATCAAAAATATAAACTATTCTTTTACGATAAACAATTTCTGAAAAAAAAGTTCGATAAAAAATAAAAAAGACCATCAAAATATGACGGTCTTTCCCATTCGTGCTTTAATTCAATCACCTTTGGACTTGAATATTCTTGCTGTATAACGTTTGACCGTTGGATATAAAATTAATGGTGTAAGTTCCGCTCATCAAATCATTAAGGTGTAAAGATGTCGCGTCCAAAACTGGCATTGATGGCATGAATTGACCAGTTGAAGAAGTAATTTCAATAAAGTCGATTCGCGTATCTGCCCATTTAATTGTAGCGTCACCAAAGCTTAATTCACTTGTAATGATTTGAACTTTATCTTCTTTTTTAGAAGGCTCATCTCCTTCACCATTGTGCGCTGAAACAACATTTGAAAATAAAAATGCTGTTGCTAATAAAAGTCCGTTTAAAATATTTCTTGTTTTCATGGTCGTTAATTTTTGTTCGTTATTCTGATACAAAGATTGACAAGAAATAAATTTGAATCGAGATAACTATTAATAATGTCATGAAAAATAATGAATCACACATACTTAGAGCTACGTATTTACCTAATCGAGCTACGTAGAATTACGTAGTTGGATTAATTTTTAATCAATTTAACAATGAAAATCCCCCAAGAAACAATGAGGATTAATCCGCCAATTGGTGTAATCGGACCAAGAAATTTAAAGGAGAAAGGTAGAAGTGAACTGAGCGCCAATAAATAAATTGAAAAACTAAATAAAGTGATTCCTATTAACATCAGGAGCAGTATTCGATTCAAATTGAAATTAAAGGATTTGGAAGTTATACTTAAAAGAAGAATTGCCAATGCTTGAAACATTTGAAAGCGAACACCCACTTCAAATGAATCCAATTTTTCATCAGGAATTATACTTTTCAAAGAATGCGCTCCAAAAGCCCCAAAAATAATTGCAAGGCAAAATAAAATTGAACCAAAGATTACATATCGTTTTTCCATAAATACAAAATTGAACAAAAAAGTTTAATCGATTGCTTATCTTTGTGGTGATGAGGAATAGTTTTATTTTTCTAATGTGTTTACTTTTTCTTTTGTTCGCTTGTGAAACAAATAATCAGAAAACCAATAACGAATCAGAGGAACAAGACTACTATCAATTTCAACAAATTGATTTATCAAGGAATGACTTGGATGCTACGATCATGATTCCTGATGCCACTGCGGGTATTGGGGCGTCTTTCAAGCCGTTAATCAATCACATTGCGGCAGATTACAAATGGCAAATTTCAATTGGAAGGAATTTTAACCTTCAAATTGAGGATTTTGGAGATAATGCCTATCGTTATCCGGAGGTTCGAAAAAAAATAATAGAAAATAAAGCATTTAAGGTATCCATTGTTAAGGAAGAAAATGATCAAGTTTTGTTTAAAAGAATTCTAGACAACTCGTATCATGTTTATGCAGTGAAAAAGGTTGATGGTGTATATTATGAATTAAAAAGTAAGGAAGAGGGTGATTCCAAAAAAATAGCGGAATTTATTTATCGTTCGGTCAAATCGTTTAAAAAAAAGAAAGATGGAATTAAATCGTGAGGAAGTTTTAAAGGTTCTTGGAAATATTATTGAACCCGATTTGAAAAAAGACATTGTTAGTCTAAATCTAATTGAAAATCTGGAAGTTTCGGGTCAAAAAGTTGCTCTAATAGTTGCTATTTCCAATCCGGCATTACATGCTCGAAAACGAATGCAGGAAGCCATTCAATTTAATTTGAAGCGATTTTTCGGCGAGACAATCGAAATTGAGGCGACGGTTAAAGGAATGGCAGCCGAACACAAAGAAAAGCGAAGAAAGATCTTACCTGAAGTGAAACACATCGTTGCTATTGCATCAGGGAAAGGTGGTGTAGGAAAATCAACCATTACAGCAAATATTGCAGGTGGATTGATGAAACTCGGTTATTCCGTCGGAATTGTTGATGCGGATATTTATGGTCCTTCAATGCCCACGATGTTTGATGTGGTTGGCGAGCGACCAACAATGGTTGAGGTAGATGGCAAACAGCTCATTTCTCCAGTTTTAGCTGATGATTTGAAGTTGTTGTCAATCGGATTTTTTACGGATCAAGACAATGCGGTTGTTTGGCGTGGACCTATGGCATCTAAAGCGTTGACTCAAATGTTTACCGATGCACATTGGGGTGAATTGGATTTCTTGTTGGTTGATTTACCGCCCGGAACAGGAGATATTCACTTATCACTTGTGCAAACCGTTCCGCTTGATGGAGTTGTGATTGTTAGCACACCGCAAGAAGTTGCTTTAGCCGATGCACGAAGAGGAGTCAATATGTTCAAGATGGATTCATTGAAAATTCCGGTTTTGGGAATCGTGGAAAATATGGCTTGGTTTACACCTGCTGAATTACCTGAAAATAAGTATTTTATTTTTGGTAGAGACGGCGCAAAAAATTTAGCCGAAGGATTGGGAGTCCCCTTTTTAGGAGCCATTCCACTCGTTCAAAGTGTTTGTGAAGCGGGTGATGCGGGTAGACCGGCTGTTTTTCAAGAAAATACGCCAGTATCTAAAGCGTTTGATGAATTAGTTTCTAAATTTATTCACGAAATTGAATCCTTGAAAAAGGAAAAATCACTTCAAGTATGATTGAGTCAAAAAAACAAGAAATTATCGAAAAGGTAAATAATGCCTTGGATCAACTTCGTCCTTTTCTGCACGCGGATGGTGGAGATATGGAATTAGTTGACGTGACCAATGATGCTGTGGTTCAGGTCAGATTACTCGGTGCTTGCAGTGATTGCTCGATGAGTGCCATGACTTTAAAAGCAGGCTTGGTTGATGCGCTTAAAAATGCAGCGCCCGAGGTGAAGTCCGTTGAGGCTGTTTAGATCTAATTTATGAAGGTTAAATTATTGGTTGTTGGAAAAACAGCTTTTGATTATTTGAAAGTAGGGGAAGAAATATACCAAAATCGACTTAAACATTATTGTAGCTTTGAACGAATTGAAGTTCAAGATGTTAAAAATCCTAAGAATTTTTCGAAAGAAGAAATTAAACG
>JBMLTP010000020.1:6682-9170 GCA_049239885.1 Crocinitomicaceae bacterium
TTCTATCTAAGTTATCTCCAAATGATTTTCTTGTTCTTTTGGATGAAAATGGGAAAGAATTTAGTTCCATTGAACTCGCCAATTGGATTGAAAAAAGAAATTTATTACCTCAGAATATCGTTTTTGTAATTGGAGGAGCATACGGATTTGATAGTTCCCTTTATGAGCGAATGAATATGAAATTGGCACTATCAAAAATGACTTTTTCACATCAAATGGTTCGTGTCATATTTCTTGAGCAATTATATCGCGCATTTACAATCACAAAAGGTGAACCTTATCATCACGAGTAAGAAGGTGATAATTCATCTGAACTCGTTTCCTCTTCATTTTCAATTTCTTCAGATTCAGAAGTAGATTGTTCTTCAACTGGTTGAACTGTAAGTAACATGAAAAAGAAGGGTAATAAAGGAGCCCTGAGTCGAACTAATACCCCAAAAATTACAGCAGTAAAGCCAGTCATAAAGGCCATTACAAAAACAAAAAACACAGCATACATTAAAATTTCGGTGTTTTGAATACGTTCTACTCGTTTCCCTCGATTGTTGAATAAAAAAATAAAAGTGAGATAGAAAAGCAACAAACTTTCGAATGCATTTAAAATCAAACCTGGCGAAAGTGCCTCCCATGGAAAAGGCCTATAAATACCTGTGAAAACTGCCAAAGGCATAGTTTTCAATATACCTGAAGTTGTAAATTCAACATTACCTAAGTCATATTTTTTTCCGGTATAAACGGGATTGTTTTGAAAGTCCTTCTGAGTAATTTCAGCCTCTGTCAAATATTTTTGAGCCGATTCTCCCCCTAAATAAAATGACATAATACCAAATCCAATCCCAAAGATGATCAGATTTACAAAGCGCTTAGCAAATTTATTTGTGAAGTATTTATTTAATAAACGAACGTTGAATGCAAAAAAGAAAGGTCCCAAAAGTGCTACCACCATGAAGGAACGGACATTGTTTAGTATTATTAAAATTAATAAAATGTATAAAATCGGAAAAATTCTAAGTTTCTTTTTTCCAAATAAGATAGCGTAAATTAAAGGAATTGCATAATAAAGACATATCGTAATTACTGTATCCTTCGATAGTCCGGTACACCAGAATGCAAGGGAGGGAATGAACAAGAAATATGTTGCCAATTTTCTGTAATCATGAATTCCAAATGAAACAATAAAATCATAAAGTTTGAAGCTAGCTAAGGAAGTGATGAATGCAAAAATTACCGTATTAGCCATATAACTTCCAAAAGTTAATGGATTTATGATAGAAATCAATTTGCTTGTGTAATAACCTTCAGCCTCCCTTGCAATCCATCCAGGAGGAAGTCCTGTTTTTGAATTGAAGTGACTTATATAACCTTGAGTTCCGTAAAATTGACCCCATTCTTGAAAATAGAACTCAGGGTTGAAATAAAATAAATTTGTCAATCTCAGTGAAGAGTCCCAAAATGCAATCGTATCACCACCTCCAATAAAAAATATATAGTAGAATGCAAAAATAATGGAGAAAATTACCTTGAAATAAAAATTACGCATAAAGAAGGCGTAATGCTCTTTTTCCTTGTTCAGATTTTTTATGTAGAGACAAATAATAAGGCAAATACTTAACCAAATAATCAACATAATGATATCGATTGCCGTAAAAAATTGAAGCTTATTTACGTCATCATTGAAAATTACAATGGAAAAATCGATTTTCTTCATCCAAATTTAGGTTACTCAAAGTTAAGAAACTTGTGATATGCAGAGATATTTATTCAAAACATTCTACCTTTGTTTTATGTGTGGAATAACAGGATTTATTGATTTCAAGAAATCTAGTTCGATGGAATCGCTAGTTGAAATGACAAATTCACTTCATCATCGAGGACCGGATGGAAGCGGCGCAGAATTGATTCAAACTGAATTCGCGACTATAGGATTAGGTCATAGAAGGCTATCAATAATTGATTTAACTGAATTTGGTAAACAACCCATGAAATTCCATGAATTTTGGATTTGCTTCAATGGTGAGGTTTACAATTATCAAGAAATTAAAAAAGAGTTAATAGAGCTCGGTCACCATTTCACGGGGAATTCAGATACGGAGGTCATTTTACATGCTTATGTGCAATGGGGTTCAGAATCTATTCAACGTTTCATCGGAATGTTTGCATTTGTGATTTACAATGAAAATACTCAAAACGTTTTCTGTGCAAGAGATCGAGCAGGCGTGAAGCCTTTTTTCTATTATTTCGACCAAGATTTATTTCTGTTTTCTTCTGAATTGAAAGCGTTTCATAAACATCCAAATTTTAACAAGAAACTAAATAAATCAGCTGTTTCTGCTTTCATGCAATACGGAAATGTGCCGACACCTTATTGTATTTTTGAAAATTGTTGGAAGCTCAAGCCTGGTCATTTTATGGAGTTTTCTCTTGAGCCGAAAAATCAGTTGAATTTGAATCCGGAAAATCAAAAGAAATATTGGTCCGTTTACGATTC
>JBMLTP010000021.1:0-18797 GCA_049239885.1 Crocinitomicaceae bacterium
CATCCATGGAATCCTCTGTCATGTTTATGTTTCCGGCGCAAATGATGGAGTTTTGGATGGATAAATACAAAAGCTGGAGGGAGTATATCCTGTCAAGTTACCATATGCGATTAACAGAGATTATGGAAACGGTTGATGCGATTGCCTTTTTAAAATTGGATGAGCGTCTTCTGAAATACTTGAATGATCAAGCGAAACTCTTGGGGACGTTAGAAATTCATCATACACATCAACAAATCGCTGGTGATCTGCATTCTTCACGCGTTGTAATTTCAAGGCTTTTGAAGCAATTGGAAATTAAAGGAGTTATTGAAATTCATCGTAACAGAATCATTTTAAAGGAATTTTAGTTTATAGCTTTTATTAAATTTGTCCTATGAATGATAAACAAAATATCACAATTGTGACAGGTTTGCCACGATCAGGAACTTCTTTGATGATGCAAATTTTGAATAAGTCTGGTTTGGAAATTCTTTCAGATGGTGTTCGTCAAAAAGATATTAGTAATCCCGAAGGTTATTATGAATTAGAAGCAGTAAAGGGAATTGTAAAAGATAATTCCTTTTTGAAAAATGCTGTTGGTAAAGTGGTGAAGATAGTTGCTCCGCTTCCTATGTTTCTTGATAAGACATTGAATTACAGAGTCGTTTTTATGCGTCGGGAAATTGAAGAAATTCTAAGATCACAAGAAAAAATGTTGAATAAAGATCAATCTTCAGAGCGCGAAAAATTTTCGACCATTTACGCAACACATATTCAAAAGACGTATCAATTTTTTGAATTAAACAAAATTCCTTTTCAAGATATATTTTATAAGGAGTTAATCGGGAATCCCGAGGTTGAACTTAAAAAAATCATTGAATTTTTAAATCTTGAATGCGATTGGAGAGAATTAGCGGAAGTAGTAAATCCAGAACTATATAGAAACAAAATTTAATCATGGCAAAAGAATACAAAATCACATCGCAAGGATCTCTTGGGCTTTTAGCTTTGGGTCATATCGGCTTGCGAAAATGGAGAGAGGTAGTAGCTCAGGAAAATAAAAAGATCCAACAGAAAAAAAATGACAAAAAAGAAAAATAAAATTCTTGTAATCGGTTGGGATGCTGCTGATTGGAAAGTGATAATGCCCTTGATTGATCAAGGAAAAATGCCTACAATTAAAAGTTTGATGGATCGTGGAGTTCATGGTCGAATTCAAACGTTGGATCCGCCCTTATCTCCTATGTTGTGGACGAGTATTGCAACTGGATTTCGAGCAGACAAACATGGTATCGGCGGATTTGTTGAGCCTACTCCAAATGGTGAAGGATTGAGACCCGTTACAACAACTTCTCGAAAGGTAAAGGCAATTTGGAATATTTTAAATCAAGAAGGTTGGAAAAGCAATGTGTTGGCTTGGTGGCCTAGTAATCCCGCTGAACCAATCAATGGTGTAATGGTCTCCAATTTATATCAAGTTGCAACCAAGGCCATGGGAGAAAATTGGGAAATGCCTAACGGAACTGTGCATCCTGAAGAGTTAAGCGAAACAATGAAGGAATTTCGTGTGCATCCCCATGAGATAAGCCTCACAATGTCGATTCCTTTCATGCCGAATTTAGCTCAAGATTTGGAACTCAGAAAGGACAAAAGAACGTTAAGTGTATTAAAAACATTGGCTCATGCAGCAACGGTTCACTCGGCTTCTACCTACCTCATGGAGGAGTCTGAGTGGGATTTCATGGCTGTTTATCACGATGCTATTGACCATTTTTGTCATACGGCGATGAAATATTTTCCGCCTCGAAGACCTGAAATTCCTGAAAAGGATTTTGAGGACTTTAAAAATGTTGTAGAGTCTGGTTACATGTTTCACGATATGATGCTTGAACGAACTTTAGCATTAATTGATGAAAACACAACTGTAGTTTTATTGTCTGATCATGGATTTCACTCTGATCATCAGCGACCATTGCATATTCCGAACGAGCCTTCAGGTCCGGCGGTTGAACACAGTCCTTATGGAATTTTCGTAATGGCAGGACCTGGAATTAAAAAGGGAGTTGAAGTTTCTGGCGCAAGTGTTTTGGATGTTACTCCAACGATGTTATATCACGCAGGACTAGCGGTTGGAAAAGATATGGAGGGGAAAGTTCTTTATCAATGTTTTGAAAATCCCGAAGCGGCAAAAATGATTGATTCTTGGGAAGATATTCCTGGTGAAACCGGTCAGCACGATGCGTTATTGCGAGAAGATCCTTGGGCGGCTCAAGAAGCGTTGCAACAATTGGTTGAATTGGGATACATCGAAGCACTTGAGGACGATAAATTAAAGCAGGTTGAAAAATGTAAGCAGGAAAACGATTATTATGTTGCTCGGAACATGATCAACGGAGGTCGATTGAAGCCTGCTATTGATATTTTAGAACGAATTTTTTCAGAATCGAAAATTCTTCGATACGGTCAGCGTCTTGCCTTTGCTTACTTGACGAAGAAAATGTACATGAAATGTCAAGAAGTTCTCGAATCGTTAAAACAAATTGATAAGGAAGAGCGGGAAAAGAAAAAGAACGAGGAGAAAAATCCGGATGATCCATTTCAGAATTTGGATTACGAGGAGCCGATGTATTTGGAATACTTGGAAGGATTGTTGAATTTGGCAATGAACAAACCTCGCCTGGCACTTCCATTGCTTGAAAAGGTGCAAAAAAAGAATCCAAATAATGTGCAAGTTGCAATTAGTATAGCTCAAATCCTCGTTCTACGTAAAAATTTTAAAGCTGCTGAAAAACAGTACATTACAGCTTTAGCAGTTGACGATAGAAGTACCTCTGCACATTATGGTTTAGGGTTAACTTTTCTACGTCAAAATAAGTTCAATGAAGCGGTTGATGAGTTTTTAATTGCATTGGAACAAGATTTTTTCCAGTCTCAAATACATTATCATTTGGGTGAAGCGCTTTCCAAGCTAGAATTGTGGGATGATGCAGTTAATGCCTTTAAAGTTGCTGTGCGATTAACACCTGGAATGACTAAAGCTCATAAATGGTTAGTTGAAATTTATCAGAACAAATTGAATTTACCAGTTGAGGCACAGCATAGTATTGACTTTTTAAATAACAATATCAAGGGTGAAATTATAATTTGCACGGGTGTTGATAATTGTAATTATGAAGAGTTTTTATCAATCTTGGAAAAAGGTGGAGTTCCTATTTTAAATGACCCTGAAGGATACAAAGAAGCCGAAAGAATGCTATTTGCGAATTCATGGTTAGAAAATGCGCTTGGAAAAGCGATCTACATTCCGAGTCGACATTTGAGTGAATTACCAAGTCAGTTCAATTATAAAGTTATTTATTTAGATCAGTCATTGGATGAGATATTGCCAGCAAGAACTGCCAAACTTAAAAGGAAAATCCCTGAAGGCACAGTTCCTGTTGGTGTTTTGAATACAATTGAAAAGGAAAAGTTCGTTATTGATTTATGGATTCAATCCCAACCTAATCAACAAGTATTGATTTTGAATTGGAAAGAATTTCTTGAGTCTAATGAAGAATTATTGAACTTAATTGCTCAGTATCTTAACGTTACACTCAATAATGCCGAAGTAAAAAAACAATTGAAATTATCAGAGAAATAAAAATATTATTAAATTTACACTAAAATTATTAAGCTTATGAAAAAAATTACTTCTTTAAACAAAACTAAATTATCTAGCTACACTGCATTCGCAGGTGCTATTGTAGCTGGAAGCGCTGCAAATGCACAGGTTACTTATACGGATGTAAACCCAGATGTAGTTGCCGATTCATTAAATCCTTATGCAATCGATTTTAACAATGATGCTACACCAGATTTAGCATTTGGTGTTCAACACATTAGTGGGTCTTTCTCTTCAGGAGGTCAGAACTTTACTTACGAAGGTGCTTTTGCATATGGTTTTTTACCAGCTGGTTTTCCTGTTGCGAATCCTGCTGATTCAACAACAGCTGTTTTAGATTGTGGTGTGGCAGTTGCTCAATCATCATTATTTTCAGGAAGTAATACTGCTGTTTTAGGATATGCAGCGCTTATCCAACCTATAAACTATCCTTTTTCAGCTGGTCCATGGTTAGGACAAAATGATAAGTACTTAGGTTTTAAGTTTACTGTTGGTACAGGTACTCATTATGGTTGGGCACGTTTATCTGTTGCTGCTAACGCAGAAACAATTACTATCAAGGAATACGCATTCAATGCTACTCCTGATGGTGCAATCAACACATGTGAAGGTGGTACAAATGGAATTGAAAACGTTTCTGTTGAGGATAAAGTAACAATTAAAACTACTTTGAACGATGCAACTGTTAATGTTACTCCAGATTTAGTTGGTGGAACAATTAATTTGGTTAGCATGACAGGTCAAGTTGTTAAAACGATCGTGATTTCTGATGTTAACACAACAATTTCATTTGAAGGTGTTGAATCAGGTATTTATTCTGTTGCAGCCAACTTTAATGGTGGTTCAGTTAATAAAAGAGTTTACGTTAAGTAATTTATTTTAACTACATTTAAAGGCGAAAGTTTTCTTTCGCCTTTTTTTTTGCAATAACGTTCATAACGAAAAGGTTTTGTATGAATAACTTTTTTTTCAATTTATTTTTTGTCTTCATGTTTAGTTCGTTCCATGGGACCGCTCAACTTGTCATTAATGAAGGTTGTAATAAAAATTACCTATCATATCAAGATGAAGATGGCGATTCACCGGATTGGATTGAGTTGTTTAATTCGGGAACGGATACCGTAGATTTGGAATCCTATTCACTTTCGGATGATTCTAATTTTCCAAAAAAATGGGAACTTCCACAAGTGAAAATTGCTCCTGGCGACTTCAAAGTTGTTTTTTGTAGTGGGAAAAATCGAAAAGGTAGCGGAAGTTTTCAATTTACCTTATCTGAGCAAAATTACAATCCAATAAATGGTTGGAATAACCACAATTTAACTTCTCCATTTAATTGGGATGGCGAAAGCAATATTATTATTAATGTTTGCTCATACAACAATACACAGTATACTGAAAATTCTTCTGTAAGACAATCTGCTACTCCTTTTGTATCTACCTTGGTTTCCTTTGTCGATGGAAGTCCTGCAGCGTGTTCTTCAGTAAATGGAGGTATTTACTCGCAGCGTCCAAATATGAAATTCAATGGTTTTACGGTTGGACAAGGAACGATCATCAACGGAAATACGGAATATCCGGCACCTTACGGTAATTGGTATTGGGGTGCTAGGCATCAATTTTTGTTTTTAGCGAGTGAACTCCAAGCTGCAGGATTGTCTGCAGGTCCTATTACATCACTTGGTTTTGACGTCGCGTTAACAAGTGGAGAATTATATTCTTATATCGATTTTTCAATTACTGAAACAAACTTAACGGAGCTTAATCCTCAATTTCTTCCTACTGGCGGTTATCAATTACATACGAATTTTAAACTTGATGGGATCAGCGAAAAAGTATACTTGCACAGGCCTGATGAGTTGGAGATAAGTCGGTTAATTGTAGAATCACCAGCTCGTGATATTTCAATTGGGAAGTTTACGGATGGAACTTCAACTTTGAAATGGCTTATCCCATCACCAGGGGAGTCAAATAACACCTCGCCAACTTTTACAGATACACTTAAAAGTCCAATCTTATCATTGAAAAGTGGTGTTTATGATATAAATCAGTACGTCTCGATTGCTAATCCAAACATTGGTGTTGCTTCGAAATTGACATATACGCTTGATGGATCATCACCTACAATTAATTCCATTCAATACGTGGATTCGATTCTGATTACATCAAATAAAGTCCTTCGAGCTAAAGTTTATCCGCTAAACGCAAATGAGGGTTTTTTGCCGAGTGATAATAGTGTAGCGACATATTTATTTGATGTCGAGCACACAACCCCAGTTTTATTGGTGACAACTGACGAGAATAATCTTTATGGACCTCAAGGAATTTTTGATAATTATAATTCTGATTGGAAAAAGCCCGCGCACGCTGCTTATTTAACGGAGGAATCAGGTCATCCTTTAGCGTTTGAAACCAACTCAAGTATTCGTCCCGAAGGCGGTGCAGGAGGAAGTAGGTCGTATCCACAACATTCATTCAGATTAAGTTTCGCGGATGGCGCGTTAGGTGAAAAACCAATTGAGTATCCAATTTTGCCAGATAGACCAAATCGAACGACCTATAGTGATATTTATTTGAGAAATGGAAGCAATCAATTTTTGATTTTACCATACAAGGACGCTTCACAAGTCAGAATGATGAGTGAAGGAACAAAAAATTATTATTCTGCTTACAGGCCAGTCTCCGTATACATCAATGGTGAATATTTTGGTCTTTACGAATTACGTGAGAAATTTAACAAGGAATATTTTCAAGTTCACGACGGTGCTAATCCGGATTCAATTGAGCTGTTATCCATGAGTTATTTCTATAACTTAGTTCTAAGAGCTGTTGAAGGAAGTGTTGACCATTTTTATGAATCTTACGATTCGTTGGTGGCTTTGAATTTTACGGATACGAATTATTTTTCAAAAGCTGATCGTTATTTCGATATGCCACATTACACCGATTATGTAATTGCCGAGTCATGGATGGGGAATATCGATTGGCCTGAAAATAACATTAAAATTTACCGTTCTGATAAAACACGAAATAGATGGCGATTTGGTCTAATCGACTTAGAGTTGGCGATGCAGCCGAATGGTTGGACAAGTTGTACGGACAATCATATTCGGTTTTTGTTGGATAGAAATCCTGCTATACCATACATCAATATTTGGTTAAGAAGTTTAAACAATACAAAGTACAAACATTATTTCATCAATCGATTCGCCGATTTGATGAATACGAGTTATCAATTGGATACTATCCTATCTAAGGAACAACAATTCTTTAATGGAATACTCCCAGAAATGCCTTTGGAATTTGAGCGTTGGGGAAATCCGAATGATATCCCAGGTCAGATGCAACAATTTGTTCAAAATCATCTTACATTTAAAAATGAACTAGCTTGCAGAACCAATGTTGTTCGAAATAATTTGTTATCCGAATTTGATTTAAACAAAAAAGTAACACTCAATTTGGATGTATTTCCTGATTCTACTGGTAGAATTCAACTGAATACTATAAAACCTGAAACGTATCCTTGGTCAGGAGTTTATTTTGATGGAGTTCCGGTAAAAATGACAGCAGTCGCTGATAGTGGTTACCAATTTTCTCATTGGGAACCAAACTCTTTTATATCAGACACATTGAACCCTGTAATTGAGTCAAATATTGATCAGAACAAAGAATTTAAAGCTTATTTTAAAGTAATTCCACCAAAGCCTGATGGTCCTGAAATTCATTTTTCACTTTTTCCAAATCCAACTTCGAACGAGTTAATCATACAACATGATAATAAAACATTGGCGAATGGCTGTTCATTTGAAATTTACGATTTGAATGGAAGAAAAATAACTTTCGGTGAATTAAACCCTGCGGGTCTTCAAACAAAAATTGATGTAAGATCTTTTAGATCATCCATTTATTTTGTCCGTATCAAGCAAAAGGATACTAGTTTGGACGTAATTCGATTCGTGAAGAATTAATTTTCTAGCAGTATAGTAAGAAGTTCCTCTGCTGCCAAATAGCCATTCATCTTTCCGTTTAAAACAAGATGAGAAAGTCTATTTAGGTTATCATCATATTTTGGGTGTTGCCTAATTTTTTCCAACCATAATTCTCCCAAATAAGCGTTCATAATTTGGATTTCCTGTTGACTTCTGTTTTTAGCGATCCAACCATTTGAGCTAAATCTCGTGAAGAAGCTTGAGATTGTGGACCAAACTTCATCTAACCCCTGTTGCTCGACGCTACTTGAAATGAGCGCCGGGACAATCCAATCGTTTTCTTTTGGTGGGAATAAATGCATAGCTGATGCATACTGGGCTCGAGCCTGTTTTGCCTTCAAGACATTTTCGCCGTCTGCTTTCGTTATTACCAAAGCATCAGCCATTTCCATGATGCCTCGTTTAATTCCTTGGAGGTCATCTCCCGCTCCGGCCAACATGAGTAAAAGGAAAAAATCAACAATGGAATGTACCACCGTTTCTGACTGTCCAACACCCACTGTTTCAATCAAAATGACATCGTAACCTGACGCTTCACAAAGTAAAATGGATTCACGGGTGTGCTTTGCCACTCCACCCAAATTTAATCCGCTTGGTGTTGGTCTGATGAAAACGTTTTCTTGAACTGAAAGCCATTCCATTCGCGTCTTATCTCCCAAAATACTTCCTCCAGAAATGGAGGACGAAGGGTCAATAGCGAGCACTGCTAGTTTTAGACCTTTTTCTAGGATAATACGACCAAATTCCTCAATAAATGTACTTTTTCCTACACCTGGAACACCAGTAATACCTATTCTCCAAGAATTTTGAGGTTGTTCCAAACACTTTAAAAGTAGTTCTCGAGCTTCTTTTTGATTTTCCGCAAGATTGCTTTCAATTAGAGTAATGGCTGAACTTAACGCCTGTCGATTTCCGATTTTTAAAAGCGGAAACAATTCGTTTGCCGTTTGATGTAAACGTCTGTCTTTTCGTTTGCGAAACCAATCATCAACTACTTCTTTCTTAGGCATTAAAATTGGTTCAAAGCATCGATTGCTTGTTTAATATTTTGGCGAATTTCAACAATATTAGCATCCATCATGTAACACGGGGCTGATATCACTTTATTTTCAGTATCAATTAAAATTTCATTTAATTCTCGTTCAGATGTTAAGGCGCCTGTTGCATGTATTCCTTCCATAAAACCGGAAATGGAGTAGGGGGAAGCAGATTTTGTTGAACCGATCGTTAGATTTAATTCGATGTCTGATCCTTCCATTGCTTTTGCCAAAACAACTGGACTAACACAAAGAGCAACAATTGGTTTTCCAACATTAATCATATTGACTATCAATAATTTTACATCTGTCCTGATAGTTCCATTTGGACCATCGAAAGCCCATGAAGTTAGGTTTTTAGCATTTCCAAAACCGCCAGGTAAAACTAATGCATCAATATCAGAAGGAGAAATTTTTGAGATTTCAGTGACTGCTCCACGCGCGATTCGTGCCGATTCAACTAGCATATTGCGAGATTCCTTCATTTCTTCACCCGTAATATGGTTCATTACGTGATGTTGGTTGTCGTCAATGGAAATGCATACGGATTCATGACCAGCTTCCGCAATTGCCAAGAGAGTTAAAACGGTTTCTTGAATTTCAGAACCATCATAAACGCCACATCCGGAAAGTAAAACTCCAATTTTCATTCTTAAATTATTAATTCAGAAAACTATATAATTAGTTGTTTTTTGCTTTGATTAAATTTAGATAAATTTCTTCATATTTCGGAAGAATTGAATCCAAACTAAATTCTTTCGAACGTTCTTTCGCATTAAGTTTAAATCTCTTTAGATTTTCTTCTTGCAATAGAAGCAACATGTTTTTTGCCATATCATCAACATCGCCTACGTCTGAAAGGTATCCAGAATAGCCATGTACGTTTACTTCGGGAATTCCACCTGTATTAGAGGAAATAACTGGAACACCAACGGCCATCGCTTCTAACGCAGCCAAACCAAAGCTTTCAGTTTCGGACGGAAGTAAAAAAACATCAGCAATTTCTAATACATGCGATGTATCTCGAACTTTTCCTAAAAAGATCACGCGATCGCAAAGATTTAATTCTCTGCAAAGTCGTTCACAATTATAGCGCTCAGGGCCGTCGCCAACAAGGATTAATTTTGCTGGATTTTCAGCGTTCACTTTTGCAAAAACGCGAAGTACATCTTCAACTCGTTTTACTTTCCTAAAATTTGACACATGACAAATTATACGTTCTCCATCACACGCGTATTTTCGGCGCATATGTTCCGAAAAGTCTCTGTTTTCTTCTGCCGGAACAACAAAATTCGGAATAACATGGATTTCTCGTGATATTCTAAAATGCTCGTAAGTCGAATTTTTCAAACTTTCCGAAACTGCCGTCACTGCGTCGGATTGATTAATACAAAATGTAATTACCGGTTCAAATGACGGGTCTCTTCCAACCAACGTTATATCAGTTCCATGAAGTGTAGTAACATAAGGAATATCTATTCCTTGATCTTTTAGAATTTGCTTAGCCATAAATGCAGCTGAGGCATGTGGAATGGCGTAATGAACATGTAAAACATCCAATTTTTCATATTTTACAACATCAACCATTTTACTTGCTAATTGCGTTTCATAGGGTTGAAATTCAAAAAGTGGATAATCGGTAATGGAAACCTCATGGTAGAAGATATTTTCCCGAAATGAACCAAGTCGCACTGGTTGCGAATAAGTAATAAAGTGAACTTCGTGACCTTTTGCTGCAAGGGCTTTACCCAACTCTGTTCCAACAACACCACTCCCCCCAAATGTGGGATAAAGAACCATTCCAATCTTCATATTTTTAGTTTAGTTTTTCTCCCAAAGGAAAGAAAAATGTGACGCGATAAATTATAGGTAAATAGCGCACTGTTTGCCCCATTTGATCCTTTATTTTAAAATTGTAGCTACTTCTGAACGGGCTATTATCTGCATTTACAATGTCATAGAAAATACCAGCGCTTAGTCTTATTCGTTCGTGTAACTTTAAATGAGCACCACCTCCTACCAAGGCAACGAGAGCCCAAGGTTTCGAGATTGGTTGAAAAGAAATAAAATTAAATGGACTTCTTAATAGTTGAATTTCTGCTCCTAAAAAAAGCTTTTCTTGTAAACGATAATGTGCAAAAGCACCACCACCATAAATATTGAAAGAATTGTTAATTCCTAAATTATTTGTCCATGATCTTTGTAAACGAAAGGATGGTCCAACCGCTAAATTTTTATCAACTAAATAGGCATATTTAATCTCGCCTCCAACAGCACCACCAAGATTCGAAAATCCGGCGTATAATTCAGCTCCAATTTCAGACTTGTAATAGCCTTTTTGCTGGCTAAAGCTGGAAAAATATATTCCGACTATAAAGAAAAGTAATACGCGTGTTTTCATAACACAAAGATAAATTCTTTTGATTAAAGCCGATTGTTCTTGTTATCTTTGTCAAAAGTTTTTTAATGCAATTATTAGATGGAAAAGCTACTGCTCTTGAGATCAGACAGGAGTTAGCCGCAGCTGTTAAACAAAGAAAAATTGAAGGAAAGAAAATTCCTCATTTGGCGGCCATTTTGGTCGGAAACGATGGTGGTTCTGTAACTTATGTGAACGCTAAAGTAAAAGCATGCGAGGAAATTGGATTTGAGAGTACGCTTATAAGATATGATGATTCAGTTCCGGAAGAAATTTTACTTGGAAAGGTTCATTCGCTAAATGAAGATAAAAGTATTGATGGATTTATTGTTCAATTGCCTCTGCCACCTCATATTGATGAATTGAAAATTACGCAAGCTATTGATCCGAAAAAGGATGTAGATGGTTTTCATCCGACAAACTTGGGAAATATGATTTTAAATATTCCTGGTTTTGTTTCTGCTACCCCAGCTGGAATTGTCGAGTTGATAGCCCGAAACGCTATTGATACAGAAGGCAAAAATTGTGTTATTATCGGAAGAAGTAATATTGTTGGAACTCCATTATCAATTCTGCTCGGAAGAAACGCGGATCCTGGAAATTGCACTGTTACACTCGCGCATTCAAAAACAGAAGATTTAGCAGAAATTTGTTCCAAAGCTGATATTCTCATCGCTGCTATTGGTCAACCAGGTTTTGTAACTTCCGATATGGTGAAAGAAGGAGCTGTAGTGATTGATGTTGGAACAACTCGCGTCGAAGATGCCTCAAAACCAAAAGGATGGAAATTGGTTGGAGATGTCAAATTTGATGAGGTTGCCCCAAAGACCAGTTTCATTTCTCCTGTTCCCGGTGGAGTAGGACCAATGACCATCGCATCACTTATGATGAATACGTTAAAAGCAATGGAACTTAAAGGAAAATAAGTGGAAGAGTTTAAAATCGAAGGAGATTACATCGAACTAATGGCTTTACTAAAAGTACTTGGTATTGCAGAAACAGGAGGTCATGCTAAGCATATTGTTGACGCTGGTGAAGTAATACGAAATGGTCAAGTTGAAACACGCCGGAGAGCTAAATTAATTCCAGGTGATTTAATACAGATTGAAAATCTTAAGATTAAATTAAGCTAGGTTATTCTTAATCTTTCACACATCGAACGCGTGTTTGCATGCCAAGTAAGGTTTCTATCTCTGATTCTAAATAAAAATTCTCCAATAAGTTGTGTTCATGAAAATTATTTGAACCTTTCGATCTTCCCTTCTTTGAAGATGATCCTTTTTCAATTCCAAAAAAACCTGGTAGTTGATTTCCATAGATGTATGTTATCCCCGTTTTCTCAAAATTAAGTCCTTTAATCGTATTTTTATTGTTTGGAGCAGTAATGTTGTTGTCTTGGTTTAAATTGAATCCATACTGATCAGCAAATTCGTCATTGACTTTATTAAGTAAAAGGGTAATAAGAGGTTGGTATGAGTATGATCCAAAACTACATTCATATTTTTTCTTTTCGTAAGAGTCTTTTTTTTCAATAACTTTAATTAAACCTCTTGAATATTTAAGCTTATCTTGATGGGTTGGTGGTTTAATAAAGTTATACAACTTTACAATGTCCTCGCTTTTAGGCACATGATAACCTTGCGGACAAACATTTTTTTCTGCTACCAAAGTGTGAAAATTATAGAAGTTACCTTCTGAATTTTTCATTACAATTCCTGGTGCAGAGGAATTGGACCATTGTACCTCGGTAATTGTAGGAATTTGTGTTCCATCAGTGAATTTTGTTGCTCTCAAATTTTCAGCCATCCAAGTTTGTTCACCTATTGTTGTTATAGAATAAACATTTCCTTCATTGTCTGCAATTTCCCGATTGGTTAAATTTCTGCTTTCCAAAAGCGTTTCGATTTCGACGATATTATTTTTTTCATAATCAATTTCATTTCGAACAGATAAAATATCAACTTTAGAATTATCCTTGCTTGTTCTTTTCTTGGTAAAAGTGGACGATGAAAAAATCTCAAAGTTGTTTGGTGCTGAATATTTTTCTGAAATTATTTTGTTGTTCGAAAAATTTATTTTGAATGAAATCCAGAAATCACAATTTTCACTCATGTTTTCCTGATATAATTTCAAGCATATGTATGAGGCAAAATCCTCTTCAAATGTGTATTTGATGCTATTTTCAGATTCCATTTTATATACCGGTATTTTTACTTTAAAAGTGGTGTCTGAATTCAATTTCCCCAACAAGTATTCTCTTTTTTGAATATTTTCAATAAAAAGATTGTACCCTGGATAAAGCACCTTATCGAAGGAAATTAGATAACGATCGTTGCGCAAGTAAGTTGTACCAACATTCATTCCTTGCGAGAAGAAAAGTAAACTATTTAGTGTAAGCATTATCGAAAATGATAGTTTCATAGTTTTTATTTTAAGTTTATAATCCAATTTAAAAATAAATTTATTAAAAATATTATTAGCCAAACAGAATCAAATTTGATACTAGCGAATTAATCTTTCACACAACGAACACGAGTTGGAATTCGCATTACATCCGATTCAGTTACATCTGATCTCCAAATATTTTCTAATTGATTCAACTCATGAGCGTCAGAATTTATATTTTTTTTGGATTTGCCACCAAATATACCAAAATAAGCAGGTAATCCAAAACCATCAAGATAACTTATTCCAGTATTTTTATCTCTATCACTATTTTTAAATGAAAAATTATTATTCTTGCTTTTATAACCCTTTTTATTTGAATTAGGGAATATTATTTTATTGTCAAAATTTAAGTTAAAGCCATATTGATCGGCAAATTCATTATCACCTTTATTCAAAAGTAAAGTCAAAACTGGTTGAAAATCGAATCTTCCAAATGAACATGAATAAGGACTACTTGGGTAATCATATTTTCTATCAACTCTTCTGTAAGGCATAATATTAAAGCCACCAAATAAACCATTTGCCTCATAAAAATAATCAGAGTCAAGAAACCATCCCGTTGTACTCCAAAAATTGTTTGCATATAAATCTGATAAAACTAAAGGATTATATTTTAGCTTGTATTTGTAATCCACATGAGCATTCTTTAATGAATCTATTTTCTTCAGATCCAAAATAGGTCTATAGTCTATTTTGGATGAATCATTTATAAAAGACTCAATCACCGTAAAGTTCTTCCATTCACTTTTATTAATTGGTTTAAGATTTGTGGTGACAAATCCTTTATTAGATTTATAATAAGGAATGCCATTTCCGTCTATATAATTATTATTCATGGCTATTTCTAAATTTTCCTTACGTTGTCTTTTTTTGCCTTCCCATCCGAAAATTGGAGAAATTACTGATGCGTCTATAACCGCAGCAGTAGCTTGTAGACTCCAAAGAGTGACATCAGCTGCAGCCGCTATACTTAATAAACTTGCATCTATTGTTGCAGCTGTCCCCCACCAACCTAAGTGAACTGCAGTCAATATTGGAACAACAACTGGAGCGAGTACAGGCGAATAAACTTTTGTTTTAATAATATTTCCTGAAAGTTTTAAATGGTCTCCATATGGAGTAATTTCATTATACAATTCAGCTATATCGCGGTTATCAGGAACATGATAGCCTTGCGGACAAACATTGTTTTCACTTGCTAAAGTGTAGAAATTATAAAAAGTACCTTCTGGATCTAAACTGACGATTCCTGGTGCCGTAGAGTTTGCCCATTGCGCTTCGGTTAATAGTGGAATTTCTATTCCATTGCTAAATTTAGTTGCTCTGAGATTTTCAGCCATCCATGTTTGTTCACCAATGGTCGTGGTTAAGTATATGTTTCCTTCGCTATCTGCAACCTCTTTGCTACTGAGTGGTCTAGTTTCAAGTATAGTTTCAGTTTGAACAATTTGGTTAGTTTGAAAGTCAATGTTGGATTCAATTGATACTACTTCGACTTTTGATCCATCTTTGTTCATTCTTTTTATTGGCGCAGAGGATGAAGAATAGGTTTGGAACATTGGGTTTTCAGAATAATTTTCCTCAACTATTTTATTTCCAGCAATCTTTATGTTTCCAGATAGGTAAAAGCATTCTTCTTGGGTAATATAAATACATGGAAATAAGGAAAAGCCGTCAAATGGGTCAAGGCTTATCATGTAATTGAAGGAATTGTCGTTAATTTCAGCCGTTACATCCCAAGAACCGGAGTAAGTTGTATCTTGAACTAATTTTCCCATTAAATATTCTCTTTTGTGTAAATTTTCAATTCTTAGATTATAACCCGGATATAGTACCTTGTCAAATGAAATTAAAAAACGGTCGTTTCTAAAATAGGTAGTTCCTAAATTGAAACTTTGAGAAAATGACATTAGGCAGTTAAATGCAAAAAACGCGATAAAAATAGTCCTCATGAATATAATTTTAGTAAAATAGTATATTTTGCTGCAAATATAGTAAATCGTTTGTGTAATTCTATTTCAAATACCTGAAATCTTGCCCCGCTTTTATTGTTTTCAACGTTTCGAAAATTAAGCGAATACAATTTTCAACATCTTCTTTTTGAACCATTTCAACAGTAGTATGCATGTAGCGTAATGGTAAAGAAATCAAGGCGCTTGTCACACCTTCATTGGAATAAGCAAACGCATCCGTGTCGGTTCCTGTAGATCGTGAAACAGCTGCTCGTTGAAACGGAATTTTATTCTTTTCTGCAGTTTTTATGATTTGTTTCAAGAAATTATTCTGAACAGCTGGACCATAGGTCAATACCGGGCCTTTTCCTGACTGTTGATCTCCATTTTCAATTTTATCAACCATTGGCGTTGCGGTATCGTGACAAACATCCGTTATTAAAGCTACATCTGGTTTAATACGATGAGCAATCATTTCTGCTCCTCGAAGACCAATTTCTTCCTGAACGGCATTCACAATATAAAGTGAAAAAGGTAATTTAGTTTTTGATTCTTTCAATAGACGGGCAACTTCAGCAATCATAAATCCACCTACGCGGTTATCCAATGCACGTCCAACATATTTATTCTTATTGAGAATCAAGAATTCATCTTCAAAAGTAGCAACGCATCCAACATGAACGCCTAATGCTTCCACTTCATCTTTTGAGGAGCAGCCGCAGTCAAGGAAAATATTCTTCATACTTGGGGTATCTTCCTTGGCATGTCTCATGTGAATCGCTGGCCAACCAAAAACCGCTTTTACAATACCTTTATCGGTATGAATATTAACTCGTTTAGAAGGCGCGATCATATGATCCGAACCACCATTTCGACGTAGATAAATGAAACCATCTTTTGTAATATAATGAACGAACCATGAAATTTCGTCGGCATGCGCTTCAATAACAACCTTGTAATCCATTCCCGGATTAATGATTCCTGCAACGGATCCGTAATTATCAGAAAAATAATCGTCAATATATGGTTTCACATATTCCAACCATAATTTTTGTCCTTCTGATTCAAAACCAGTCGGACTAGGATTGTTTAAATAGTTCTCTAAAAACTTTTCTGATTTTGGGGTAATTACTTTTTTCATTCTTTATTTCATTAGTGTTACGTTTCCTTTTGTTATTGATTTTAATCCTCCGACACATGTCACATCCAAGTAAAAATCATAAACATCAGGATCTAATTTTCTACCTCTAAATGTCCCATCCCATCCAATTGTTGGATCGGTCGACTCAAAGACTAGTTCTCCCCATCGGTCGAAAATTCGGAAGATCATTTTTTCGATCCAAATTCCACGAACGTACAAAACATCATTTTCATTATCACCGTTCGGAGAAAATGCATTTGGAATAAAAACATAAGGATCTTCACAAATGATTTCATAAACTCTTATTTCAGTTGTGTCCGAACGTGTGCAAGGTCCTTCTGAAACAGTTAGTGTGTAGATAGTCGTTTCGTTTATAAATGCATCTGTTTGCTGTAATGTTGGATCACTTAATCCATTCGATGGAGACCAAGAATAAGAATCCATTCCGGTTGGTGATCCATAAAAAGTCACTGTTGTTCCTGGTAAAACTGTATAATCAGAAGCGCTTGCAACCACCAATAAAGGATCCAGCGTCGAAACATTAATTAAAATGGAATCGGATACATTACAACCGCCTCCAGTTGCACTTACATAAACCATTTGATTGATTGTCGGATTTACCTGTATCTCATCCCCCTGATTTGTTACAATTATAGAATTCGGGGACCAAGAATATGATAAATTAGACGATGGAGTCAAATTAATTACAGAAACAGTTGCCAATTCACCTGAACAAATTGAATCAGTAGCAATTAAATCAATATCAATTGAGATAAACTGTACAAGGAAGCTATCTATACTAGAGCAAAAGCCATTGGAGGCAGAGAAATAATAATAACCTGCTAATGGGGTATTTAAATCAAGCTGTGGAACGGTCGTATCCGTATTCAATGTATCCGAAAAAGAATTGGTTGATGACCAAACAAATAAATTTGTGATACCCGTACTAGTTGGATTGACCGTTATTGGAACCACTGCACATAGAGAAATAGTGTCTACTAAATTAATTTGAACATCAGGAAGGACCTCAATAGTGAATACAGCTGTGTCGGATGCAGGGCAAGTTGGGTCAAAAATAGCTAGAGAAACTTGATACTGGCCAGGAGTTACATACGTAACAGTTGGTTCAAAATTAACAGAATCCACTTGTCCATTTCCAAAGTCCCACAAGAAGGATTGGGTTTGAACTGATGTATTATCAAACGTAACAGTCAAAGGACCACAACCCATTGGCTGATTAGGAGAAAAACTTGCTTGAGACGGGCTATTGAATGTTATTGTCGTGCTCGCGGTGTCAGAGCATAAGCCGTTTGTTGCTTGAATATAATATGTGCCGGAAGTAGTTACCTCGATATCATAATCTGTTGGACCGCTATTTAATTGATTGCTGAAATTCGGCTGATCAGACCAAATTACATTTGAGGGTTGCCCTGTAATTGTAGCTGTCAAGGTGTATGGGTCGTTATTACAAATAAAAATTGGAGTTAGTGTGGTAACGTTAATTGGTTCAACGATATTTACAGAAACGGATGAGTTTACAGAGTTCGGACATTCATTCAAGGCGGTTACTGTTACTTGATAATTTCCTGGGTTTGTGAAACTAAAGTTTTGAGAGGTAATCGATGAAGCGGTTGTTACAGTGCTTTGTCCTCCAAAATTCCAAACTAATGAATCCGAATTGGATGTAGTTGCTTGAAATGAACTTGTAAATGGAGCGCAACCTGCATTCCCAGTAACTGAAAGTGAAATTGTTGGAGGCGGTTGAAAGGTAACCACTACAGTATCTATTTTAGAACATTGCGGATTTCCGGCTTGGATATAATAGGTCCCTGGGTTTGAAATTGAAATAGTTGAATCTGTTGGAGCGTTCAAAGCAGGAGTGAAAGTTGGTGAGGTTGACCAAATAAAATAATCCGCACTTCCATCTGTATCTGCGGTTAAGGTTATAGGGTTAGTTGAACAAATATTAATAGTTGAGTCAGTATTCAAAATAATTGAAGGATAAACGGTAATATTAATTTCAGCTGTATCCGTTAATAAACAAACACTATCCGTAACGTATAAATATATCGTATAATTTCCTGCTGTCGTATAAGTTATTGATGGTTCAAATGTTGTTGAATCAAGATTTCCATTTCCAAAATCCCACAAATACGTATCATCATCAGTGG
>JBMLTP010000022.1:0-2863 GCA_049239885.1 Crocinitomicaceae bacterium
CATCGCTTGTTGCGGTTTGCATCGGACGATTTAATCCCTCAACCTGAACATTATTCCATTCCGCAAATTGATTGACATAACCTAAGAAATTGGTCAACAAAATATATTTACCGAACTCTTCCAATTTTTTACCGGTGTAGCGCGGAAGCCAATTCTGAACAATTTCTTCTTTCGTTTTCATAATCTAATTTACTTTAAAGTTAAAAATTCAAATTGGGGAATAGAGCAATTAAAACATTTTTGCAAGTTTTTAATCTCTCTTCGATACTGCCTTCCAAAATTGTTAACGAACGATTCATCCCAAGAAGTTCATTGTGATATAGTTCAAAAAGTTCATCCCGATTGTCTGGATTTTCACGCAAGGGATCAAACTCCCAAGGAATATCCGGTTTGCAAAGAAAGTAATGGTCAAATTGCTGCTCTTCGTATGCCTTTTCAATAAACTCAGAACAGGAATTGTAACGATATTCAGACCAAATTTTAATAACAGTCATTTCGGTATCGGCAACAAGAATAGTCGCTTCCACATTCCATTTTTCTTTTTGTATTCGAGCAATCTCATCTAAATCACTTTGTTGGTAAGTATCCTTCTCTTGCAAATATTCCCGTGCGTATTCCTCAACCCAAATAGCATTAACCATTTCTGCAAATGCCCTTGAAATAGTTGTCTTTCCACTCGATTCCGGGCCAGTAAAAGCTATTTTTAGTTGCATACTCAGCTTTCTTTTTGACTTCGATTCAACATGTTGTTCCAATTATAATAACCCAAAATGGAACCAATAAAGTAGATCGCATAAAGAAACGTGGTAACTTGTAAACCTTGTATGGAAAATAAAATAATCGCCAACAAGTTGCAAATAATCCAATAAATCCAATTTTCAAGAATTGATCGTGTGGCTAAAATCGTGGCTAAAATGGAGAACACCGAAATCGTAGAATCTAAATAAGGCAAATCCTGACTCGTAATTGACATTAATTTACCCAAAAGCAAACTTAAAATCAACCCAAGAATTATCAAAGCAAAATGCGTTTTATTAGATACGCGATCAATAATAATTTTATTATTCTCATTCCAATTGATATATCCGATTATTCCCAAAATCACGTATAAAAACTGAAGTCCAGATTGAATAAAAAGTTCTTGCTGCCAGCAGATGGCTACATATAACGCAGAACTAACACATCCAAATACCCATCCCATCCTTTTATGAAAGGAAATAAATCCAAGATAGACAATTCCACTTAATGCGGCAATAAATTCCAATAATGTCAAACTACTTAATTTTAATTCTTCGTATTTTCTGTGAAGTACTAAATTAAGTAATAAACGATTGGAAAAGGGTAATCAATTCGTATAATTATTTTCTTAACTTAGAGCAGTGGAAACAGTCAAAGCCAAACTTTGTGAACTATTAGGAATTGAATTTCCAGTCATAATGGCGCCTATGTTTTTAGTGTCTGATGAAAATATGATTATAGAGGCAATCCGATCTGGTATTACTGGCGCGATTCCAGCCTTGAATTATCGTGATACGGATGATTTGAGGCGAGCAATTCGAAAAATTAAATCGCAAGCCAACGGGCCATTTGGTATTAATTTGATTGTAAACAATTCCAATTTTCTGTACAAAGAACAACTTCAGGTTTGCTGTGAAGAACAAGTAGATTTTATCATTACCTCATTGGGTTCACCAGAAGAAACAATCAAAAAAGCAAGAAAATATAAGATTAAAGTTTTTTGTGATGTCACCGATTTAAACTATGCGCTGAAAGTTGAGAAATTGGGAGCAGATGCTGTAATTGCCGTATGCAAAGAGGCTGGTGGCCACGCAGGTCCGATTTCGTTCAAGGAATTGATTCCACAACTCAAAAAGGAACTTAAAATACCCGTTTTCTCTGCGGGAGGTATCGGAACAGGTCGCGGAATCAAGGAAATGCTTGAACTTGGATCAGATGGTGTTTCAATGGGTTCGATTTTTATCGCGACAAAGGAAGCTCCTGTTTCCGACGAATATAAGCAAGCGTGTGTGAACTATGGGGCGAAAGATATTGTTTTGACTACAAAGTTATCGGGCACACCTTGCACGGTTATCAATACGCCGTATGTTCAGAAAGTAGGAACGGGTCAAAATTGGTTGGAACGAATTCTTAATAAGAATAAGAAACTTAAAAAATGGTTCAAAGCATTGACTTTCATGCGAGGTATGAAGAGTTTGCGAAATGCCGCTTTTAGCTCGACTTATAAAACCGTTTGGTGCGCTGGACCATCCATCGAATATGTGAATGAAATCAAGTCTATCAATGAAGTTGTTGAAGATTTGAAAAAAGACTTTTTTCAGTCCTAAAGATTTTTAAAATTCATTGACTATAAATTCATCACGCTCCAAATAATTTGGATTAACTTTGTTAAAAATATTTTTATGACAGCAATCGCAACAATGACGGAAATTCAAGAAATTCTTGAAACATTAGGAATTGAATCCATAAATAATGGCGCCTCGACAGGAGGAAAATGGTTTAAAACCAGAGGAGAACAAATCGATTCTTACTCGCCTGTTGATGGTAAATTGATTGCGTCCGTTAATTCGGCAAGTGAAGCCGATTATGAAGCTGTTATATTAAAAGCACAAGAAGCATTTGCTGAATGGCGCATGATTCCTGCTCCAAAACGTGGGGAAATCGTTCGACAATTGGCGGAAAAAATCCGTGAATATAAAGAGCCTCTTGGAAAATTAGTTTCTTATGAAATGGGTAAATCGCTGCAAGAGGGCTTGGGTGAAGTTCAAGAAATGATTGATATTTGCGATTTCGCGGTTGGTCTTTCTCGTCAATTATACGGTCTAACAATGCACTCGGAGCGACC
>JBMLTP010000023.1:0-6730 GCA_049239885.1 Crocinitomicaceae bacterium
ATTGAGTTCTTTCGCGTGCTCAGCGTAATTTCTACCGATGCAAATTATTTTCATTTTGAATTGAATTTATTTTTAAGTTGATTCAATTTATCCTCCAAAGAATTTGAATTTGATGCATTTTCTTTGATTCGCTGCATTTCATTTCTAAGACATTGTTTCGTATATAATGGGAAATCTGCATCGAGCATCCAACCATAATATCCAGGTTCAATTTTCATCACCTCTGCAATGCTCTTCCCATTATGTTTTCCAAAATTATAGATTACTTCACCTTTTTTATTTTTGGCCAAGCGTCCAGCTAAATCAATAAGTTCAAATTCACCTGCACGAGAAAATTCTGATAAAAAAGTCACATCATTTTTAAGTTCTTTGTAACGATCCAATTGAGCTACAAAAACATCCAACGTGGCTCTAGTGTCATATAATGCATCATGCGCATTTTCAATTTTTTTGTCGCAATAAAACTGATATGCGGCAGCAAGAGTTCGTTGTTCCATCTTGTGAAAGATATTCTGCACGTCAATAAAGCGTCGATTGGAAATGTCGAATTCGAATTCTGCTCGTAGAAATTCTTCGGCTAATACTGGGATGTCAAATTTATTCGAATTATATCCTGCAAGATCAGAGTCACCAATGAAGTCGGCAATTTCTTCAGCTTTCTCCCGAAAAGTGGGGGAATTTTTTACACGTTCATTCGTAATTCCATGAATTAAGGCAATTTCATCCGTTATTACTATTGTCGGATTAATTAGTTGATTATACTCTTGTTGCTCACCATTGGGTAAAAGCTTTATTATAGCTATTTGAACAATTCGATCTTTTGTAATTTGCGTACCTGTAGTTTCTAAATCAAATACGCACAGTGGTTTTGTTAAAAGTAAATTCATATTGAATTAAAAAGCCCAACTTTCATTGGGCTTTGATTTATTATTCCTTAATTATAAATTCTGTTCTTCTGTTAATCTGATGATCTGCCGCGCTACATTTAACGCCATCATCACATTTGTTTTTAAGCTTGGTTTCTCCATAACCTTTATATGTTATACGAGAAGAATTTGAAATTCGTTTGGCAATATAATCAGCGGCTGATTCGGCTCTCTTCTGAGATAATTTTTGATTGTATGCATCATTACCACGTGAATCAGTATGTGAACCCAATTCAACTTTAATTTCAGGATTTTGATTCATTACATCCACAACCTTATTCAAAATCTCTATAGCATCCGGTCGCAAGTCGTATTTGTCAAAATTATATAAAATCAAGAATGGTCCCAAATCCGTTCCTGGGGCTTTTTTATCTATTAGAAAAGACTTCTTCACTAAAGAATCAAGTGTCAACCCCTCTTTTAATTCAAACGATTGAGATAAAAAACCATCAGCAGAAACATTTACCTTATAAATTAGAGAATCTCCATATGATTTTCCTTTTGCGATACTAGTTGATACCACACCATTGGAAGCCGACGTAACATTCTCCACAAGTCCATTTTTATCAACTAGTTCAACTTTCGCGTTTTGAACTGGTTTACCATTTGATTTATCAGCAACTAAACCTTCGAATCGATATTCATAAATCGGAATAATGATTTGTCCATCTTCATCCAAAATCACTTTTCGTTTTATTTCTTGGAACGAAATATCACAAGATGTGGAAAAGGATTGTTTCAAAGGTCTCTTATCACCAGGACCGTAAAAATAAGTCAACTCATAGGTTTTACATTTATCCAATGTAGAAAGAAAAACACCGTCTCGTATTCTTGGATTTACGATATTTTCAGATTTATCCTCACAATCGGTACATTTCAATGTCATATAGGAGGTTTCAGGAATTTCCTTGCCTTTAGAATGGATAATTTGACCATTTAGGAACGCTACATTTTTAACATTACTCACCAAATCAGTTTCATAAATATCTCTTTCTCCCAAACCTCCCTTACGGAATGAAGTAAAATATGCCTTCTTACCATCAGCAGTGTGCGTGTAGAAAATATCATCCCCGACACTATTTACAGGGTAACCAAGATTTACAGGTTCAGACCAAATTCCATTTTCATCACGAACAGTCATGAAAATATCAAATTCACCCATACTTGTAGAATCATTGCTCGAGAAGTAGAGTGTTGAGTTATCTAGGCCCATAAATGGTGAATCCTCATCGCTCCACGAATTGATGTTACCACCAATATTTTCAGGTTTAGTCCAATCACCATTTACTCGCTCCATAAAATAAATATCTCTTTTCCCATATCCACCTGGCTTGTCGGAAACAAAGAAAATCATTTTACCGTCCGGAGAAACGGTGTAATGCGTATCCCACCACTTATCATCATTGACGCCTTTAAATTCAACAGGCAAAATATCACTGAATTTACCATCTCGATAGTCACTGAAATAAATATCACCGATACCAATTTTGTCGTTATACGTGTATACTCGTCGTTCATCAATACTAACGCTAACAGTGGCTTCGTTGAATTGAGGCTTGCACATCCCTATTCTATTAGGACTTTTCCAAGAATCACCATTACGCGCAGCTTGGTAAATATCCTCTGGAAAATGATTTAACATTGGGTCTCTAAAATTATCTGAGGATTTATCAGACCACGGCCTTCTTGAAGTCAAATAAAGGGAACCCCCATCTAAAGAAATATTCGATGAAAAATCAGCGTATTCGGTATTTATAGTTGGACCTATGTTTCGAATATTAGCATTTTGAGGCTGAGCAATTAATTTTTTGGCAACAGAACATTGAGCAATACGTTTTTGAGTCTCAGGAATAAGTTCCGATTCTCGAGCAGTTAATTCCAAGAATTTTTTGTAACTATCAACCGCTTTCTCAAATTGTTCGTCTAGGTGATAAGCTCTTCCTAAATGAAAAAAAGCATCCGCAGGAACAGCATCTTCACCAACAGAATACATATCATAGTTTTTCTGAATTTTGGAACCTTTCGTGGCTTTCGTTAAATATTTAATTGCAGCTACTTCATCTCTGCGCATTCCGAGAACTATAAAACCTTTTCGGTAGTTATAGTTTGGACTTTCAGGATTAATTTCCAGTAACCTGTTTGTAATTAATTCAGCAAAATGATAGTGATTTTCTTGAAGAAAACGAGAGCAATTAAATACGAGCTCCTTTTCGGAAGCTTGACTTATCATATTTTTAACTTCCGTCTCAGTAAACTGGGCAAATACCCCAAAAACGGGCAAAAATAATAGTAGTGAGATTAATTTTTTCATAGGTTCGTAGTAGTTATTTTTCTAAAATTCTCTTTCTGGATCAAAATCTTCCAAATAATCAGCGACACGTCGAACAAATTGCCCTCCCAATGCACCATCAACAACACGATGATCGTATGAATGAGAAAGGAACATTTTATGACGAATTCCAATAAAATCACCTTCAGGCGTTTCGATAACAGCAGGAACTTTTCTAATTGCTCCTAAAGCCAAAATAGCAACTTGCGGTTGGTTAATAATTGGTGTTCCCATAACGTTTCCAAAAGAACCAACATTTGTAACAGTGTAGGTACCTCCTTGAATATCTTCTGGTTTTAATTTATTATTTCTTGCATTATTTGCAAGTTCATTAACAGTTTTAGTCAAACCAGTTAAATTCAAACGATCAGCATTTTTAATAACTGGAACAATCAAGTTACCGGAAGGCAATGCAGTTGCCATTCCAATATTGATATCTTTTCTTTTGATGATTGTGTTTCCTGAAACTGAAACATTTACCATTGGAAAATCTTTGATGGCTTTAACAATTGCTTCAATCAAAATCGGTGTAAACGTAATGTTTTCACCCTCTCGCTCTAGGAATTTCTTTTTGACTTTATTTCTCCAATTAACGATTTTGGTTACATCAGCTTCAACATATGAAGTAACATGAGGTGAAACGTGCACAGACATTAACATATGATCTGCAATAAGCTTTCTCATGCGATCCATTTCGATAATTTCATCTCCTGGATTTGGAATCACAACTGGTTCTTTGATGTTGTTTAGAAAACCTCCACCAACTAGTTGAGGTGAATCCGATTTAGGAGCCGGAACTGGTTTAATCTCTGCAACAGTTTCCACTTTTGGAGCAGAATTACCGCGATTGGAAAGATAAGAAATAAGGTCATTTTTTGTAACTCTACCCTCTTGACCTGTACCTTGGATTGATTCTAATTCGGATTGAGAGACATTCTCTTTTTGAGCTATACTCCGGACAAGTGGAGAGAAAAACTTTCCATTTGAACCATTTTTTGATATCGCTTCAGTCGTCACAGCCGATTTAACTTCAACGAGTGCGTCAGTCTTAACTGAAGAAACAATTTCTTCTTTTTTAGGTTCAACAGGCGCTTCTGCACTAACACTGCCTCCACCCGAAGATAAAATTGCTATTACATCTCCGACCTTCGCAACCTGATCCTTTTCAAACAAAATTTTTACTAGCGTACCGGCAGCTTCAGAAGGTAACTCATTGTCTACCTTATCGGTCGCAACCTCCACCAAAGGCTCATCAATCGCAACAGAATCGCCAATATTTTTTAACCAATTTGTAATTGTAGCTTCTGTTACACTTTCACCCATTTTGGGTAATCGAATTTCAATTTCTGCCATTTTAATTTTGTTTGTACAAGCTTTTGCGGCACAAAGATAAAAAAGTTAGCCGAGAATTTAAAAATATTTGAGTTATTGGTCTAGTTTTTTCCAATTGGCCATAATCACTTGAATGTCAAATAGAATGCTGAAATTTTTAGCGTAAAGTAAGTTCAAGCGTTCATGGGTATCAAAAGTCGTATTTTTCGGCGTTTCATAAGGAGGTAAAACTCCCGGTTTTATTTTGGGCAATAGCTTGTTATCAAGCCTATCCGTTTGAATGTAGCCGACAAAACTTTTCTTTCCCAAAAAAATATGACTTAAATTGATTAGAAAGAGTGCTTTATTTTTAAAAAACCAGATAAAAATTGGAGAAATTAAACAAAATAGAATAGCAAATGAAAAATCAACTAAACGCTTTGAACGCAGATTTTCAGGTCGACTTAAATTACTGGAATTGAGTACGTATAGGTCTCCCGAAGAATCAATCGAGTTACTTCCAATTAAATACGTTGTGTCAGGTTGCGCAATTTTAAACTCTATGTCGTGCTCTTCAATTTTTGACATTCCCGTAATGATCTCCTTTGCCGTTAAGTTTTTAGAACAAAAAATGAGCTCATTGATTTTGTGGATTTTAATTATCTCATCAATCTGATTGAAATCACCTGCTGAATTCGTAAAACGCTCTCCAACAGAAACTGGTATTATAACTTCAATATTCGGATAAGTTTCAGAGAGCAACTGTTCGACGCGATGAAATTCGAATTCATTTCCAATTATCGCAAATCTTTTCTTGGGAACATCTGGTAATGAGAAACGATTGTTTCGAAACAAATTGATAATGACTCGAGAAAGATAAAATTGAATGATAAACCACAATGAACCTACAAGTGTAAAAAGCCGTGAAAATTGCCAATCTTTGGGAAGAAGTGCATAGCAAATTAAAATGATAGCAGTTCCCATTATGGTTCCCTGCCAAATCAATAATTTGTTGTTTTTATTATCATAAAGCCCACTGATCAAGTTGCAAATCAACCAGATAAGAACGTAAATTGGAAATGAAATAAAATAAGCGCGGTCCGGAAAATGAATATCCTGTTGTGCCCAACGATTGGCAAGTACAAACAACCCAATCAAAGAAAGAGAATAATCAAAGAAAGGTATGCTTATTTTTTGAACGAAACGATTTAAGATTGCAACTGAAGCCCTAAAATAAATTGCTAAATTAATTGCAATTGAAAACAACTGAGCATTGTTTGCGGAAAGATGTTTTTTCGCGAAAATCACCATTGCTTTGTAAAAGACAAAGACATAATTCACGGAGCTCTTTTTCGTGCTCTCACCCTTGTAATGAATGATTTTGGTCTCAGGAAAATAATAATTTTTATATCCACCCAACTTAATTCGATAGGACAAATCGATGTCCTCGCCATACATAAAGAACGTTTCATCTAAATGTCCTACTTTGTCCAATGTTTCTTTTCGCATTAACATAAAAGCACCGCTCAAAACATCGATTTCATTGATCTCAAATTCAGATAAATAACCCAAATGATATTGACCGAATGTTTTTGATTTCGGAAAAACTTTTGATAGACCAAAAATCTTACAAAAAGCGACCCAAGGCGAAGGAAATCCACGTTTTGATTCCGGAAGAAATTTACCCTTTCCATCAATCATTCGAACACCAAGACCGCCTGAATCGGGATGCTCGTCCATAAACTTAATTGTTTTCTCAAACGTATCTTCCTCAACAACTGTATCGGGATTGAGCAGTAAAATATACTTCCCAGTTGACAATTGAATCGCCTGATTATTCGCTCTCGAAAAACCAGTATTCTCCTTATTTGCAATTAGACTGACTTGAGGGAATTTTTCTTGAACCAATTCCACTGATCCATCAACACTGTTGTTGTCTACCACAAAAATTTCAACCTTCAAATTCTTGGATGCAGCAATTACGGAATTTAAACATTGTTCCAAGAAATAAACAACGTTGTAATTAACTATAATTACCGATAGATCAACTGTGGTTTTTGACATTAGTTTTTTACCGCGATGCAAGAAATTTCAATGTTTACGTCGAGAGGCAATCTAGCGACTTGAACCGTCTCACGCGCTGGGGGAATTCCTGGAAAATAGG
>JBMLTP010000024.1:0-4607 GCA_049239885.1 Crocinitomicaceae bacterium
ATTAATCGGATAAAGAGACACCGCTTGAGCAGGAGCATTTTCTGGTTGAAGAATAGCATCCGTGCACCCCAATTGCTTAATTAAGAAGTCTCTGAAAAAATTAACCGTGGTATCCATATATGCAACACTGCCAGCATATGGAACGTGCGGAGCCCCTGAAAATGTATAAAACTGGTTTTCAACTCCCACAGCGCAAGCTCTTTCATGAATCATTCTACTTCCGTCCAAATACATTAAAGGAACTCCAGGGTTTACAATCCCACGATTGTATTTGACGGTTCCATCATTCGTTCCATGAACAGACGCTACGGGCACATTACCGGCTTCCAACCAACTATATCGAGCCAAAGCTCCACATCCATTCAAAATGCCATGAACTTTTGTTGAGTATCCTGGATTTCCACTTGCTCCTTCAAGTCCGCCTAGTTGTGTTATCGTACTTGAACTCAAATAATCCGAAATTTCGCACTCTTCATTCAAATAACCCACATGTAAAGCTGTAATTGCTCCGGCTGAACTCCCTCCTATAAAAATGTGATTTGTATCTATTTTATAAGTGTTAGTAGTTTGCTTGTCCTTGTAGAAAAAACGAATCGCCGCACGTAAATCTTGTGTAGCTCTAACCACCGCTTTTACTGCATTAGCAGAATCAAATGGGAAAAAACCCAATCGATAATCAATAGATGCTGTGACGTACCCCTTTTTGGCAAAACGTTGACACATAGCAACCATATCTCCATCCGTTTTTGATCCGCCTATAAAACTTCCACCATGCACAAAAATTAAAAGTGGTCGATTTGTTTCAGTGTCACCAGTAGGCTGATAAACATCCATTTTTAAAGTTGTACTTGCACCTGTATAGGAATTGTTTAGACCGTAAGAAATGTCACTATTCGTAGTGAAGTTTGCGAATACATCTGTTGCATATCTTCCAGTTGCACATGGACTTTGAGCCCAAATTGAGCCAGCAATTAAACAGCTTAAGAAAAATGTAATTTTTTTCATATTATTAAGAATTAAGGGAATAAAGTAGCATCATATGCATTGGCGTTCAGTTGCGGGATGCGGGATTTAAATTTAGAATTAATTGATTTTATAAATTCATTAGCAAGTAAAGCGTTTCCTTTTGAATTAAAATGAACTCCATCCAAAGAATATGCTCCTCCAGATACAAATTTTGCACTCATCGAAACACCATTATAGACAAATACTGTTTTTAAGGACGAACAGAATTGGTCCGCTCGAACCAGTGCCAAACCATATTGACTTGCCAAAGAAATTATAACATTATTGTACTCTGATATTCTTGAGCGCAACGTTTGTATTTCGGATAGATCCAACACAAACTCATCGCGGATGGGAAACAACACTCCCATTTGATTGCATTTTACTGAGTCTAAAGGTAAACTAAGCAAAAGTAATTCACTCGACAAAATTTGGCGAGTTGCAAATTGATTAGCTGTTGAATCTACAATCATAAACGGATTGCTCCCAACTGAAAAATAATACCCGAGTGGATTATAAATTGAATTTACTGTTGTATTACTTGCCGCATCAAGGGTAAGTCCATTCCAGGGAATTGTTGTGAAATATGGCATTTCCGTTACGTCAGGTATGGTAGCAATTACTCCTTTTGAACCATTTGACGTCAACGTTTCAATAATATTTTGATAAGCATTTTGAAAATCCCCTACAGATGGAAGGTTATTTGTTGTTCCGCCTGATTTTGCAAAATCCAATACATCTTCAACACCAAGAAATAAGGAGAAAAATGTAGGATCAGTAGCGATCACATCACTCAAAACACTTGCTGTAGAGGTGGAAGCCATTCGTGCAAAGTAAGAATTGGATTGACTATAATTCGGCGAATCCGCATTCATTAATTTCATCCCAGGAATACCATAATTTCCGAACCGATTGGTAGTCGAAAACAAATTATCATTAAAAATCGACAAGTCTCCCACAGAAGCCACTCGAATTGGAGAAAGGGAAGTAATACCTTTACAATCGGTTTTATATCCAAGTTTCATTTGTGATAATCCTGTAAGACCTATCCCTACAGACGATGCATTTACAAATGGTTGATAGATTGGTGTTCCCCCCACTTTTTCCAGCTGATTAGAGATTAATGCCGCCAAGGAGTTTTGTTGTCCTTCATAGAAAAGCGCATCATTCATATAACCAGCAGTGTGCGCTCCACCAATCATTACAAATCGAGTTGGATTTATTTCTCCTTGAAAAGGTAATGATTTTTCGTATTTTGGTTTACAAGAAATTATAAGTACCAATGTAAGTAATCCCAATCCAAATGAATATATTCTTCTACTCATTCTTACCATTTATAAATTAGTGAAAATCCAGGCGCAATCGCTTTTGTATGATATGTTCCGTTCAAATTCGTTTCCAAGTTTTTAGCCGTTCTCTTCAATTGCGTGTAATAAATAGAAGCATCAACTGAGAATTTTTCCGAAAAACGATAAGAAAGTCCACCAGTCACATAGGCTCTATTAGCATCTGGAGTTTCAGGTGTAACGCTAGCATCTGGAACAGGTGTAAAACCAAATCCGCCACCGATTCTAATATCCAACTTAGAATGAGCTTTATATTGAGCTCCACCTCGGAATGCGAAAATATTCTTGTAGTTTCTTGGAGATTTCGTATCTAGTAAGGAGGATGTGTTTTGCTCGTAATCAAAAGCTAAGGTATCGTAAGCCTCCCACCCTACGTAGTTAATGTCTAACACCATTTGCCATTTATCATTTGGTTTGTAAGCCAAACCCAAGGTTGTTACACTTGGCAGCGGCAGTGATCCATTAAAACTTCCATCTGGGAAATTAGCATCCAACGATGCCGGCATTGTAAAAATAGCTGAAGTTGAATCGCTCCCGTTGTTTTTCAGATTCATGTTGACTCGCGAACGATAGGTAATTCCTAACGAGAGTTTTTTATTCAAATCATAATGAACTCCTAAATTATATCCAAATGAAAGAGCTTTTCCCGATAACTCCGCATGACCATAATTTCCTAGTGAATCTTGAACAGGTATATCTTTTTGCAAATTAACATTCCCAGTGGCTATGACAAATCCAGCGCCAATTCCAATCACATCGGCAATACGATACGAAAGTGTGGGCTGAATAAAAATCGCTTTTAACTCTAGCCTTGTTAATGCAAAGCGACCAATCCAAGCTTCTTCCCATTGAACTGTCGATCCAAAAGGTGTATATGCTGCTAGACCGAATTTTAATTTGTCATGTTTGTGAGCTTGAAACAAACCATATGCAGAAAAAGGCGTTCCGACGGGATTATTCGTTCGGTAGCCTTCACCTGTTGATGAATCAATATACAAAACATGAGCAAAAATTGGAGTTGTAGCAATGTTGATTGAATTTTCATTTGAAAAAGCCACTGAACCAGGATTATAAAATAGACTAGCACCATCTTGAAACAATGCAGTTCCGGCACAACCCATTCCTTGCTGCTTCTGCCCCTGAAAATTCACTTGAAAGCCTTGTGATAAAACCGAAAGTGAAAAAAAGAAGATAAAAAACAGATTAGAGAATATGTAAATTTGTTTCATTAACAGCAGGATTCTTTTCAAATATAACAAAAATCATTTTATTGCTGTAGAATTTATAAATTTTGATTGTAAAATAAACGAGATGAACTATTTTTTTACCTTACTCTTCTATATTATTTTCTTAAATTGTGTTTTTTCACAAGATAAAAAGGCATTTATTATTTATTCAAAGGATGGGAAAAAAACCAGCTTCAGGAAACTTGTAGACAAGGCAAAAAGTTCGGATTGCATCTTATTTGGTGAATATCATGATAACCCAATTGTTCACTGGCTTCAATTGGAATTGACAAATGAAATACTCTCCACTAATCTTGTTTTGGGATTTGAGATGTTTGAGTCTGATCAACAACGAATTTTAGATTTATATGTTAGCGGGAAAATGGATGAAAAAGAATTTATTGATAGCTGTCGGTTGTGGCCAAATTACGAAACGGATTATAAGCCATTATTGGATTTGGCGAAGAAAAATAATCTTAGCTGCATTGCAAGTAATGTGAAAAGGAAATATGCTTCGCTTTTGTTTAAAAAAGGTCGAGCAGCCTTGGACACACTTTCCGAAAAAGAAAAAAAGCTATTTGCTCCACTTGATTTTAAAATTGATTCTACTTTATCTCAATATCGAGAAATACGAAAAATGGGAGGTCACGAAATGGGTGGCAACATGATGGAATCCCAAGCATTCAAAGATGCGACCATGGCAATGCATATTTTAAAATACTTAGAATTGAATTTTCAAGTATTACATTTCAATGGTGCTTTTCATTCGGATTATTATCAAGGAATTCTATGGTATGTTCAACAAACGCAAACCGAAAAGAAAAAGAAGTTTATGACCATCTCTACAGTTTCCCAAAACAATATTGGCAAATTAGATCAGGAAAATCTTAATAAGGCAGATTTCATTATCTGTGTTCCTGAAAATATGACAAAAACCCATTGATAAATTCTACAGGGAATTTCATCGTAATAACCCAATTCTAAGTAGTACCACTTAGCCCTCCTCGTCAAAACACATAATTGGTGATGT
>JBMLTP010000025.1:0-2894 GCA_049239885.1 Crocinitomicaceae bacterium
CTTATATTTCAGTTATGGAAAAGTTTGATTTAGTTGTAATTGGTGGTGGACCTGCAGGTTATGCGGCAGCGATGAGAGGTATCGACTTCGGGAAGAGAGTATGCTTAATCGAAAAGGATAAAGTTGGTGGCGCAGGTGTATACAATGGTGCACTTTCTTCCAAAACGCTTTGGGAATTATCAAATCGTGTAGCGGATGTTAACGACATGATTGTATCCAAAGGGAGATCAAAATTTGAACTTGACTGGGAAGACGTCAAAAAGAATTTGGCAGAGGCTATTTTCGAGCGTAAATTTCAATATTCTGCGCACATCAAATTGCTTCAAACGGAAACCATGAACAAACTCCTTCATTATGAAAGAGGACATGGCAAACTCATTTCTAAAAATGAAGTTCAAATTTCGCACGAAGGAGAGACTAAAACAATTTGGGCTGAACATATTATTCTTTCAACTGGAAGCAGACCGAGAACCTTACCAGATATTGAAGTGGATGAAGAAACAATTTTAACTTCAGATGGAATTGACAACATTAAGAATTACCCAAAAAGCTTGGTAATCGTTGGTGCTGGTGTAATCGGTTGTGAATATGCTACAATATTCTCCAATTTTGGAAAAACAAAAGTTTACATCATCGATCGTCAAGAGCGAATTTTACCTTTTGAGGACGAGGACATATCGAAACTGATTTCAAAAAATTTATCAGATCACGGCGTCGTCTTACACTCTAACGCGAAACTTGAGCGTTTGCAGAAAATTGATGGAGAAGTGGAGTACGAACTTTCTTATCCCGACGGAACACATCAAGTTATTCGAGTAGAAAAGGCGTTGCTCTCAATTGGAAGAATTCCAAATATTGAAGGACTTGGATTGGAAAATGCAGGAGTATCTATGTCAAAAAGAGGAGTTCACATCGGAGATGATGATACCTTAACGAGTGTTCCAAATATATACGCTGTAGGTGATGTTTCCGGACGAATAGCGCTTGTGAATATGGGTGAACTCGAGGCAAGACACGCGGTAGAAAAAGCATTCGGAAATGAAGCTGAACGATTGAACTATGACAACATTTGCACCATCATGTTTCTCAATCCGGAAGTCGCTTCTGTCGGCTTGAACGAACAACAGTGTGTAGAGAAAAACATACCAGTTAAGGTTGTCAAAATAGACTATTCACTGATTACTCGTGCCATTGCGATGAGAAAAACACAAGGTTTCTTCAAAATTATTGTTACAAACGATAAAGAGATGCGAATTCTTGGAATGAGGGTAGTTGGAGCACATGCCTCAACCGCAATTCAGGCAGTAGGTTTGTTAATTAAATTAAACATGCCGATTGAAGTTCTTTCGGAATTGATTCATCCGCATCCATCCATTGTGGAAGGAATTCAAGAGTGTGTCCGTATGTTGTTGAATCGATCGATTTTTAAATCATCGGTTTTTAAAGACAAATTGGCTTGTTACTCGCTTGTTAATGGGATTAAAACACCATTGGAACGATTATAGGTGAGCGAATTTCCTCAATATCGCAAACTAAAAAATGATAAGTCATTCTATCGTATTGAAGACGAAAGTCATTTTATAGAAATTCAACTAATTGGAAATAAAGCATTTGAGTTAAAGATAAATGCAGTCCAATTTCCTGAAAAATTAAAAATAAAAGACATGTTGTATTGCGAGGATCCCTACATCAAAATTGATCAATTCGAATTTGATCAGATAAATCAGCGTTTAAAGAATAATTAATAAAAGAAAAATGAATCAAAAAGTAAATCTTTTTCTATTAGATGGATGTGGAAGATGTAAACTCTACCAAACACCTCTATGTAAAGTCCATAAGTGGCCTGAAGAGTTAAATACCTTAAGAGGTTTAATTTTGGAATTCGGATTGGAAGAAGAAATTAAATGGGGATTTCCTTGTTATACGTTGAATGGCAAAAATATACTTATGCTAGCTCCGTTTAAAGACAATTGTGCCATCAGTTTCTTCAAAGGAGCTTTACTGAAGGAAAATCCGATTTTGGAGAAGAGTGGCGAGAATTCAAATACTTTCAGATTGATTCGATTTCAAGGAATGGAAAAAATCAACCAGGAGAAAGAAACAATTCAACAAATCATTCAAGAGGCCATTGAAATTGAAAAATCTGGAAAGAAACTTCCTAAAACCGATTACGCAACGATTGAACTGCCTGTAGAATTGGAAAATGCGTTCGAAGTCGACCACATCTTTAAAGCAGCATTTAAAAGTTTAACTCCAGGAAGACAAAGAGGATACATTTTGCATTTCTCCCAACCAAAACAAGCACAAACGAGAATGAATCGCATTGAAAAATGTAAACCGGCAATTTTTAATGGGAAAGGATTGAATGAATAGTTACAGAAAGAAAAATTCGAATTAATTCGAATTACGTTGTTTGTCTTGTATTATCTATTTTTGCAATAATTCTTATTTTTTTCCACTATAATTTCTGAACTATTGAACTGGTCTTTTTTCGATTTTGTAGCTGCTGGAATATTGATTTCGTTCCTCGGAATTATATTACTTTTTATTTTGAAATTGAGTTTGAAAAGAAACACAAAAAGCATCATAATCTCTGTTGTGTTGATCTTGTTTGTTTTAATATGGTTAGAAATGGCTGTTGGAATTTTTAATTCTCCATTTTCTGGATCCTAAATTAAATGATACACTCTCGATTTTAATTAACTTCGTTTAATGATTATCCGCCGACTTTTATTGGCTCCAGTTTCACTGATTTGGCTCATCGTTACCGAAATTAGAAATCGCTTGTTTGATTGGGGAATTTTAGAATCATACCGAATTCCAAAAAAATCAATATGCATTGGAAACTTAAGCGTTGGCGGAACAGGTACGACACCCATGACATCTTATCTTGA
>JBMLTP010000026.1:0-10266 GCA_049239885.1 Crocinitomicaceae bacterium
TTTCGCTGGACTCATAACCGCATTTTGTGGACCTATTGCATTTGTAGGTTTGGCAATTCCAAACTTGACACGCATTTTATTTCGAACTCAAAATCACGCGTGGTTGATTGTTGGAAATTTAATGATTGGAGCGATATTTTTGCTTTTGTGTGATTCCTTTATTCAATTGATGGAAGGTCGGATTGCTTTACCAATTAACGTGTTGACTTCGTTAATCGGAGCGCCATTTGTTGTATTTCTTCTAATGCGAAAAATCAGATGATTCAATTTAGCAAAACAGAAATCGGATACAAGCAAACGCTCTTGAAAATTGATTCACTCGATTTGCAGGAGGGAAAAGTATACGCCTTGGTTGGAAGAAATGGGGTAGGGAAGTCGACACTCTTGCAATCGATGGCGAAGTTACTTCCGTTGATTTCAGGCGATATTCGCTACGAAGATATTTCACTCAAGAATTTGTCTCGCAACCAAATGGCTCGTTTGATTGCCTTCGTCGAAAGTAAATTTGATGGAGTTGAATACCTGTCTGTTTTGGATTATTTGATGTTGGGTCGCACGCCTTATACTTCGTTAACCGGAAAATTGAGTGACACGGATAAAGCTTTTGTAAACGAAATTTCGGAAGAACTTCAGATTACACATCTACTCGAAAAAAGCACCACTGAAATTAGTGACGGTGAACGACAAATTTGTTCCGTTGCACGCGCCTTAATTCAAGAAACTCCAATCATTTTAATGGACGAGCCAACGGCCTTTTTGGATTTCATTAATCGACAGAAATTGCTGGAATTGTTAATTAAAATCGCCGTTGAAAAGCAAAAGTGCATCGTTCTATCAACGCACGACATCGATTTGTGTTTGGAAAATCAATTGACATTTTTAATCACGAGTAACGGGAAACTTGCTCTTGAAAATTGCCGAAACAAGCAAGAATTGGTTGAGAAGTTTTCTTAATTGAATTATACTAAAACGCATAATCAAAATAGCTAAAATAATATTTCAAAAAAAACGTGCAAATTGAAAGTTATAGGGTTTCAATTTGCACGTTTTTTAATTATTAAGCTTTATTACTGAGTTTTTGTGCTTATTGCGAGAGACAAATCTACCTAGAAAATACACTGAAATCCTTTAATATGGATCTATAACGAATTCTGCGATCAAATTTCACATATGACTCTCGATATCCATCATTTCGTGTAGAATTCTAATGATTTCGATTTTATTTCTCTTGATTTTATAGAAAATGAAATGTGAATTCACCTTTACTCGCCAATAGTCTTTCCGAATCATTCCAAAATCAATTCCAGAATGAGGTTGCAGACAGAGATAATCAAACTCATTGAGAATCATATTTAAATATCGGTCGGCTTGTTCTATTGACCAATTTTCGTAAGAATAGAGCCAAATCTTCTCTAAATCGCTTTCGGCTTCTTTAGTTAAAACGTAGATCATTTTTTTGCATATTTCTCATGCAGATTGCTCACAAATGATTCGCGATTAAAATCTTTGACAAATCCAGATTTTTCACCTTTGACTAGCTCTTTTATTAGTTCATTTTTCTTTGTTTCCTCTTTTTCAAACATTCTCAAAGCGGCACGAATGACTTCACTAGCTGAGGCATATTTTCCAGTTTTCAATTGAGTGTTAATAAATTTATCGAAATAGTCACCGAGTAAAATGGAGGTGTTTTTTGCCATGAACAGAAATTTGAATCAAATATACCAAGATTTGGTATATTATCAAACTCGTATTTTAAGAATTTGCCGAGATATTGAACCATTCGATGAAATGAATGATATTGGTTATCATTCGAAATGGACTGAATTTTTTAAATTTGTTGTGATTATTTAAACTAACTCATGCTTGAAAAATCTCACAAGTTCATTACTTGTTCGAATTGTTCGATTCGAAAGAACTCGCTTTTTGAAAGTTTGTGTTCGGAGGAGATTGATCTTGTCGAGAAAACTAGCCGTTGTAATTATTTCAAAAAGAATCAATCTTTATTCTTAGAAGCATCCTATCCCAGAGGGGTTTATTGTATAAATCAAGGTCGTATTAAAATATTCAAGCGTGGCGACGAAGGAAAGGAGCAAATCATTCACATTGCCAAGGCTGGAGAATTAGTCGGATTTCGAGCTATGTTTAGTGGTGAACCATACAATGTTGCGGCAGAAACGCTTGAAGAAAGCAATATCTGTTTCATTGGTAAGGATGAGTTTTTATCCATGATGGATTCAAATCCAACTTTGCGAAACGGTATTATCAAAGAACTTTCGAAAGAACTAGCTGATCGAGCCGAGTTCATAACAAATATGGCTCAAAAGTCGGTTCGAGAGCGATTGGCTTTTGCACTCATTCTTTTAATGAATGTATATGATGAAGAACCCATTAATCTTACACGAGAAGATATGGCAAATTTTGTTGGAACGGCTACAGAAACGTTGATTCGATTGTTAAAAGACTTCAAAGAAGAAGGTCTTATTGAGGTTCAAACTCGAAAAATGGTTGTACTCGATGCCAAGAAATTAATGGATATTGCAGGGAAATAAATTCTCAAATTCCTTATAATTTTGGGATTCATAATTTCTTAATCTTTACTTAATTTTGGGAATGCAAAAATGGTTGGGCCGCTTTGGTCAATTGTTTCCTTTATTTATAAGTTTTTTCATTTCATTTCTGGTTATTCAGGCGACTTTCCTATTTCAATACCGAACAACAAATTTCAACGAGCTCTTACTTTTTTCGGTTATTCAAATTTTAAGTCATTTATCTTTGTTTTTAATTTTCGGAGCGAGCCTAATTTTTATTATTCCTGAATCGTGGATAAAATGGTTTAAGCGTTTCTATTTCCTTTTACTTTTTGTAGCGCTAGTTGGAACAGTGGTTTGCGATCAGTATTTGTTATTTTCACGTGAGCGTTTGGATGAGTCTTTTTTCTTGTTTGATTGGGAGGAAATATGGATGATTGCTGATCCCACAAATCGATTTACATGGTCTCTTTCATTTGGAATGATTTTAATTTTTACTTTACCATTTGCGCTATTCAAGTTTTTTAAAGTTTTTCCAACTTCAAATGTACTATTCCCGATTTTAGTTTTCGGTTGTATTTTTTTAGGATTCATTCCAAGAAGCTATCAAGTGGATAATGTTAGTGAAAATCGATTTGTTTATTTTATTCAAAGGAGCTTAAATTCCTATTTTTTCTCTATTAAACCATCTAATGCAACACTAAAAGATTTCAAGAATGTGTCTTCCGATTTTTATGGTGGTCATGTTTCTGTTGATCCTAGATTTCCGTTGGCGCACCGCATGGATGAATCTTCCATATTGAACCAGTATTTAGCTAAAACTTCAGATGGTACACCTCCGAATATCAAGGTAATAATTGTTGAAAGTATGTCTTCCGATTTGTTTGGGCTGCGAGGTGAGAATACGGGTTTTTTAATGCCATTTATGGATTCGCTTTCGCGAAATTCCTTGTATTTTCCAAATGGATTTGCAACCTCTCAACGAACGCACAATGTTCTTCCTGCATTACTAGCATCGGTTCCAAATACAATTGATGGAAACGTATTTCAGCAATTACCTTTTCCGAGGCATTATTCGTTATTCAATTTGCTGAGAAAAAACTATCATACACAATTCTATTGTGGCGTGCGCTTGGAATATTTGAATATGGTGGGCTTAATGAGTCATTATAAAACGGATTATTTAAGTAAGAATTGGAATCGCGATATTCAAATTCACAAAGAATCTGTTGGAAGTGCATGGGGATTTCCTGATGAAGATTTATTCAAGCAAGCACAATTTGACGATAGTTGCAAATTCAATAAGTTAAGGAAGCCAATTTTTAAAGTTTTTCTAACCATTAGTTCACACGATCCTTTTATCTATCCGAATAAATCGAAATGGGAAAAAGTAGTTCTTCAAAAGGCTTCAACAATTAAGGATAAACGATTGCGTTTTATGATTCGTTCGCAAGCATCTAGTTTTGGCGCTTTTTCCTATGTTGACTCAACACTCAAGCGCTTTTTTGAAGTTGAAAAAGAACGATCTGAGTTTAAAAACACGGTTTACATTATCACAGGCGACCATGGCACAGAATTGTATCGACGTAATTCCTTGTCGAAATACAATGTGCCGATCCTTGTTTATTCACCCCTTCTTAAAAAAAGTGAAACTTCTCAAGCTTTAGTTTCTCACAATGATATTGCGCCAACTATTCTCAATTATTTGAAAACCGCCTATAAAATCGAAATTCCTGATACAATTTCCTTTGTCGGAAAAGAATTAAAAATAGAAAGGGAATTTAAACCTGATCGATCTTTCGTCTTTACAACGAATAAGTTAAGAACATCCGACTTGATAGATAAAAATTTCGTTTATATCAATGGTCGTTTAAATAGTTTTGACGATCAACTTGAGATTAAACCCATTTTATCATCAAAAAGAGAGAAAGCAAAATGGATAAAACGGCAACTGAAAGAATACCAATCACTTTCGAATTATACGATATTACAAAACAAATTGATTGATTCTCTATCCTATGTGAAATGGACCGGTGATAGAAGCAAATACGTTCTTAGAAAAACTGTAAATCTTCCTCAGCTTGTTTCCAAGAATCAAATGACCTATCTGGCCAGTTGTAATCTTCCAAAAAACAAATCCTTGAAAATTGAGTTGTTGGCTTCGATTTGGTGTAGCGATAAAAAGTCGATAAACAATGCACCAACTTTGGTAATTCAATCTCGAAAATCGAAGTACTTATCGTTTAAATGGACAGTGAACAAACAAATAAAATGTCATTATTCAGATTTATTTAAAGGTAATTCAATGAATCAAGTTGTTTATCATTTGGAATTTAATCCCAAAGAAATTGAGAAGTTTAAGAATTTAAACTCTTTTCATTTGTATTTATTGAATGAAACGAAGCAGAAAATTAAGTTGAACAATGTTCGATTGAACTATTATGTTTCGCAATAGATACAATTAAAAGGAAATCAATTGTTTTCCGTCAAATTAATGAAATTCTCAAAAACTATTCTACCATAATTTCCAGAGACTTCTGGGTGAAATTGTACGCCAAAAAATGGTTTTTCTTTGTGTTTCATTGCTTCGTTCACACAGACGTCAGATGAGGCAACTAATTCAAAATTTTCAGGAATGGAAATACTTTCACAATGGTCTTCCATCATATCAAATGTGGAAGGAAGTTTATCAAATAGTGGACAATCAATAAACGTTTCAATTTCTTGCCAATCACGATCTTCACGCATTTTTGATCCAAAAGCACCGTGTAAAAGCCCGAGTAATTGGTGTCCAAAGCAAATTCCTAAGATGGGTTTAGTAAATTCTTTGATCCATAAAGCGTGATTTAAATAGCGCTCCATATTGATTTCCGTAATCAGAATTGGAGCTCCAGAGAATATCATTCCCTTGCATTCATTGGCCATTTCCGCTGTCAAATCAAAAAAAGGAATGGTTTTGAAGTCACAAAATTCATCCACTATTTCCTCAATGAAAGGTGTTTTAGAGCTTCCGCAATCAATTATAAGAATCATCGTCAACTAGTTAATTTTCCAAGACCTTCACGCACGACAAAAGGCTCATCTTCAACGCAATTAATGATCGTGGAACCTTCTAAGTGTCCGAATCCACCATCAATTATGAACGGCACTTGATCATCGTATTTTTCATAAATAGCGTATGGATCAGCGAAGTATTCAAGTATTTCATCGTCATTATGAAGTGAAGTTGAAGCAATAGGATTTCCGAGCGCTTTTACTAATTCGATTGCAATGTTATTATCCGGAATTCGAATCCCAATTTCTTTTTTATTCGAATCGAAAATTTTTGAAACTTCATTACTAGCGGGGAGAATAAACGTGAATGGTCCTGGAAGATATTGTTTGAGTAATTTAAATGTTGGACGATCAATTTGTCTGGTGTAATCTGAAAGATTGGAAAGATCCGAACAAATAATTGAGAAATTAACTTTATTCAATTTTGCTCCTTTCATTTTAGCTAATTCCTGAAGACCTTTTTTGTTCATCAAATCGCAGCCAAAAGCATAAACCGTATCCGTTGGAAAGATAATGATTTTACCTTGTTTTAATTCGTCGACTGCTTGCTGAATTAGGCGTGAATCAATATTATATGGATTAATTTCTACAAACATTATTTGGAGATTATGCACGAAATTGCTCGGTGATCACTAAGGACTTCTTGTTGAATCTTGAAGTTGTTTGATGCGAGTTCAGGGCTGTGAAAAATATAGTCGATTCTACCTGCTGGCATTTTTCCTACATACGTTACACCAATTCCTGTGGAGGTATTTCTAAATGCATCTGTTAAAACGCGGTCAAATTGGTTGTAAGTATAGGACATCGGTGTATCATTGAAGTCTCCGCAAACAATGGTCGGGTAGGGGGAAGTCTTGATGTGATTAACAACCCTTCTGGCTTGGTCAGCACGCTTTACATAGGCTGATTGTAATTTTCTGTAAATCAAACGAATGGCGCTTTCTTGAGTTAGGTTGGAAGTTGGATCATTTGTTTGAGCGGAATAATAATCACTTTGAAGTTTAATGGATTGTAAATGAACATCATAAATTCTAAAGGTATCTTGATCTTTAACGATATCGGCATAAATACAATAATTGAAATCTTGAGATCCTTGCGTTTCGAACATAACGTCACCTTTTGCAATCATGGGATATTTTGAAAACATGGCAATTCCAAAATTTTGACGCGCTATTCGCTTATAAGCACTTCTTTGATGATAAATTTTGGTACCCATCACTTGAAAAAGCGAATCCATTGTTTCAAAACGAGTAGGTTTATCTTGGCTGTAAAATTCTTGAAAACAAACTACATCAGGATTTTCATTTCTTAAGAATTGGAATATTTGATTTCGCGTTTCCAATCCAGATTCTAAATTTGGGTTGTAGACGTCAAAAAGACGAACGTTGTAGGAAATTACTTTAAGTTCTGTATTCTTCGTTGTATCTTTTGAAATGGTAAAAGATAATGTTCTGAAATGCAGTTTTCCTCCAAGAAGGATTATAAATAAACTGTAGATTGCCCATCTGGATCGTGCAATTGTCCAAACGATTAAAATAAAACAATTTACAAGAACAATAATAGGATAACCTAATCCTAGAAAAGGTAATATTTTTATGGTATTCGGATGAATGTATGGTGATGAATATGTTAAAAGCAGACAAAGAAAACTTAAAACTGATACAAGCTTAAAAAGGGTCGATATGCTGAAAAATTTGCGCGACAGAGAGTTATTTTTTACTTTGATTAAACAAGAAATCCTTTTCCTCTTTGGTTAACGATTCATATCCTGATTTGGAGATTTTATCCAAAATCGCGTCTGTTTTCTCCTGACGCCGCTTCTTTTCAATATTGTATTCCTCGTCCGTTTTGAATTTAGCTTTGCCACTTTTCGTAGATTTACCGGATGTAATCAATTTTTTTATCCGATCGAAAAAACTTCCTAAAACGCTTAAGATGTTGTTACTTGAATGCATGGATTGTATCGAAATTAAACCAAATATGGCACCTCCTAAATGAGCAAAGTGGGCAACGTTATCCGAAGGATCAGCAATTCCAATTAAATCGTTCAATAAAAAGAAAATGGCGATTAGATAAATCTTAACAGGAAAGATTCCAAATAGGTTAACACGAATATTAGGACTATGAAAGGCCAATGCTGTAAAAATTGCCATAATTGAGCCTGATGCACCAACTACAACCTGATCCGCATTTTGAAAAGACGGAAACAAATAGTGAGCCGCAATTTCAAGAATGCCTCCAGAAATTCCACCAAAAATATAGGTCTGCCAAAGTCTTCTTTTGTCAAAAATCTGCTCAAATAGTTGTCCTGAGAAATAAAGAAAAAGCATATTGAAAATCAAATGCCAAATTTCAAAATGAGAAAAAATACTGGTAATGATACCCCAGGGTTTTATAATAAATCCAACTAAGTTGGTATCTAGGGTAAAAAAATATTCAGTTAACGAAATCTGGTTAATTGTTAGATTTAAAATATTCAATACTAGAATTACAGCAAAAACAAATACATTGTAGATGATCAATTTATTTGTCATCGTGCCGTGCGATAATTGATATTTAATTTCCTCGATAAAATTTCGTGAGCTTTGCATTTTACCAAAAATTAGTTCGGTCCTTTTTTCTCCAAATCAAAACAATAATCGCTCCAACAATGGCACCGCCTATGTGAGCCAAATGTGCGGTATTATCATCAGCATTATTTTGATAAGCCATGTATACATCAAATAAAAAGTAGGCTGTAACCAGATACTTGGCTTTTACAGGTATTGCGAAATACAAACGGAATTCTGTATTTGGAAATAATATCGCGAATGCCGCCATTAACCCTGAAATAGCTCCTGAAGCACCGACCATAGGTGTTTCACTTTTAACTATATAATTGAACATAGGATTGGATCCTAATTCATTAAATAGAATTGAATTCTTGTTCGGAGCACTTAAAATATTATTTATTTCAGAGTTTGAATAGCCAAGATTAATTAGTTCTTGAATTACTAGATCTAATGAATTGTTATTTAATATTAAATTATTTGTATTCTTAAGATCATATCCATTAACCAAAAGTTGATTTTTTAAGCTTTCAATTTCAAATGCACCAAAAATATTATATAAACCAAAAGCTCCAAAAGCACACAAAAGATAGAAAATAAAATACCTCTTAGGACCCCAAATTTGTTCTAAATAGGCTCCAAGCATAATGAACATCCACATATTGAAGAAAATGTGAAGCAAATTTCCATGCATGAAAAAATGAGTGACTATCTGAAATGGTTTGAATAATACCGAATTTACATAGTGCGCTCCAAAACTTGAACTTAGGTCGATTCCTTGAAATTCTAATACCCAAGTTGCAACGAAAAAGACGATGTTCAGAATTAGGATGTTTTTGGTTACGTCGGGTAAATTATTAAACATGGGTTAGAATTTTTGAGCGATTTCTTCTATTGAAATGGTTGAGACTATTAATTTTCCAGAAGGTGTATATGTGTGTTCTTCACATTGAAATAAATCGTTTATTATCGCTGTTACTTCCTCCTCGTTTCGAATAGTAGTATAGACTGAACCATTTTTCGCCAGTTTCGCAATAATTCCATGGGCTAACTCACCTTTTTGTAAATTTCCGTGCACGAGCGTTTCTGTGATTTCTTCAGTTATAGTATTAATTTCTTCAGCTGGAATAATAGTTGGAATTCCTTGTATTGATAATGTTTGATCCTCTATGGAAAAATTGAATCCGAGTTGATTTAGTAATGATTGACTTTCTTGCCATGCCAATAACTCCGATTTGTTGAACGTTTTATCAAATGGAAACAATAGCTGTTGACTCGCAATGGGATTGTGAATGAATTCTGAGATTAGATTTTGATAAATAATTCGTTCCTTGGCTCGCTTGGCATCAATTACCATCAAGCCTGATTTACAGTTGGAAATCAAGTATTTACCGCGTACAAGTATCGATTTACCGGTTTGTTGGAAGTCATTTTCGAATTCAATTTCATTGGTTCCTGTAATTTCCTCTTCTTTTATTGCATAAAAATTTTCCCAATCTGCACCTGAGTTTTTTGTCTGACCAAATCCTTGATTCATAATACCTTTGGATATACCGTTCGATTTTCCTGAACTGGTAGAGCCAGATGAATTATTTTGAAAAGGGTTGAAAAGTGGATTTACTTTTATTTGGGGTTCAATTGGATCCGTTTTTCTTACTTCAACAGGAACATCGAAACTTGTATCCAATTCAAAGTCCAACGTTGGGAAAACATTGTATTTCCCTAATGCTTGTTTGATGCTACTCAATAAAATTGAATAAATGAATCGATCTTCTTCGAATTTTATTTCCGTTTTTGTTGGGTGAATATTGACGTCAATTTTACTTGGATCTATTTCGAAAAAAATGAAATAGGATGGAAACGAACGATCTTGAATAAGTCCGTCAAAGGCTTTAGAAATAGCGTGATGAAAATAGCTATCCTTAAAAAATCGTTGATTTACAAATAAAAACTGCTCTCCTCTCGTTTTTCTAGCCGTTTCTGGTTTTCCGACGTATCCTTTAATTTTTACGATATCAGTTTCTTCTTCTACAGGAACCAATTGGTCCTTATTAGATCTTCCAAAAACTTCAACTATTCGTTTTCGCAATGGACCATTCAATAAATTATATTCTTCCTTGCCGTTGTGATGAAGG
>JBMLTP010000027.1:0-7937 GCA_049239885.1 Crocinitomicaceae bacterium
AACTGCTCATCTCTTAACTTTTCAGGTTGAAGAATTGGTAAATCATGATCTATCGCAAAGATTTTAACCGCACTTTCTCTAAGTTGTTGTCCTCGCCCCGCTGGTTTATCAGCAACAGTTACAACCCCAACAACATCATGATTACTTTTTACTATCGCATCTAGAATGGAAACCGCAAATTCCGGTGTGCCCATAAAGACAATTCTCAGCTTGTTATCTTGCATTATAATTAGACTATTTTATTTTTCCAATCGAATAGTCGCAAGTATCCAATTGAAAATAATCCTAAAATTCCAAAATAAATGTATTCAACTGTCCAAATCCAATAGATATCAAAATTCCAAACTTTGATAAATAAATAACTGAAAACAGCGTAAATACCAACAGTTAAAAATTCGATAGTCATTGAATGCAGTGTATTTCCACTTCCATGAATTGTTTGGAAGTAAACCGAAACTATTCCGTACAATAAAATGGAAACAGAAACAAGTTTTAATATCTGTGCGCTTTTCGCAATGTATTGTTCCTCGGGATTAATTAAATGAATCAATGTCTCTGGATATAATATGGCGCCATGAAATGAAATTAATAAAAACATGACCGTAAGGAACTGAATTCGTTTCTGTATTATTGGAATTGCAACGTACGTCTTATGACCAAGATATTGTGAAATATAAGTTTTTGTGGTTCCCGCAAATCCCCAAATTGGGACAAATGCCAAGAAATAAATGGAACGAATATTTTGCGAAACCGTTAAATCAAACTGGCCTTTTTGCTCCAGCCACGTGAAAAATAAACTCCAAGTTCCCAATGCGAAAAATCCCTGCAGCATCAACGGGCTTCCTATTCTGAGCAATTCCAACATCGATTTTCCGTCAAAGGAAAAATATTGATACAGTTTATAACGCTTCCTTTCTTCTGAAAAACTTAAATAAACTATTAAAAACAACATTCCCAATCCATCGGCAATTGTGGATGCCAAAGCTGCTCCTTCAACTCCTAACCTTGGAAATCCGAGATTACCAAGAATAAGTCCATATCCAAAAACCATATTTGAAGTTGCAGTAATTAATGCGGCGATAAGTACAACCCATGTTTTACCCGTAGCAATAAAAAAAGCCTGAATCGATAGTGTTATCATTGCAAAAAACAGGGCAAATGCTCGAATGTGAATAAAATCTCCTTGCAAGGCTCCTATGATTTGATCTTTTGAATACATCAAAATGATATTCGGCATTAAAAAGTAAAGCAATAGAAAGAAGAAGGTAGCGAGTATAAAATGTGTGATGACAGTCGTTCCAAATATTCTACCAATTGCTCCTTGTCGCTCTTCCCCTATCCTTCTTGCAATAATGATTTGAGCGCCATCAGCCATCCCAATCAAACACATATACATCGTTACATAAAGTAACCCACCGTTACCAACTGCCACAAAAGCCTCTGTTGAATATCGACTTATGAGTGCTGAATCAGTAATCATTACGATGGACTGAATAAATCCAGAAACCATCATTGGCAATGCGACACCTAAAATTGTTTTATATTTTAAATCCAGCATCAGTCAACTTGTATAACAAGACCTTTTAAATATTCGCCTTCTGGATGAAATGCATTGATTGGATGATCTGCAGGTTGATGCAACTGCTCCAAAATTCGAACATTTCTACCAGCTTCGATTGCGGCAGCGATTATGGTATTCGTAAAGAGATATTTATCCACAACTTGAGAGCATGAAAACGTAAAAATCAACCCTCCCGATTTAATTTGTCGGATAGCGTGTGCGTTCAATCTTTTATAACCTTGAATCGCTTGGTGACGTTTATCACGGTGTTTAGCGAATGCCGGTGGATCCAAAACGATTATATCGTAATCTTCTTTCAATTCTTTCATATAATCCATGGCATCAGCCGTGATTGAAGAATGCAGCCCAGGGAATTTATTTATCTCTAAATTAGCTTCAGTTAACTCAATCGCTTTTTTTGAACTATCCAATGAATGAACCAAACTCGCATTTTGATTAAGCGCTTGTAAGCTAAATCCTCCTGAATAACAAAAGGTGTTTAACACTTTCTTACCAAATGAATATTTACCCAATAGCGCTCTGTTTTCCCTTTGATCAATGAAAAATCCTGTTTTTTGACCTGTTATCCAATCGATTTTGTAATTTACTCCATTTTCAATGGCCGAATGAGGCGTTTCACAACTTCCATATAGATATTCATCCTTTGTTTGAATTCGTTCAGGCAAGGTGTCGGCTGATTTTGAGTAAATGGACTTCAAATGATCTCCAAAAGCTACTTTTAAAGCATTTGCTATTAAATTAACAGAACGATACATTCCAATGGAATGACATTGAATAACAACAACGCCATTATAAAAATCGATAATTAATCCTGGTAGATTGTCGCCTTCACCATGACAAACTCTGAAAATAGTATTATTTTCATTTAATAGTCCTAAACTCAATCGCAACTGGACGGCATTTCCGATTGCTTCATCAAAAAAAGTTTGATTAATCTCTTGAAAATCAAAACATAATACACGAACAGAAATCGTCGCTTGTTGAAAATGTCCTACTGCCAAAAATACCCCTTTGTGGTCTTCAACAATTACAACCTCGCCATCTTCGATAGTTGAAACATCCGAATAAATTGCGCCAGAAAAAACCCAAGGATGTTTTCTTAGCAAGGAATTTTCTTTGCCTTTCCTTATTCGTATGCTTTTTACTGACATGACCGCAAAGGTAAGGAAGTTTTATTTCTATTTGGCTTATTTATAGTGTAACCGATTTGTATTTGAAATAATCTTACAAAAGTTCAAGAATCTCTTATAACACAGATGAAACCACCACCAAATAACTTTGCTTCATATTAATTTAAAAAATTTCAATTATGTCATTAGTAAATAGAAGAGAGAACCTTATGCCTTCATGGGCAAATGATTTGTTGGATACAAGTCGATTTTTTAGTCCAAAATTGTTCGACTTGGGAACCGATCCATTTTCAATTGATTTTTCAAGTCGAATTCCATCTGCGAATATCAATGAAACGGATAAAGAATATAAAATCGAGTTGGCCGTTCCTGGAATGGAGCGCAAAGATTTTAAAGTTGCAATTGAAAATGGGGTACTTTATGTCAGCTCAGAGAAGGAAGAGGAACTAGAGGACGCTGACAAGAACTATACACGCAGAGAATACTCATACAATGGTTTCAAACGTTCTTTTTCATTACCAGAAAATTGTTTTGAAGATAAAATTAAAGCCAAATACGAAAATGGTATTTTAAATCTTATTCTTCCTAAAAAGGAATTAACGATTATGAAGCCGGCAAGTGAAATTCCGGTTTTATAAACCTGATTCAATTCAAAAGATTGATTTCAGGATAAATGAGTGATTTTTTCACTCTAAATTTGAAACCCTCCCGCCAAATTGACGAGAGGGTTTCTTTTTTAATTTTTAATTTTTAGCTATATTCCGGATATTTTAGCATAAATTTTCCCGCTCCAATAAAGCGCTTTGAACGAATTTTCTGATTCGTAAACAAAACTGAAATTCGCTTTTAAATAACCTTTTTCAAACTCAGATTTATCAGCGAAAAATTTACCCTCTTTCAATGTAAATATTCTTGTCACCCCATTGTTTTTTAAATAAGCCCATGAAGTAACAAATTCATCTTTCAACCTAAAAAAAAGACTACAATTCAAACTGTCATCGCTTTTGGTAAAGCCCTCCAATGTAAAATCACCATATTTTTTAACAGATAAATAGTTGTTGTTTTTCATATCTATCAAGGTAGATCTTGAATCCAAGGAGAAATAATGTCTTGTTGAATCTATCAACGTGTAAAAAACATTCATAGAATCAGCGATTATTTTCCTTCTCTTGTCCAACATTTTTTGTGCCCTCGGAGGACAATCCCAACATATAATTTGTTGATAATCATTTAAATCGATTCCACTCGCATATTCCCATTTAGTTGCAAATGAATAGTCTCCTTTTAATTCTGAAAACCAACCAATAGGAATTGAAAAACTTTCTTTCTCCGTTGTTTTTACACCTGAATAATCGTAATCTCTGACAGCGCAGGATAACAAAACTGAAAGTAATAGTAGAAAACGAATCAAGCGAAAATAAACCTTCAAAATTGTTTTTTTTTTCGAAATTAGTTGAAAAAGTAACGCTGAAGGTTATGGAAATCAAATGTTCATTCAAATTGAATTGTTCAAATGTTTTCTAATTTCAAAAGTAAACTTTACATATTCCAATTATTTTTGCTTAAAAATCAAAATGGCTAATAAAAGAGATTTAAAAAAGAGTATAAATTCATTGGTGTTTGATGTAATCGATGAAAGCATATACATCCAAGAGATAAAACCGGAAAAATTCGAAGCTTGCGAGAAACTAATTGATGAGGCTGTCAACTACTACAACAACGCGCTATCGAAGATGAATTCTGCAAAGGCAAAATCGGAATTTCGCTCAATCGCAATTGAATTAGAGGAAAGTGCTGAAAACTTTATTGAAGGTCTGAACGCATTGAATTCATAAAAGAATTCTATTTATAGCCTAAGTTTTTCTTCTACTTTTTTATTGCAATTGTTTGTCATTTTATTTATTTTAGATGACTAAAATCAGAATATGACAAGTACTGAACGATTATTTGATATCCCATATTGGCAGCAAAAAAACTTTCCGAACCCAAGGATGTTTGTTTCCAAAGTCGCGGGAAATTGGGAACCGATATCGACGAGTGAGTTTATCTTACAAGCGATGGAAGTATCCAAAGGACTAATCTCATTAGGTATTCAACCTGGAGACAAAATCGCCGTTGCAAGCTCAAATCGTGTTGAATGGAATATATTAGATATTGGTGTTCAGCAAATAGGAGCCATTTTAGTTCCTGTTTATCCAAATATATCTGAAAGTGACTACCGATTTATATTTAATGATGCGCAAATTAAAATTTGTGTGGTATCGAACTTGGAGTTAGCTACAAAAATAAGTAATATCAAAAACGAGATTCCGAGCTTACAGCATTTATTTACCTTCGATGAACTTCCTGGATTTTCAAATTGGAAACAAATTTTCGAAGCGGCAACTTCAACACTTGAATCAGAAGTTCATAACAGAATGAATGAAGTAAAACGTGGTGATTTAGTTACTATCATCTATACTTCTGGCACAACCGGAAACCCGAAAGGTGTTATGCTTTCGCACAACAATTTAATTTCCAATTTGGAGGCTTGTAAACCAAGGATCCCAGCGGATAACAAATCAAACGTTTTAACCTTTTTACCGGTTTGTCACGTTTACGAACGCATGTTGCATTACTTATACATGTACCTCGGATGCTCAATACATTTTGCGGAATCAATGGAAACGATTGGGGACAACATTCGTGAGGTAAAACCAGATGTATTTACAGCAGTTCCAAGATTGATTGAAAAAGTATTTGACAAAATCATGGCGACTGGCGACACATTAACTGGTGTTAAACGAAAACTTTTCTTTTGGGCAGTTGGACTTGCTGAAGAATTTGATGTTGTTGGTAAATCTGGTTGGTATAAATTCAAATTGGCGATTGCTCGTAAATTAATATTCTCCAAATGGCAACTTGCATTGGGTGGTAACGTTCGTGCAATTGCTTCAGGTAGTGCCGCTCTTCAACCTCGGCTAGCTCGAATTTTCCTTGCTGCAAACATTCCCATTTTAGAAGGGTATGGTTTAACGGAGACTTCTCCTGTTGTTTCAGTAAACTCGTTTGATGAAGGAATTCGTATTGGAACCGTTGGAACATTAATTGACGGAGTTCAAGTTCAAATCGCTGAAGATGGAGAAATTCTTGTGAAAGGTCCGAATGTAATGCTTGGCTACTACAACAACCAAACGGCTACCGATGAAGTTATCGATAAAGAAGGTTGGTTTCATACCGGAGATATTGGTATTTTTCAAGAGGGAAAATTCTTAAAAATAACAGATCGTAAAAAGGAAATCTTTAAAACTTCAGGAGGCAAGTACATTGCGCCTCAAGCGATGGAGAATAAATTCAAGGAATCTCGGTTTATAGAACAAATAATGATAATCGGTGAAAACGAGAAATTTCCATCTGCATTTATAGTTCCTTGCTTCGCTTTCATTAAAGAATGGGGAGAGCGACATGGGATGAATTTGGCTAATGACTCTAATGTCGATATCGCAAATAATCCAGCAGTTTATAAAAGAATAAATCAAGAAGTGGAAATGTTCAATCAAGGATTTGGCAACTGGGAACAATTGAAGAAATTCGTCCTCCTCCAAAAAGAATTTACAATTGAGGGCGATGAACTTACACCAACCTTGAAGCTTAAGAGAAAGAAAATATTAGCGAAGTATCACGAAGAATATCAATCGATATACAGTTAATAAAAGTTTAATGCATAAAAAAACGTCGGAGAATCCTCCGACGTTTTTTGTTAAGTCTAATTAGTTTGATGCTTTCTTAGAACAACAAGATTTTCCTGCTTCTTGCTTAGATGCGCAACATCCTGATTTTTTCTTTTTCTTCTTTCTTTTATCATCGTCTTTTTTCTCGATTTTCACACCTGTAACAGCTGCGTAAGAAGAAGTTGCCATTGAACCAACAAAAGTGGTTAACGCTAGAGCTAAAAATACTTTTTTCATAATGCTTGATTTTTAGTAAAGTTATTAAAAAATTTAAAAGTGAGCCAATCTAGTGGTTTTCGCCTTGACAATATCACCAATTTTAACATCTATTTTGGTTTCAAGTGGTAAAAAAACATCAATTCTCGAACCAAACTTTATAAAACCAAATTCTTCACCTTGTGTAGCTGCTTTTCCAACTTGCGCATAGTAACAAATTCTTCTTGCTACAGCCCCAGCAATTTGTCGAAATAAAATTTCTTTTCCATTTTCGTGTTTAACAACAATGGTCGAACGCTCGTTGTCAGTGCTGCTCTTCGGATGCCATGCTACAAGGAATAAACCTGGATGATATTTGACATAAGTAGTTTCTCCTCCTATTGGAAAGTAATTTGCATGTACATTCAATGGCGACATAAAAATTGAAATTTGTATTCGTTTGTCCTTGAAAAATTCGTTTTCCTCTACTTCTTCAACCACTACAACCTTTCCATCCGCTGGACAAACAATATCATTTTCAGAATAGGGACAACTTCTCGTTGGAACTCTAAAAAATTGAACTACTAAGAATAAAAGAGTTAGTAAGATTAATTCTACTAGCCAAAACAAAATGGTTGAAGCACATTTAACGAGCAGAAAATAATTCAACGCTGATAAACCCAGAACAGCAACCAATGTGCCAGCCATAATTCCGTAACCTTCTCGATGTAATTTCATATCAAAACTTTTCCCAATATGTGTAAACGATTGTCCAACAATAAAAAAACGGTATGGTAAACAATACCGCATCAAAACGATCTAATATACCACCATGCCCGGGTAATATAGTACCAGAATCTTTAATATTCAAACTTCTTTTAAACAGAGATTCCAATAAGTCTCCGTAGATAGCACATGGAGCAATAACTATTGCAGATACAATCCAAAAAAGTTCCTCTCCCCTATTTACAAATGCCCCAATGATATATCCAACTATCAGCGTAAACAATACACCTCCGATTGTTCCTTCCCACGTTTTTTTCGGCGATATTCGTTCAAAAAGTTTTCGTTTTCCAAACAACCTACCACTGAAATATGCAAACGAATCATTAGTCCAAATTAAAAAATACATCCCAGCTACTGTCGGGAGATATGACGTACTGCGTAAATTTAAATCGATTGTTAAATAAAAGGGGACTACAATGTAAATTACACCAAAAACCAGAACTGAAATATTAATTATTGGATGGTCATTTTTCTTCCATAATTCATTCAAAATGAGTGTAAAAAAAAGTGGAAATATAACAGTTATCGAAATTA
>JBMLTP010000028.1:0-29581 GCA_049239885.1 Crocinitomicaceae bacterium
TGGATTAATTGAACAATTTATTTTCTATACAGAAACAATTCGTTCAGAAATCTTCCGTTCGAAGTAGGCATTTCAAAATTCATCATTTTCGAAATGGTTTTACTGATATCGATAAGCTCAGCTTCCTCTTTCACTCTTTTGCCTTTTGCGATGTCAGGGCCAAGCACTAATAATGAAATGTGTCTGCAACCTGAGCAATTATCACCATGACTTATAAATCCTGTTTTTTTACCGTCCAAATGTCTGCCGTGGTCATTTGTAATGAATAATGTCGTTTTGTCTTTTAGGATTGGGTTGGATTGAATTTTCCTCCAAAGTGAATCAGTATAGTTATCGCAAACTTTAATTGATTCAAGATATTTATTCCACATATTGGCATGTCCATAAACATCAACAGCCAAAAGATTTATTAGCATCAAATGCGGAGGGTTATTTCCTGATAGGACCTCAAGTACTTTGGAATAGGTTGTTACATCACTCCCATAACCTGCTCCTGAGCCATTTATCCCACAATAAGTTGATGCGACATATTGATTTCTCCATTTTTTATTTTTGGTATTCGCCAAAACATCTAATTTTCCTTTGCTTGCAATAATGTATGCATCCGTTTTTGGTGAATTTGTCGCTTTTAAATAGTATTGAAAAATGGAAGGGTTTTTGGGAAGACTTGTACCTGAGTTGGAGATACGCTGATAATCTCCAGTCGCAATAGCAGCATGACCTGGAACCGTATAAGTTGGACCATTATTTTTGAAATTCTCAAAGAAAACGCCTTCTTTTATCAATTCTTTTCCCATTTTCGGAATGTATTTGCAGGATGTATCGCCAAATGTTTCTGAATAACGCGGCCCATCTATAACCAAGATAATTGAATATTTAGATTTAAAGTCTTGCGAAAGGGAAAGTGATGTTTTACCAACTACAAGCAGTAAAACGGTCAACACCAAAAATTTATTTGTAAGTTTCATACGATTGTTTGTAAAATTAAGAATCCTAGCTCTAGATTCCTATATTAAATTAATTGTGATTTGAATTTTAGGTTGATTTCATCTCCGTTAATCCAGATCATAGTGTGTAAATTCTAAAATAAATACATTAAAAATTCAAAGAAATTTATAATGTATTTTCAAAGTAATATATAGTGTAATTTCAAAATAGTTAATAGTGTAATTTCAAAATTATATATAGTGTAATTTCAAAATTAAAACTATATTTGTATCCTTAAAATAGTTGTTTATGAGCGCAATAAGAACCATAAAAAAAGAAATGGATATTTATCTAACTAAATATCCCATTTTGGTTTTAACTGGCCCACGACAATCAGGTAAAACTACTTTTTTAAGAAATCAATTTCCAAAATACACGTATGTTAACCTAGAAAATTTAGATAACCGCAATTATGCGTTAAAGGATCCCAATGGTTTTCTTGCAGAATATAACCAATGTGTTATATTTGATGAGATCCAACGAGTCCCTGAACTGTTTTCGTATTTACAAACCAAAGTAGATGAAGATAAAATAATGGGGCAATACATTTTATCGGGCTCGCAGAATTTTCATCTGATGCGAAACATTACTCAAAGTTTGGCGGGCCGTGTTGCACTTTTTAAACTTTTACCCTTTGATAATGGTGAAATGCAAAAAGCGGGTTGGCTCGATGATGATTATGCCGTTAATCTGCAAAAAGGATTTTATCCTGCTATTTACGACAGGGATATTCCTTCCAAGGTATTTTATTCGAATTACCTGCAAACGTATGTCGAGCGAGATCTTTCTGAGCTGATTCATGTGAAGGATTTGAAACAATTCCGAAATTTCATATCACTATGCGCAGCGCGTGTTGGTCAACTGCTTAATTTGAATTCGCTAGCCAACGAATGTGGAATCTCCCAACCAACGGCAAAATCATGGATTTCTGTATTGGAAACAAGCTATATTGTCTATCAATTGCAGCCGTATCATTCCAATTTTAACAAGCGAATTACGAAAAGTCCCAAACTTTATTTTTACGATACGGGATTGTTGTGTTTTTTACTGAAAATCAGAGACGGCTCCAGTTTGAAAATCAGTCATTACAAAGGCAGTTTGTTTGAAAATTATGTCATTAACGAATACCTGAAGCAAAACTACCATCAAAATTTAATGTTGGATTTTTGGTTTTGGCGTGATGCCGTTGGTCACGAGGTTGATTTCATTTGGCAGCATTCTGAAAAAATTAATTTAGTTGAAGTTAAAGCCAGTCAAACGATTATGCATGACATGTTTAAAGGATTGAGTTATTTCGAAAAGTTTGACCCAAATTTAGTTGAAAGTAAAACTTTGGTTCACACGGGTTTATTTAATCAAAATAGAACCGTATGTAAGGTATTGAGTTGGAAAGACATTTCATTTGGGAATGAATAACTTAACTCATATTCGGAAACCGAAGAAGCCACATTCCAAATTACATAAGTTATTTACATTGAAGTACTACGCTTTTTTATTTCTATTTGTGGCAAAGACAAAAAGAAAATAGTATTCAAAACTATTCTATTAATTTTGCTAAAATTCTTTTTATGAAATTCGGAACGAAAGCTATTCATGCAGGCGTGCAACCAGATCCAGCAACAGGCGCAATTATGACTCCCATATACCAAACCTCAACATACGTTCAGGAAGGTGTTGGAAACCACAAAGGATATGAATATTCTAGAACATTAAATCCAACGCGGCATGCGCTAGAGAAGAACTTAGCAGCTATTGAAAATGGCAAATATGGCGCTTGTTTCGGTTCAGGTTTGGCCGCAATTGATTGTGTCATTAAAATGTTGAATCCTGGAGATGAGGTTATTTCAACGAATGATTTATATGGTGGTTCTTACCGAATTTTCAAGACGATTTTCGAAAAATACGGAATAAAGTTCCACTTTGTAAATATGCAAAACCCAAGTGAAGTTGAAGTTTTGTTGAATAAGAATACTAAGCTAATTTGGGTCGAAACACCAACGAACCCAATGATGAACATTGTGGATATCAAAGCGATGTCGAATTTGGCTAAAAAAGTTGGGGCAATGCTTGCTGTAGATAATACATTCGCTACACCGTATCTTCAAACACCACTTGATTTAGGTGCCGATATCGTAATGCACTCTGCCACGAAATATTTAGGTGGACATTCTGATGTTGTTATGGGTGCTTTGGTAACCTCAAATGATGACATCGCAAAGGAAATGTATCGCATTCAAAACTCATCGGGAGCCGTATGTGGGCCGATGGATTCATTTTTAGTACTTCGTGGAATTAAAACACTGCACCTACGTATGCAAAGACATTGTGAAAATGGTGCGTTGGTTGCGAATTTTTTAAAAGGTCATTCAAAAATTGATAAAGTTTATTGGCCAGGATTTGAAACGCATCCAAATCATTCGGTTGCGAAAGCACAAATGAAAGATTTTGGCGGAATGATTTCATTCACGTTGAAAGGAAATAAATTAGAAGATGCATTGGAAATTGTAAAAAAAGTTGAACTGTTTGCTTTAGCTGAATCATTAGGAGGTGTTGAGTCATTAATTGGGCACCCAGCAACAATGACACATGCTTCTATTCCGAAAGAAGTGCGTGAGCAAAGTGGTGTAGTTGATTCTCTTATTCGCTTAAGCGTTGGAATCGAAGATGCTGAGGATTTAATTACTGATTTGGAACAAGCACTTGAAAAATTATAGATTTTCCAATAACTGAAAAAATTGATCTTTTTTGGCAGGTGACAATGGAACGGAGGCACCGTCTTTCATTATCACATAACCTCCATCCTGTTTGTCGTAGCGTTCTATAAAATTGATATTAATCAAGTGCGATTGTTGAGCTCGAAAGAAGTTATGACCTGAAAGCATTGTATCATAATCCTTCAACGTTTTAGACACCAAAATTCGCTTTCCATCAGCCAGGAAAAAAGATGTATAGTTTTTATCTGCCTCACAACGAATGATGGTTTCAATATCTACGACGTGAATACTTTCCAACGTTTTTAGAACCAATTTTCTTTTTTGATTTGGCTGAATGTTATTTTGAAGAACTGAAAACTGACTTTCATCTGCTTTTTGATGAATCGCATCGAGCGCGCGAGTAACTGAACTCTGCAGTTCCTCCATATCAATTGGCTTCAAAATATAATCCATAGCACTAAATTTAATGGCTTGTATGGCAAACTCCTGAAAAGCGGTTATGAAAATAACCTCAAATTTTTTGTATTGCGCTCGTCTTAGCACGTCAAAGCCATTCCCATCAGGCATTTGAATATCAAGTAAAACCAAATCGGGCTGAACTTCCTCAATAGCTTTAATTCCTGATTCTACATTTTCGCCATCAATGAAAATTGCCGCATTTAGCTTAAAAGACTCCAACATCCGGCGAATAAATTCTCTTGTTGGTTTTTCGTCATCGATAATTAGAATTTTTTTCATTGTTTTTGATTTTACTGTTCAAATTTTAATGGTAAAAGAATGGTAACTTTCGTCCCACGGCATGTTTCATGGTCAAAATCCTCGATATTCATGTTTCCAGTCGATCGGTACTTTCTGTTCAATATTTCAATTCGTTCGCGCGTCATATTAATAGCCATACTCTTGTGTGTTTTGATTTTTTTCGTTTTCGCAGAACTTTTTCTACCAATACCATTATCACACACAACAATTTCAAGCATATTATCCTTTTGTTTTGCTGAGATGCAAATCTTTCCGTTTTCGACTGTATGCAGTTGACCGTGTTCAATAGCGTTTTCCACAAATGGCTGGGTAATCATCGGTGGAACCATCGCTTTTTGAAAAATCAAATCGGAATCAATATCTAATTCAAATTCAAAGCGATCCTCAAATCTTAGTTTTTGTGTATTTAAATATTTCTCGAGAATCTCCTCTTCCAATTCAAGCGGAATAAACTCCTTTGGCGAGTTTTCCAAAATCAAACGCATCAGTTTTGAGAAATTTACCAAAAATTTAGATGACTTTTCCGGACTATGGGTAAAAATATAACTTTGGATTACAGACATCGCGTTGAAAACGAAATGCGGATTCATTTGGGTTCTCAATAGTGCTTGCGACATTTCAGCATCTTTTTGTTCTTGTTGTGAACGGATTTGCTTTGTGCGAAGGAACAAAATTATAAGACCTAAAATCAAAACCAATGCGCCGATAATCGAAACCAATAAATTTAGAGTTCGCTGAGCCTCCAATTTCTCTTTTTCGCTTCTTTCTCTTTCAATTGATTCATTTTGAGATTGAATGAGTTTCTCTCGTTCCTCTCTCAAATTGCTTTCAGCCAATTCGTTTATTGCAACTACATCTTTTGAGATGGAAGATTTCTGCAAGTTTTCCAAATAAAATTTTTGATTTTTAAATGCCTCTGCTTGTCTGTTCGTCGACTCATAAATTACTGCAAGAAGTTTATAATTCTCATTCGATTTGAACTCAGTTAGTCTCAGGTTATTTTTTACTGACTGAAGAACTGCTAGTTCTGCTTCACGAAATTTTTTCAAGTTGATTAGACACTTAGCAATTTGATGGTGGCATAAACCTAATTTTTGAGAATCCTTTAATTTCTCAAAGTAAATAATTGATTTTTTATAAAATTCGATTGCTTCACTCCATTTCAATTCAGATGCTACTATTTCCGCTTGTGCGAACCAAAGAAGTCCTTGTAGTTCTTCACTTTTGGAATATTTCGAGCTCGATTTAATCTTTTGAAAAATTTGTTTCGCGGATTTCAGATTCCCTTCATTTAAATCGCATAGAATTTGACCATAATTTAACAGCGAACTATGATAATAATCCAACCTATTTTCTCCGATTTGCTTTGCACGTTGAAAATAATTTGAAGCACCACCAAAATTTTCTGAATCAAGAAGTACAAAACCAAGATCCATATTGGCTAAAGAAACTAACAGATCATTTTGAAGTTCATTTGCGACTTGCAAAAACTCTATATATTTAACAACGCAATCGTTGTTAAATCCAAAGTATTGCCTCAATTTGGCTTGATTTCGAAGTGAAAGAGCAAATTTTGTTTTACTATCCGAACGTTGAGCGAACTCCGTAGCTAATTCCCCACAAATAAAGGAAGAATCAGTTGAATTTCCATAAGCGAAAGCCCAACTCATCTCGATATAAGCTTGTGAAATAATTTGATTTTTTCGAGACTTTTTTGCGATGGTAAGTAAATCACGCGCGATTTTTAGATAATCACCTCTTTGAAAAAAATAAGCATATTGAACTCTAAGCGACTGCAATCGCTCATTTAATTGGACATCATCAAATCTTAATTTTTCGTAGCTATTTTTAAATTGATTTTCGAAATCAACTAAGTTCTTTTGAGAAATCAATTCTTCATTGAGATTGAGTTCAATTAGTTTGAGTTCCGATTTTAAAACAACTTTTGATTTCTCATTTTTTAGCTTATCGAGAATTTCTTGCTGTTTGATCAAATTTTGGTTTTTGTAAACCAAGTTCAGGTCGTTCCAGGTTTTGATTTTATCAGTTCGAACTTTGTCTTCACTCGTTTTTTGAGCAAAAATAATTGATTGAGAAAACCAAAAATGAAAAATAAAAAATCCGAAAAATGCCAAACGAATCATCTTTCTAAATTACAAAATCGTTTTTAAATATTCAATTACTTATACCGATTAAAACTGATTCCATTGAATTTAAAAAACTAAAAGAGAGTTAGCGGGTATTTACTTATCCCTGATTTACAATCCAATTTTCTCTTAACTCCTCCAACGTTTGAATGAGCGGGTTCAAAAAAGGATTAACACCATTGGATGCCTCAAAATAATTGGAAGTTTGTATTTCATTATCGTTGACAATGGATACTACATTCATGCGATTAAAGAAATCAACATTCAATTCACTACCTAGCAATTTTACGAACCGAACAGAACTATCAATAGAACAGCCTGAAGCAGATTCTATGTCTTCATCAACAGAGAGAATAAGGTATTGAGAAAAAAGAATGGTTCCGTTGCAATTCAAACTTTTTCCATGAGCTTTCCATGTGCTCAAAAAGTCTTGGAGTTTTTCCTCTGCAAAAAGTAGCTCAGTTGAATCTAATTTTCTATCCGCGAGATAGAGCCAAACTCGACTATGGTCAGGAAGTTCTGGAAAAATAAATTTAAAGTTCAGCGGCATTGGCAATGAGTTCGGCAACATCCAACACTTTGATTTCTTGTTCCTTATCAAAATTCTTGACTCCATCCGTCATCATCGTATTACAGAATGGACATCCCGTCGCAATAATGGATGGGTTGACTGCCAAAGCGTCTTCTGTTCGTTCGATATTGACTTCTTTATTTCCTTTCTCAGCTTCTTTAAACATTTGAGCTCCTCCGGCTCCACAACAAAGTCCATTCGTCTTGCAACGTTTCATTTCAACCAATTCAGCATCCAATTTTTCAATCAGTGCACGAGGCGCTTCATAAACATCATTAGCACGACCTAAATAGCAAGGATCATGGAAGGTGATTTTCTTCCCTTTAAACGTTTGTTTTCCTTCCAACGCTAATTTACCCGTATTTATCAAGTCTTGAATTAACTGCGTATGATGAATCACGTCATAATTTCCACCCAATTCAGGATACTCGTTTTTCAGTGTGTTAAAGCAATGCGGACAAGCCGTTACGATTCTTTTTACTTCATAGCCATTCAATACTTGAATATTCATCATGGCTTGCATTTGAAACAAAAATTCATTTCCTGCTCGCTTTGCTGGATCACCAGTGCAACTCTCTTCGGTTCCTAAAACCGCAAATTTCACATTACAATGATTGAGTATTTTAACGACCGCTTTGGTGATTTTCTTAGCACGATCATCAAAACTACCAGAACATCCTACCCAAAAAAGAATATCTGGCGTTTCTCCATTAGCCATCATTTCGGCCATTGTTGGTACTTTCAAACTCATAACTTAGTCTTCAAAAACTTGAACATTTGCACTTTTTTCAATCAGGTTGGTAAACTTGCCTGTGTACCTTGTAGCCCGAACAATATGATTATCAATCCAATGGTAATTCCCTCCACGAGGCTTCCCCATGAGTATTCCGTGATATTTAAACCCGTGTTTATCGAGCCATCTCTCTGTTACTTCTCGATGACTTTCCAAGCGTGAAGTGAAAAACGTTATGATATGACCCTGATCATACCAACCGTTGATCGTTTCAAGCGCATCTGGATAAAGTGCCGCCGTTTCCATTCGCTCAGGTTCTTCATTTGGAATATCATCACAAATAGTTCCATCAATGTCAATCAAATAATTTTTCACGTGCTCAGGCAATACAGGAGACAAATGTTTCCCGTTTTCAAGTAGTTCAATTAATTGATCGTCTTTATTTTCGTTAGTCTTCATTGGCCCAATTTAAACGGTCGCTAGGTGAAAATTGCCAAGGGGCTCCATTATTTTCAATGTTGGTTAGCATTCCTGTTAATTCAGTTGGAATTTTTGATTCTTCCATAACTAAAAATCTTCTTAAGTCAACAATAATAGACAGTGGGTCTATATTTACGGGGCATTCCTGAACGCAAGCATTACAGCTGGTGCAGGCCCAAAGTTCTTCCTCCGTGATATAATCTCCCAATAAACTTTTACCGTCAGTATAATCTTTTCCGTGTTTTCTGAGATTCTCTCCAACTTCAGTAAGTCGATCACGGGTATCCATCATTATTTTTCGAGGAGATAATTTCTTTCCTGTTAGATTGGCAGGACAAGACGACGTGCATCGACCACATTCCGTACACGTGTATGCATCAAGCAAATTTTTCCAAGTTAAATCGGTTACATCTTTCGCCCCGAATCGCTTTGGAGTTGCATCAGCATTTACAGGAGCAGCATAGGGATCAGCGTTTGGATCCAACATCAGTTTTACCTCATTGGTAACCGATTCCATGTTTGTAAACTTTCCTTTCTTATCAAGGTTGGAATAATACGTATTTGGGAAAGCCAAGAAAATATGGAAATGTTTGGAATAAGGAAGGTAATTCATAAATGTGAAAACCATAACTACATGCCCCCACCAACCGATTTGCTCCAAAATGTGCAAAGTTTCAAGTGAATTGATTCCTCCAAAAAATAATGGCCCAACATACTGACTAATAGCAAATCCATAACTTTCATTCGACTGCAAATTCCTCGCGGCTTCATCCGCTCCGTTCATTGTAAAAATGAAACAAATCAAAATGATTTCCATTATGAGAATCAGATTGGCATCTTTCATTGGCCACCCTTTTAATTCTTGCATGGTCAATCGCGGTAGTTTCAAAACGTTTCTTCTCCAAAGAAAAGCAACTGTTCCAATGAATGCAGCAACCGACAAAATTTCAATGAAGCTAATCATGAACGTGTAAAAACCACCAAGCGAATGATAGAAGAAACGATGACTACCTGACATTCCATCTGCGATAATTTCTATAAGTTCAATTTGCGTAATCACAAACGCAGCATATATCGCGAGGTGAAGCAGTGCAGGAATTGGACGAGAAAACATTTTCTTTTGTCCAAAAGCTACAAGTAACATCGTTTTCCAACGCTCACCTGAATTATCAGAACGATGAATATCCTGACCGAGTAATATATTGTATCGAACTTTCCAAATGTTGTAACCAAAAAGGCCAAAACTGACCAAAAGAAGGATTACGAAAATTAAGTGAGCTATCATACCTATTTTATTCTGGAATACTGTCTAAAATTTTTCTAAGCTTTTTCTCTTCATTGCCCGAGAGAGGAACACCTTTCGTTTTGGCTCCAAAAACAGAAAAATGAATGTAACGTTCCGGGTGAAGTTGCAAATCAGATGCTAGATTTTGCAACTCGTTGTTTGTTTCAACAAGTTCCGTATATAGTTTTTCATCGTGCAACAATTTACCAACTGTTCCTTTTCCAGATTCAACCTCAGTCAAAACGTTGTTTAATTTTTTGAGTGTTGTTTCCGCATTCAAAATTACGGCCTTGAAATCCGCGGTAACAAGATCATCTGAAATCTTTTTGGTATTTCCGATTATCGAAGTAATTTGGTCATTGCTTTTCTTCAAATTGGTCGTAATGCTTTCAACGTTGTTCATAATGTGGCCAAAATGAACCTTTTCCTCTGCCACAAACCCTTCCAATTCTTGGGCTACATTGCCAAGTTTTTGAATTGTGATTTTTACTTGTTTCAAACTTCCTTCGATTTCAGACGTTGCTGTCTCATCCCAAAAAGCAGAAAGGGAAACAACCATTTTGTCGATGGAACTCATCATAGCCTGTAAACGCTGAGAAATTGGATCGGCATAGGACTTTACTTGAGACATCATATCAACTGAAAGTCTTCCTGGCAAAGTTTCTCCGGGTTTATAATTTCCATTTGAAATATCTGTTGGGACTTGAATTAAAATCCCTTTCGTAAGTAAATCAAGTGATCCAATTTCAACGATTGTACCTTTCGGTAACTTCACATCGCTATTTTGAATACTAAACGTAATTTTCACACGCTTTTCTACTGAATTCTTAGGAACATAAGTCACGTCCATAACCTTACCAACAACAACACCGTTCATCGTAACATTGCTAGAAACCATTATTTGTCCTGAATTCGGAAAAAACGCATAATACTTGTCATCCCCTCCGAAAAAGCTATTTCCTTTTAGAAAATTGACACCTGCAACTAAAACTGCAATTGAAATTATAGCTATAATTCCTGCCTTTATTTCTTTTGAATATTTCAAATTTCTATTTTTCTGCTAATTTAATAGCTTTTTCAATACTAATTCGCTCTCCATTTAAGAATGCGACAACAAAAGCGTTGTTAAATCCTTTTTCGATGAGTTCGATTTTATGCTCTTTAGCGGCTTTTAAATCGTGATGAAAGAGACCCGTGCAGTATTTGTACAACTTATTTTCTTGGTATTCATAAATTTCCAAACCTTTAAATCGCGTCGAATTTGTTGCCAATCTCTTATCTGAAGTTTCTATTTGAATTCGAAAAATCAAACCTGTACTATCTTTTGTAATTGCCGGCTTCTCCTCTTCTTTCGGTTTTTCGTTTGTTTCATTTGAAGAATTTATATTTGGAGTAGAATTATCTGAAACCACAGCCCTACCCTCCAATTGATTTTTATAATTCTCAAAGGCTTTGAACATGGAATTAGCCATTTTTTCTTGACCTTCATTTTTACCTAAAAAATTCTCTTCAGTTGGATTTGTTAAAAAGCCCGTTTCGATTAAGACACTTGGCATTGTTGTTTTGTAGAGAACTAAAAATCCCGCTTGCTTTACGCCACGATCATAGCGCCCAATTCGTTTGAATTCCTTTTGAAGATTTGTCGCAAAAAGAATCGAATGATCCAAAAATACAGAAAGCTGAAGTTGCTTTGCAATAATCGCATCTGGAGACATGTCGAAATCCTTATATTTTGCTCCTTTATCATCCTCCAAAGCGATAATTGAGTTTTCTCGCTCAGCAACGCGCTGTTGCGCCTCCGTTCTATGCAAACCCAAAACATAGGTTTCAGTGCCATAAGCGACATTACTCCCTGCATTGGCATGTATGCAAATAAACAAATCTGCTTTCGCTCGATTTGCAATGTTTGCCCGTTCAATCAACTCTACGAAAACATCAGAATTTCTTGTGTAAACCACGTTGATGTTCGGATATTTCGCTTTAATAATTTCTCCTAACCTCAAAGCTATTGCCAGACAAACATGTTTTTCGTGCGCAAAACTCCCGTGACATCCCGGATCTTTTCCTCCGTGACCGGCATCAATTACGATTGTTTTCAGTAACTGCTTATCCGATTTTACTTGTGAAAAGATGTTATTCGGAGCGAAACAAAGTGCTAGGAAAAGTAACACACTCAATAAATGAGCAATGCTTTCGTTTATTGAAAGCCCACTGAAATTTGGTAGTTTTGCAGCAAAATGTCGCATAATAACAAAATTACTTCGATACTTTAGCTCTCATGCAGCGATTCGCACAACTTTTCTTCGTGTTATTGTTAATAATGTTTCATACTGAAAACGTTACGGCGCAAGATACAGTTGTAGTCAATGATAAATCGATCGAAAACATAATTCGATACAACGCTAAAGATTCAATTTACACGGATCTTAAAGGTAAGAAACTTCACCTATATGGTCAGGCGACTGTTGAAATGGAAGAAACAAAAATGTCTGCAGGATATATTTTGGTTGACTTCAACACAAATGAAATTACTGCAAGCTATCGTTATGATAAAGACAGTAATCAAATTGAATTCCCAACTTTTTCTGATGGTTCCGAGGTAATAACTTGCCAACGAATGCGATTCAACACGAAGACAAAAAAGGGTTATTTGGAAGAACTTGCCATAAAGCAAGATGAATTTTTCTTCAAAATGGGCACTGCAAAAAGACAGTCAAATGAAGAAGTTCATTTACTTCAAGGACGTTTAACGACATGCGATTTGGAGGATCCGCATTATCATTTTCAATTGGCTCGCGGGGTTATTGTTCCAGATGAACGAATTGTTACCGGGCCCATGAATTTATGGCTGAATGGAATTCCTACACCATTTGGGATACCTTTTGCTATAATTCCGACAAAAAAACGCGATCGAACTCACGGTCTTTTATTTCCCGAATTTATTCCTTTATCAAACTACGGATTTGGGTTTCAAAATTTGGGATATTATTTACCCATAAATGATCAGCTTCAAACCTCAGTTTACGCGAACTTATATAGTCGAGGTAGTTGGGGATTGAGAAATGATTTGGATTATGCTAAAAAATATGGTTACTCAGGTCGATTATCACTTGGATTTCAGCAATTTAGATCAGGTTTTCCACAAAATTCAAATCAGAACAAAGTAACTGTAGTATGGTCACATCGCAAAGAACCGAAGTCGAACCCTTATTGGAATTTTGCTTCAAACGTTAACTTCATTTCAGACAACACGTCAAAAAACAGCCTAGACCCAATAAATCCCGAATATTTCAATAATAGCTTTAATTCCGATATCAACATCAATCGTTTGTTTCCAGGGAAGCCACTGACAACTGGAATGAAAATTTCATTGAGACAAAACTCAGTAGCAAAAGACATTGCGCTAGTTAGCCCTGTTTTAAACGTGAATTTAACGCGAGTTTTTCCGTTCAAAAAACTATTTAAATCGACTAACAAAGAATGGAAAAAGACCATCGAACGAATAGGAGTTACTTACAACATGGAAGGTCAAAATCGTTCCAACTTTGCTGACACGTTACTTTCGAATGGCGATTTTCAACGAATTTCTCAACGATTTTTCAATGGAATTTCCCAATCTATGACGTTGCAAACAACAACCGGACTTTTCGGAAACACCATAAAAATTACACCTAGTTTGAATTATGGAAATAAAATCAATTTTCAGCAAATCTCAAAAACCTACGATTCGAATATCAACAATTCGAATACTGATACCATTCAACGATTTGGTATGGCGCACGAGTTTAATACGAATATCAATTTGACAACGATACTTTATTCCTATTATCAGTTTGTTGGCAAGTCCAAACCGAAATTAAGACACTTGATGACCCCAACAATCGGTTACCGATATGTTCCATTACTAAATCCTTTGCAAACGGAAAATGCAGGAGTAAACCAATCTGCAATTAGCTATTCGACCTATGAGCGAAGCATTTACAATGTAGGAAATACAAACGAAGCCTCTTTTTTGACTTTTGGGATTAACAATACGTTCGAAATGAAATACAAATCGGATAAAGATACCGTTACAGGATTCAAAAAGGTCAGGTTGGTTGACCAATTTTCTATAAACGGAAACTACGATTTCACGAAAGACTCAATGCGATTGTCAAATATTACTTTAAACCTGAGAATTAGTCCGTTTGATTGGTTGAATTTTGTTTCAAATGCTAATTTCAGTCCATATGCTTGGGTCGATTCAACGGGTAAAACCACTTCAACCTACGCCATTCAAAATGGTAAAAAATTAGGACGATTCATCAGTACGAATTTTAATACTTCGATAACCATTGCTCCTAAAAAATCACGAGAGAAAATTCAAGACAATGGAGCCACCCTAAACGACAATTGGCGAAGCGATTACAACTATTTTGCGTTGCATCCTGAACAAGCAATTTATTTCGATATTCCTTGGAAAATATCTTTGTCTCACGTTTTGTCATTCAATGCCAATCAAGCAATTTCTTTCACAAATCCCGACACTTATTTTCAAATACAAACACTCGTAATTAATGGTGATATAAGTTTTACAAAAAGATGGAATCTTTCGGGAAATATCAATTTAAATTTAAAGGACCAAAGATTGACGAACGCTTATTTTTCATTGAACAGAAACCTGCATTGTTGGACTCTTTCTTTCTATTGGGTTCCAATGGGTGGAAACAAAAGCTTTTTGTTTAGTATTCGCAATTCGTCCTCTATTTTCAAAGACGCGAAATTCGAGTTACGAAAACCGCCTGCTTTTCTTTAAGAAAAAATTAATCGTTGTAAAGCAGAATTTTCGGGCCAACAACTAAACTTATGCTACTTATTCTTCGCGCAGAACTTTCTCCTTTTTTTGATGTTGTTACATTTTCATTCGGAAGCTCCTCACCTCTTCCCTTGCTTTGAATCTCAAATTTCAATTGGTACTTTTTTGCCAACTCGCTAAGTTGAATATTCAGTTCGTCCGCAACAGCTTTCGCACGTTTTTCTGAAAGTTCATAGTTTATCTTCTTTCGAGTTTCAGCATCCATACTTCCTTGCATATCTGCATAACCGTTAACTAAAATAATCGTTTTGTATTCCGAATTACTGAAAATATTCTCATTGTGATGATTCAAATAAGTTTTCCATTTTTCAATTTCAGTGGCAATATTGGCAACTAATTGAGTTATCCTCTTTTTTCCTTCTTTCGATAGTAAAGCACTACCTGTGCTGAAATTGATGTCGGATCCAAGTCGAACAACTTCTTTATTAGCTTCTACTAACTTACTCAATGGATTAATGTAATTATGCATTAAATCATTTAACTCTGCAGCCAATTTTAAGGTTTTTTCTTGTCCAGCAGAAGTGTATGGAGAAGTTTTGTTCAATTCATCAATTATTTGTTGAGTTCTGTTAAAAATAGAATTCAGTTTAGAATTCAAATCACCGATTCGTTCAGTGGAATCGATTGAATTTAATATAGCTTGCTGTTCTTCCAATTTTCGCTTTGCAGCATCTGCTTTTTCAATCGTTTCTGCCATCAATTTTTCACGTTCGGCTCTATTCTTATTGAACGAATTGACCTCTGTTTCTCCTTGTTTTCCGCGGAATATAGTCGTGTTGTAAACAGGATTTTTAAGAGTCTTTTGTTGGCCACAACTATTTAGAAGTAGTATTCCAATAACTGAGAAAGAAATAAATTTTAAATTACTCATTTTGAATTATTTAAGCTAAAAATAGCACTATTTTATGATTATTCCATTTTTTTTCGCCAAAACGGCTGTATATTTTGCTCCGAAAAATACAATTTGCGCAGAATAATTAACCCAAGCCAGTATGATAAAAAGAGATCCTACAATTCCCAAATTACCTAAAAAGAAATAATTAATAAGATAGTATTTAATAACGAGTTGGCTTAAAAAAAGAAAAACAGAGGTTACGAACGCACCATTTAAGGCGATTCTCCAGGGAACTCTACCATTATGTATGTATTTGAAAACGACAATAAAAATAAACACATTACTGGCTATTGAAATGAAATATTGAAGAAATGAAAAAGAAAAATTGACAAAGCCGTTTTTTGTTTTTATCCAATGCTCCAATATTGAAAAAGCAAAGGTTTGCGCAAAGTAAAACAAAATGATAATTAATGCAAAAACTCCTAAATAAGCAACAGACAAGAAACGAAATCCAATAATATCCATTAGAATGTTTTGTTCATGCCTATTTTTGGGATTGATATCAAAAAACTCATTGATGCTTCTTTTTAAGGAAACAAAGAATGCTGAACAAGCATAAAGTAAAACGAGAAAACTAATAACCTCTAAAAAAATGTTTGGTCGACTAAAGTTTACTTGAAGAAGGATGTCCATAAGATCATCCGTATCACTAATTCCTATTCGATTTTTTAATAAATCAATGACAATATTCTCCATATTTTTTTGACCGAAAATTCTTCCGAAGATGGAAGTAGTCAAATAAACTATTGGCACAAATGCAAAAAGTGTGTAATATGCCAAAGCCGCACCGTGAAAAAAAGCACCTTCTTGAATGTATTGAATTAATGCATCTTTAATCGTAAAGAAAACAGAGAACCAGCGATTATTTGAAATTTTTTCTTCGGACATTTATTTGGCTGACATTTGTCAATTTATCACTGTGATAAAGAATGATTCGTTCTTTGTTATTTGTTAAAAAGATATTTTCATAATATCCGCCGGCAAAGATACTACGAATATATTGAACGGGAATTCCACTTTTAGCAATTTCAAATTCATCAGGTCGAAAAAGTATTTTTTCATTGTTATGAATTATACTATTCACTTGTCCAAAAATAGTTGCTTGAATTGTGTTAGATAGGTTATAATAAAGTTCTTCAGGAAGTTGTTTTTTACTTAAGACCCCATTTTTTAGCGTGCAAACGCTATCGCAGAGACCCAAAATATCATGTTCATCGTGAGAAACGAGTAAAATTCCTGTATTTTCCTCCTCACGAATACGGAGTAAATAATCTTTGAGTTTGTTTCGCAGTCGTGGATCAAGATGTCCAAATGGCTCGTCCAAAAGAAGAAAATCAGGTTTCACCGAAATAGCTCGAGCAAGTGCTACACGCTGTTGCTCTCCTCCCGAAATTTGGTTGGCTCTATTATTCGCTATATGAGTAAGTTCCAATAAACGGAGCATTTTCTTTACCTGTTTTTCCCTTTTATCATTCGGTAAATTTAGAATCGATTCGCGTATGTTTTCTTCGACCGAATGATATGGATCCAATTTGAAGTCCTGATTTACCAAGGCTATTTTTTTATAACCCGGAATTAACAACGAACTGACAGGAGGCAACTCAGTATCGTTAAAAAAGACTTTCCCTTCATCAGATTGAAGAAATCCTGCCAAAATTTTCAAAAAAGACGATTTCCCTGCCCCACTCTTTCCTACCAAACCCACCAATTCTCCCGACAGAAGTTTGAAACTAACCCTTTTTAATATGGATTTCTCAAATTCAAGTGAGATTTTCTCCGCAACAAGCATTAGAAGATTAGTTCTTTAGGAAATGACTTTGAACCAATGTAAATACCAGGAATCGGATTGGAAAGCGGCTCGTAATCCTTTAGATAGAGATCAATAGTGATATTATTCTCGTTTTTTTGAATTTTCAATTTAGCAAGAATATTTTCGGAACAACCGATGAAAAATGCTGGAGCATCGTGTGATTCAATTTTCACCAACCTCATAGTTGGAATTGGGTATGAAAAAGCAGATCCATCAGGCATTGTTCCTTGAAGCAAATACGTTTCATTCTCGATTTCGGTAGCTGATGAAATCGGAGTAGATACTTCCAATTCGTCTTCCCATTCAAACAATTGGTTATCCTCGGATGGCTTTCCATTATGGTTTTTATCCGCAAACTCTTGTGAAAAAGCATCATTAAGCAGGTAGGTATGTATTTTACATTTCATCATTATTTCATTTTTCTAATTCATTTTCTTTGAAAGAGGATGGTAAAAGATCTGGGACTATTTTCAAAATTAATGGTAAAAGCAATCCTCCGCCAGGAAGCAGAAATATGGCCATCGACGGCATTGACTTAAGAATATCCATAAATTGACTTTTGACTAATTCCTTTTCCTCTTTGGTGAGTTCTTCCTTTGTTGATTTCTGAATTAGTGAAATTAATTCCTTACTTTCCTTTAATTCTTGAACCAACTTGTCTTTATTTCTTCCTAATATACGAAACCATCTCTTTGTAAAGGCACGATAAACAAATTGCGTATTTGATTCTGTTTTCAAAAGCGAAATATTTTCACCATTTTCCATCATAAATGCATTACAAAACATGAATGAAAGGTGAATGTCATTATCAGAAATACCTAACAATTTGCCAAATTCAACAATTTTAAATTCCTCTTCTTCTGACAGAAAATCAGATCCCCTTATCACGAAAATGCATAACTCGTAAATCGCGTATTTAATGCTCAAATCTTCAATTTTTTCAAGCGAGATTTCATTAATTGAAACTCCTTCCAAGATATTCTTTTCACATCTGATTTTTTCTTCTTTCTCCAAATCGGCACTAGCGAGAAAATGCCAGAGCATACGTTGCTCTTTTTCTATCACTTGGCTATCTAAATAAGCTACAAAAGCAAGGCAATTGATAGTAGTTGAAGCAATTGGTTGATAGGATTCGAAAAAGGATTTGGTTTTATTTTGAAGAAATCGCTGAAACAAAAGGACATCGAGAAAAACAAAACTATTCGAAAGGTGATTCAACCAATAATTGGAACCAAAAATGGTCGATTTAACTTTCACTCGGTCACTTAATATAGTTTCAATTCGAGCTTCTCTGCTTTTCTCGGAAAAAAAACTCATCCAATGATCAAACCGAGATCGTTCATCTCCTTCATAATATTTCTCAAGCGCAATTAAAAATTGTTCCTTATCAATTTTATGAAAATGACTTTTGTAAACATATATCAATGTTTCAAACAACACTAGTTTTAGTTGCTCATCCCTGGTAAAACGAATGGTTTCAATATTTTTGGCAAATAAAAATCGTGAGCAGGACCCATAGAGGAGTCCCGTTTTACTAATTAAAAATCGCAATGGATCTACATCTGGATCACTTTCAAAATCAGTTGACAATGAAATTATTCCTTTATCAACTAAATCGAAGTATTTTGGAATCCAATTTTTGGCTCCTGGAGAAAAGTTGAGCCTAGTTGACGACATAGCGAAGGGCGAATCCTCCTCCCCAAACAAAATTAAATTGAGGAGTTATAAAAAGGTAGGGGCCAGTATCGATTGAAATATTTAATGGTAAATCTTCGAAAACATATTCCAAACCCGCAATTGCATTGGGTGCCAACTGAAAATAACTGTTTACTTGGTTAGATGAAAATCCAACCAAAGCACCCGCTCCATAATGCCATAAAAACCCATGACTCAATTGGTTGTTTATTTCCAAATCTCCTAACAGATAAAATCCGCTGCCATAATTTCTTCTTCCCAATCCACCCATGCTTGCTTCGATATACTTCGTTCCGCCCAAATTGTGCTTAACATTTAGGGATCCATATCCAGGAAAACCGCCTTTAATCCCAACAAGGGTTTTATACGATTGGTTTTGTCCAAAAGAAAATATAGATTGAACTAAAATTGCCGAAAAAGCCAAATATTTCATCACTTTAAGTTTTTTTACAAAACTAAAGTCTTCCGGCTAGCGTAATTGCTTTTTTTGTTGTAAAAATTACACCGCCATTTGTTGAAAACGCTTCGAATAAAATTACGTAAACGCCAATGCTTGCTTTGACTTGGTTGTCCGTTAAACCATCCCAAGAAAATGTTCCTTTACTTCCTAATAATTCGTTACTGAACAACTTTCGAATAGGTCTTCCTCGATCGTCGAAAATAGTTGCTTTCCCAAGTAGACCTGCTTCATTCATTTCGTAAGAAATTTGCAAAACATCCTCAAATCCATCGTTATCTGGAGAGAAAACGTCGTTGGTTAGTGTGATTATTCCATTTGAAACAGCAGATGAAAATTGAGAATTAACTCTGCCTGGTGTCGCGAAACCAATATCTTCGGCTGCCGAATGCCAATTAAAGGAAATGCTTGATTCACCATTTGGATCGATTCGCTCGAGAGAAACACCATCTGTATTATCCAATAAATCAAAGTGCCACGCGTCAAGGTAAGATACTTTGTCAATGATTTCTGAGTTGTAAATGAGATAAACTGAACCTGAATCATTGTTATAACTAGGCAGTTCAGCATAAAGAAATTTACCTGAAACCGCTGCCGGATAATTAGCTTTTACAAAATTTGAATCCTTTCCAATTACAACGAAATCGTGTGGAAATAAGAAGTAATTGTCTTGAATCGTTTTGAAATTATCAATAGTGTCGTTGTCAAAATTCGCGAATTGCCAATCCTTTAAATTAACTATTTTATCAGAATTATTATACAATTCAATCCAATCCTGACCTCCATTTAAAGGGTTTTGAAGTATTTCATTTATGACAACATCCCCATTTGAAGGAATATCCGGAAGTGCGAATTGTCCACTAGCATTGGAATAATTTAACCAACAATCTCCAATGTTTGTAAAGCTTACATTGTAAACCAAGGAAGGAACCAGAATCTCATTGAATTGCAAAATCAGTTTATTTGGGTATGCGCCCTGAATAAATTTGTTTTGAATTGTAAGGGTCGGTGAAAAATTAAAAATGGCATTCGCCAAAGAAGTTGAATCCATTCCTTCTGAAAAATGAACTTCCAAAAAATTGGGAGCTAGTACCAACCAAAGTGTCACTTGGGGAGCCGTTATATCTGGCGAAACATCAAAAATAGAATTTTGAAATCCGGGAGTTCCACCTGTATTGGAAACGCTGGCAATCCAATTACTAGCATCTGAGCACGGGTCATTCGGATTGATTAATTCCAACGTGTAACCTCCTGATTGTTTCACAGGATCTTGATACCAATTATCCGTATAGGTTAGTTTATCCAGTATATTCCCAAAAGAATCTTTCAAAACAACGTCATCACCTGCATTATTTAAACTAGGGAAACTAGTCACTCCGGCTGCATCGGTCATGGTATATAATGAATCATTTGCGGTTGCTGTTAAAACTTTGTATTCTCCCGGTAATAGCCAAGCAGAGCTAATCGTGCCATCAGCAGAAGCATCTCCAATTTTCCATCCGCCTAGGTTGAATATCTTGTTGCTTGCGTTATAAATTTCGATGAATTCAACCTCAGGTAAACCTACTACTGGAGATGGATCTGGAAAAAATTCTGTAATCATGACGTCCCCTTTTACCACAGAATCAGGAACAAGATATTGGAAATTAACCGATTGATTTCCAGATATATTCCCAGCTAAATCTGAGATATTATTGGTTGTTAAGTTATAGCTATTGCCATTTGCAAGGTTGTTTACCAAAGCCAAATGAACTAGACTAGGATTTATGGCATCCAAGGTTGCAGAAGCAATTGAAATACCTGAATTGATTGAATAATTATTGATATTCTCGGCTGATAAAGCTGTTACGGCTTCATCCAAAACTGCATCAACTTGGCTGGGAGAAATAACATTCGCACTTGACAAAACAGGAGGAGTAAGATCCAAAATTTCATTCCCAATGTAAATGTTATCGTAGAAGAATTTGTTTGCGTTACTCGAAGTGTAAATATCCAACACTCCGAAATGCGATCCGATCAAAGAACTTGGATCATTCGCTGTTCCTTGCAAGATGAAACTCTCACCGCCTGTTAAATCAGCAAACAAACTCCAAATTCCTACTGCATCCCTTTTTACCTTAACATTCACAGTAAAAGTATTTGCAATTTGACCGTCTATTCCCGCACATAATTGAGTTGCTACACCTGCTTCAAGTTTAAAAAGCCGAATAGCATCAATCGCATTCGCTTCTCCAAATTGCAGGTAATAACCATTTTGAGCTAAGGTTAGATCTGCATTATCCGAAGTCAGGTAAACCCTCCCGTAATTGCTAGATGAAGGAGAAAAACTTTGTTTCACCCAAATTCGCCACTCATTGTTGTTTAAATCCGGTAAATTATGGGGCGTTGACAAATAGGAAGTAGCAGCAACCGAATTGTTTAATTGTAATTGTTGGGTTGTATTAACGTTGAAATCTGCAGTTGTTCCTGACCAAGTTGGGTTGTTAGTAAAATCCCCATCTGAAAAATCATCAGTAACTTGTCCGCTAACCTTAACAGAAAATAATACCAAAAGGACTAATAAAAAAGCTGTACCAAATTTCATCCAACCCCAAATATATTAATTTTACATTCCAAATTTTACATTTATAACTTTAACATACCATTAAATATGAAAGTAGCAGTAGTCGGAGCAACAGGAATGGTTGGAAATGTCATGTTGCAAGTATTAAAAGAGCAAAATTTTCCTATCACTGAATTGATTCCAGTTGCATCCGAAAAATCGGTTGGAAAGGATATTGAATTTGGTGGACTTAATTTCAAAGTTGTTGGATTGCAAACTGCTATTGACATGTGTCCCGACATAGCGATTTTTTCGGCCGGCGGTGAAACTTCTCTTGAGTGGGCGCCGAAATTTGCTGAAGTTGGCACAACCGTAATCGATAATTCGTCGGCTTGGAGAATGGATCCGACTAAAAAGCTGATCGTGCCCGAAATCAATGGAAATCTCCTAACACAAGAGGACAAAATAATCGCGAATCCAAATTGTAGTACGATTCAATTGGTAATGGTTCTTGCGCCTTTACATAAAAAGTTTGGAGTAAAACGCGTAGTTGTTTCAACCTATCAATCCATCACAGGAACAGGAGTTAAAGCTGTTCAGCAAATGGAAAACGAGCGGAATGGGATCTCAGGTGAAATGGCTTATAAATATCCAATCGATAAAAATTGTATTCCTCAATGTGATGTGTTTACTGAAAATGGATATACCAAAGAGGAAATGAAATTGACAAACGAAACGAAGAAAATTCTTGATTCAAAAATAAATGTAACAGCTACAGCGGTTCGTGTTCCCGTCGTAGGAGGTCATTCAGAGGCTGTTAACATCGAATTTGAAACTGATTTTGATCTTTCTGAAGTAAGATCCATTCTTCATAACACTTCGGGTATTACGCTTCAGGACAATCTAGATGCATTCACTTACCCAATGCCGAGATACTCGGAAGGTAAAGACGATGTTTTTGTTGGACGGATCAGAAGAGATGAGAGTCAACCTAATACACTAAACCTTTGGGTTGTAGCAGATAACCTCCGAAAAGGCGCTGCGACAAATGCAGTTCAAATTGCAAAAATTGTAGGGAGAATATAAATTGCTTTAAAAGATATTTTTCCGCTCAGAAATAATTTCAATTTTTTCTTTATCGAAATCAACTCCAAAAACTTTTGGAATCGATCTCGAACAATGTCTTGACCACAAACCCAATGAATTGGACCCCGTATTGAGTAATGCCAACCAATCGCCTTCTTGCGGGTTTGATAAATTTTCGTTTTTAACTAAATAATCTCCTGCAAAACACAAAGGACCCGCAATATCAAATTTTTTCTGAATGTCATTTTTTGGAAGTCCATTTTGAAAATAGGTTTTGAAAACGACACCTCTTGGTTTAGCGTAAGCGTCTCGCATTAAATAATCGGCACCCAAATGAACGAAAATCAGTTCTTTTTCTCCTCGATTTAGAACGTATTCAATTCGAGAATAGGCGAACCCCGAATAAAAATGAACCCACTGACCAAATTCAGTAATCAATTGATAATTCCCCAGATCAGGTATTTGATTTTTCAAACCTTCAGCATATTTATTCATCAGCGAATTTGATGCAAAATACAATTCTTCAGGAGGCAATCCGCCGCCAATATCCAAGGTTTCTATTCTGCGAGAAATTTGATTTTTAGCAAGAAATTGATTGGCTTCCTCCGCTAATTTGAAAAGATTTTCAACAGCTAATACGGAAGATTCCAGATTAGTCATAGAGCTGCCCGAATGAATATGTAATTGGGTAATTGGATATTCTAGGATTGCATTGAGAAGAAGGCCCTTATCGGAAATGGGAATTCCAAACTTAGATTCATCAGCACTCACATTATACAAAGAAGGCGAGCCAACATCAATCAATGGATTTATTCGAATGCCAATAATAAAACTCGGATTTTCAGGAATTCTTTTCAACTCCTCGAGACTGTTGACATTTAACCGAATTCCAGGTAAATTCTCTTGACAAAAGGTAATCTCCAACTGGGTTTTGACGGGTGAATCAAACACTATTTTTTCATTCGCTACTCCAGCAGATTTGGCCATTAGAACTTCCTCAATAGAGGCGGCTTCAAGTCCAAATCCCAAGTCTGCTATATGTTTCAAAACCTCAGGATGCGGATTGGTTTTAATAGCAATTGCATGTAAGGTATTTTTTGGGAAACACTCCTTCAAGTGATTTAGATAACGATCCAAATTATTCCATGATTGACAAATAATAGCTGTGTCATTCTCACTCAATAAATTGAGGTCAATAACTTGTTTAAGCGTCCAATCAGCTTCCTTGTCAAGCATGTTATTTATTGAATAGTTTGTTCGCACTCTGCTCGATTATTTCTATTAATCGAAGATCATTATTAAATTCGAATCGTTTATTGTGTAATTGGTTTCGTACGGAGTAAGACCCTATCGAAAGTCTGATAAACGATTTTTCACCGTACTGAACAGGCTGCCCCAAAAATATGCGATTATATCCCTCCAATCCATCGTGTTCACGAGTGACTAAAAAATCATATAATCGCTGGAGATCTACATTATCAAGTGCTTTTCCATTTACCAATACCATAAAGGAAACAATACTATCATTGGTTAACTCCATGTCTGGCATAAGTTGGAACGAATCGCTCAAAGCTAATCTACCAGTAACTATTTGATTCCATCTTCTAATAAAAGCGTTCGTTTCTTCCTGCGGGAAAGACAAATATGCTTCCATTTCCGATAATGCAACCTCCCATCGAAGTCTCAAACCGACATTTTTAAATGGAAGCAAATTCTCTATAATATTTTGTAAAGCCTCGGGGAAATCAAATGCCGAAAAAATTCGATTGAAATACTTTGCTGGCTCTCCAGAAACCTCTTTAAGCATTTTTGTCCATTTTGTCGGAACCAATAATGCTCCGCAATAGGGAGGAGCTTGATAAAACTTAGATCCGGTAACCATAATCATAACGTCTTTACTAATCAGATCGTAAATCAATTTTCTATCTGTTCTAAATTGACACATATCTACGACCCACATTATTTCGGGGAAATCATCTATGATTAATAAGTCATCCTTTATCCCGGATTTGCTTCCAAATACAAGATTACCTATAATTGGCTCACCAGAATTTCTCCTGATGATTTCACGAATAGCCTCATTTCTATTCTCAATATGTCCCTGTTTTTCTCGCGCGGCCAAATAAAACACGTTAGAATCAATCCCTTTTGAAATAAAGTCTCCGAAGGGAATTTGTTCACCGAATTGACTAAGTTTAGAAAAATACTTGCATTCAGCCGCTTGTTTTGAACCTGATCCCAATTCCTCAGGACACGAAACAATATTTATGATTGTTCTATTCGGCTTTAGCATCCTTTGAAATAAAAGAGGAAGATACATCATATCAGTCCCACTTGGTCCATAATAGACATCAAATTCCAATTCAGAATTGTTCAATAGATTCCTGAGTCGATTAGTTTGTTCCTGAAGGATATTCGTATATTTTTCCTCTGAATATGAGCCTACAAAACGATTTGCAACTTCAAATCCAAATGGAGTAAATGTCCCGCAGGTGCAAGAACCTCTTTGAAAAAGCCCATCGAACTTCAATGGGTTTAGATGGTATTTATTCGTGTTCGTATCCGAACGCAAGAAGATTCGCTCATCACCTCCGGATGTCACGAGTTGCAATAATTCGTTCGATATATCTTGCATTGTTTTAGAGTGTTTCAATTGACTTGAGGTCTTAATTCAAAATCACAACTAAACAAAGTTAACCAAGAAAAATGAGTTAAGTAGTTTATCGAAAAAATCAAACTTATTACCCTAATAAAATTATCACGCCTTACTCAAAATAAACAAAAAAACCCCCTTATCGGGGGTTTAATATGTTTCATTGAGGTCTCAAGCAGATTCGAACTGCTGTAGACGGTTTTGCAGACCGGTGCCTAGCCGCTCGGCCATGAGACCAATTGTTGCAAAGATAGAGAATTAAATCATTCTTCCAAGAAAATAATAAGCAAATGAAAAATGTTTATTGGTTCACTATTAAAGGAAAATACAATGACTTTCCAGATTTAATAATTTGAATAATATAAGTTCCAGAAGGCTCTTCCAATTGTATTGAAATTTTATTCAAAGCAATTATATCAATAGAATAGGAAAGAACCTTTCCATCAAGTGTAAAACACTTAACTGAAGAAATTCCTTCTCCAAAAATCGTAAAATCACCATCGCTTGGATTTGGGAAAATACTTAAAAGTTCAACCAATTCATCTACACTAGAGCAATTATCAACAATAATACTTTGTGTTTGCGATGAACTACATCCGCTATTCGAATATGTGTATGTGATTGAATGTGTTCCAACTCCTGATAATACAGGATCGAAAGTAGCCCCAACTACACCATTTCCAGAAAAAGTACCACCAATAGGACTAACTCCACCTAAAGCAAATACTGCTATCGTATCGCAAATAGCAGGTAAAGGATCAAATGTTACAGTTGGCGATTCATTTACAACGACTACCCCTGAAATCGAATCTGAACAGCCATTTTGTGTTGTATAAATGTACTGTAAATTGTTCGATCCAATGATTCCTTGTGAAGGGTTGAATTGATTATTCTGTACTCCAGATCCGACGTAAACTCCGCCTGCAGGAGAACCTAAGTTCAAATTAAAAGTACCATCGCTTGAACAAACCGAATTATAATTACCAAAGCTTAAGTTTGGAATGGTATCAACTTGAATAGTCTGTGAGGATGTATTCGTACATCCATTTGTATCTAAAAAAGAATAAGTCACATCACATGATCCCAGCGCTGTATTAAATTGATTATTTTCAATTGATGTTCCCGAAAAAGTGCCACCTGAAGGAGTCGCCTGCAGTTGAATTAATTGATCAGACGGACACAGCGTATTTACTGGAGGGAAAACTAGTTGTGTCCCTTGGATAGTCACCTCAGAAGAATCAACCACCTCTGGGCACACACCAGATGCCATAATGGTATTGTAAATTGTATAATTTCCTATTTCTGAATTACTCAAATCGATTTCGCCAGTGCTGGTGGAAATAGAAATTAGATTGGAATTTGAACTAAAAGCACCAATTGAGGAAGTAGGATTTAGTATGGGTTGAAGATTTGCAGAATTCACACAAACCATTGAATCCGCATAGAAAAAAGACGCGCTTGGACTTGACGTAATCACAAAATTTTGAGTCGAAGAATTTGGACAAACACTATCTGTAGTGAATGTTATTTGATAAGACCCTTCCAGCGATTGAGTCATGTCAATTTCACCAGTCAAAATATTTGCAAACACGAGTCCTGCAAGATCTGAAGAATATGAGCCACTGTAAACGCTGTTGGGAAAAAGATTCGAAGAGCCTATACAAACCGTATTTGAAGGATAGGTAAATGAAGCATCATCCAATTGTAAGCCATTTAATGTCAATACATTAGTGACCGATGAACACGAGTTTAGGTCCATAAACGCGGCAGTGTATGTTCCCGTTTGTGTGGCGTTCCAAGTTTGGCCAACTCCAATTTGATTACCATTTAAGAACCAAGTGTATGATGTATTTGCTGAACCTGAAATCAAAATTGAATCACCCAAACAAAAACTTGATGCGGAAGAAGTTAATTGATTCGGCGACGAGGGAAGATTTAAACTTGCAACGTAATTTATATTTCCAGAATTACATGAATAGCCTGAGAATGTCGCAGGCGCGATGACGACAGCATAATTGCCCGCGATTCCAGGATTATAGCTAATGGATCCCGACTCACACGCATTAAAATTGGTGGAAGCTAAAATTACCGGTTGAGCGCAATCTGATACATCAACTATATATAAGTAGTAAGGAAATTCTGCTGTTGCAGACCATGTAACATTTACAGGAGTTACTAATTGAAATTGATACCAATCCAAGTCGCGATTTCCGTTATCTGCCCATGAACTTCCAAAGATGGTGTCTCCACAAATTATTTGTTGATAAGACACTGGTGTGGCATTACATCCTCCATTTAAATCTGCACCACAAGATTCCGTTTCAAGTATAGATCCAATAGGTTGCTGGAGGTTACATTGCGTAAATTGTTCCACACAAATTCCAAAATTCATTGTGTTTGGAATGTCATCCAACCAGTCGTGCACTCGAATGTAATACGTTTGACCTATTGTTAGATTATTTACAATCCCTGCTTCTATTTCTCCTTCCGTTCCAGAATCAACACATGACAATGAAGTTAGGTTTGCACAATTCCCTGAAAAAACCTGGTAAACAGCGTCAAAAAGTGGTGTGCCATTTACTGTTATCGAGGCTCCAGTAGAATTCGCAACAAAAGAATACCAAACGTCATTGTTGGCAGTTCCAGCACAACCTACTTGTGATTCTGTAGCATATGCCACCGTTCCTGAAACAGGATTGCACGAAGTTCCCTGATTGAGGGTAATTGCACCTGAACATTGATCGTTACTCGGAGAAGATCCAACCGATGAATACGTATATGAATCCAAACCGATGTAATCAGAATTAATTCCTCCCGGACCGGCATTCGCAACAAAATACCTGAACGCAACTCTTCCATTTGTCGGGCCTGCTAACCCAGATATGTTAATTGTATATTGTGTCCATGCCTGCGGGTATCCTGTTGTAGTTAAGGTTGGATTTATTGTTAGTAATAAAGTTGTAAAAGTTCCAACATCGGTAGGATTTGTTCCACAATCCAAACCATTTCCATCATTACTAAAACGAACTTCCATTCTATCGGGGTACAATGGCCCAGTCACTGTTCGTGAATAAAATGTAATTACATCGCCGTTGTTGTAAGTTCTAGTTGGCGTGAAAAGCCAATTACTTATTGTTGTCGCAGAGGAGCTTAAGGTACTTTGAAAATTAACTGACAAATACGACCCAGAAGTTCCAGCTTGTGCAGGGAAAATAGTATTATCTCCCGCTCCCCAATCTTGATCTGGCAGCGCAGAATTGTTTTGAATATACCAATCTGTCAGGTTAGCTAAATTTTCAAAACCTTCACTGTAGGACTGACCTAAAACGGATCCAATAAACAAAGAGAAGATAAAACTTACTCTCCAATTAGTCTTTTTTTGGAGCAATCTCATGATTTTCTTTTCGTGGAACTTGTTTTATTTTTCGCTTTACATTAACACGTGTCGAAGGCTTTGAATTAGATTGACTCAAGGGTATTACCCCTGGATTATTTGTAACTTGTTCCTTTTTCTTTTCACTGGAATTCAATTCTTTAACTTGTGAAAAAGAAATAATACTCATTCCAAAAATCGAGATTAAAAAAAATAATGTCTTCATTCTAATATTTAATTAAAATTTCGGTGTAAACAATTTTACCTGACGTCACACGCACAAAATAATTTCCTGCATTAATATCATTTAGATCTAATTTACAAATATCATTTTCGATGGTTTTACTTAAAAGCACTCTACCTGTATTATCAATCAAATCAACTGAATATTTACCTTCAACATTTGGAATGATATGCACTAAACTTGTTGCAGGATTTGGATATATCAGTGCGTTAAAAATATTTTCTTCTGAAATGCCTGAAGCTGTACAAACCTCATTTACAGGTGTGCCATCGCAATAATTAATCGGATAAAGAGA
>JBMLTP010000029.1:0-8883 GCA_049239885.1 Crocinitomicaceae bacterium
GGTTTTGACCGTGGGAGAGTAAGTCGACGCCGATTTTTTAAAAACCCCGTTTGCATTAAGCAGACGGGGTTTTTTCGTTTGTATGAGTTTACAGTTTATTAATTGAGTAATTTTTAGGATAAAAAAATCATCCCATCTTAAACTCCTGCCTCTGTTGAATAGATCTACTCAAAGTCAATTCATCGGCGTATTGAAGCTCAGAACCGACTGCCACTCCACGTGACAAAGCTGTTATGTACGGCGAAAATGCTTGCAGTTTTTTGAAAAGGTAAAAATTAGTTGTATCACCCTCCATAGTTGGACTTAGAGCGAGGATGATTTCATTAGTAAGCCCTTTTGAAACTTTATCCACAAGTGTCTCAATATTCAATTCTTGTGGACCTATACCATCCATTGGAGAAATTAATCCACCCAAAACATGGTAAATTCCTTTGTAAGATCCCGTTGACTCAATGGCCATGACATCGCGAATATCTTCAACTACACAGATTGTATTGTTATCTCTATTAGGATTGAGACAAATAAAACATAAATCATTATCGGAGACGTTTCCACAATTCCCACAGATTTTAATTTTGTGTTTTAAATCAATAAATGCCTTTGAAAAATCATCAATTTCGGTTTCTGTTTTCTTCAATAAATGTAATGCTAGTCTAAGAGCAGTTCTTCGACCTATTCCAGGTAAAGATGCAAGTTGATCAACAGCGTTTTCAAGGTATTTGGATGGTATATTCAAAATCCGATAAGTTGGTAATCAAAATTAACTAATTCTTATACTGTTTTTCGTTATTCTTTTCGAAAGATATCAAAAATCTTAACTTTGTGTCATGGCTCAAAAAGAATTAAATATCAGAAATAAAAAAGCTCGTTTTGAATATCATTTGGAAGATGTTTATAAAGCTGGTATTCAGTTAAGCGGAACAGAAATTAAAAGCATTCGTAACGGAAAGGCTAGTATTTTAGAGTCGTATTGTATTTATAATAATGGTGAAGTTTGGATTCGGAATATGCACATTACGGAGTATGAAAACGGATCTTTTTACAATCACAAACCTCGCGCGGACAGGAAATTATTATTAAACAAAAAGGAAATAAATCAAATTGAAAAATTCTTAAAAACAAAAGGGAATACCTTGATTCCCTTGAAACTATTTTTGTCTGAAAAAGGTTGGGTTAAAGTTGAAATAGCTTGTGCAATTGGAAAGAAATTACACGATAAACGTCAAGATCTTAAGGAGAAGGATGACAAACGAGAAATGGATCGAGCTTTAAAACGTTAGTCTCTGATTACAGGATAGCCTGGGTATTTTTTCTTGTCAAAAACGAATTTACTATCATCAATATCAGGATTTTCTTGAAACTTGGTTAAAGAATAAGTCATTACTGTTCCATCTTTCGCCTTCATAATGGCCTTTTTTAATTCTCCATCGCCCTTCGAAATATATAGAACAATCGTATGATATTCTGCTTTGGAAGGATTCTTCGGATAAAGCTCAATAACATGAACAGATTCGCTACCTAATTTATCTTCTTTAATATATTTATTTTTGAAGCCACTTTCCCAAATAGTCATCAGTTTTTTAGGGTTTATTCCATCTTCATCATCTGAGGCGTCTGACTCATAAACAGATTTTTCTTCTTTTACAACAGTCCAAGTTTTCATTCCGTTTGAAATAATTGTATTTTCTCCGTATGAGGCGGAAAATTTATTTCCTTTAACCCATCCTTTTCCTGTTTCATTTTCGTTTGTTCCTGTTTCTGAATTTTTAATACTTGCGTTGAATTCAATGTAAAAGGATTTTAGTCCTTTCATTTTTGAGGATAATTTGTCCAAAACTCCCTGAGCTTTTGAATCCTGAGCAGATAGAAAATGAACGTTAAGAAGAACAAGTAAAAGAAGAGATAAAAGTGATTTCATGATAATTTAATTTCTTTGCAAATATCTAAAATTATGCCAAAGACTATTTAGCCTTGATTATTGATTTTATCAACATTTAGTTTTAGTTTAATATTTTAGGATTCGACACTTTCTCTTTCAATAATGCTAAATCCAAAACTTCACTCATTTTGCTAACATAATGAATTTGCAAACCTTTTAGATAGTCAACTTTAATCTCGTCTACGTCTTGTTTATTTTTGAAACACATGATGATTTCTTTAATCCCTGCGCGTTTAGCAGCCAAAATTTTCTCTTTGATTCCACCAACAGGAAGCACATCTCCTCGCAGCGTAATTTCACCTGTCATCGCTAAGTTTTTCTTAACCTTTCTCTGTGTAAACAATGAAGCAAGTGAGGTTAACATTGTAATTCCTGCACTTGGTCCGTCTTTTGGTGTTGCGCCTTCAGGAACATGAACATGAACGTTATTGTTATCAAATAACTCGGAATTTAAATTCCATTGTTCGCTATTTGACTTTAGGAATTCCAATGCAATTACTGCAGACTCTTTCATTACATCGCCTAAATTTCCAGTTAAAGTGAGTTTACCTTTCCCTTTTGTGATAGAGGATTCGATGAAAAGTATATCTCCGCCAACACTTGTCCATGCAAGACCGGTAACAACTCCAGCGACTTCGTTATTGTCGTATTTTGTTCTAGTTCTGCCAGCCCCTAAAAATTTAAAAATATCCTCCTGAGTTATTTTGACGTCGTATGAGTCTTCCATAGCGATTTGTCTCGCTCGATTTCGAACAATTTTAGCTGTGATTTTATCTAATCCTCTAACACCTGATTCATTTGTATATTCCTCAATAACTTTCTCCCATATTTTTTTATCGATCGAAATATCTTTTTTGGAAATTCCATGTTCGGAAATTTGTTTTGGAAGTAAATGTCTTTTTCCAATTTCAATTTTCTCCTCGAGTGTGTAACCATTTACTTCAATTATTTCCATCCGATCGCGTAATGGCCCTTGAATGCTTGAAAGGCTATTTGCAGTTGCAATGAACATCACTTTGGATAAATCAAATTCAGTTTCAACATAGTTATCATAGAAAGCATAGTTTTGTTCCGGATCCAATACTTCGAGCAGGGCAGAGGAGGGGTCACCGTGATTACTTCTTCCCAATTTATCTACTTCATCTAAAACGAACACTGGATTTGAAGTTTCTGCTTTTTTTAGATTTTGCATAATTCTCCCGGGCATTGCTCCGATATAGGTTTTTCGATGTCCTCTTATTTCTGCTTCGTCATGAAGTCCACCCAATGACATTCGGATATATTTTCTTCCCAAGGCTTCTGCTATCGATTTACCAAGTGAGGTTTTACCTACTCCTGGAGGACCATAAAAACACAAAATAGGTGATTTCATATTTCCTTTTATTTTCAGAACAGCCAAATACTCAATAATTCTTTCTTTCACCTTTTCTAAACCAAAATGGTCTCGATCTAAAATCTTTTCTGCACGTTTCAAATCCAAGTTATCCTTGGTTAATTCTCCCCAAGGTAAATCCAGAAGTAAATCGAGATAGTTGAGTTGTACCGTATATTCAGCTCCTTGCGGATTCATTCGTTGTAATTTCTCTAACTCTTTGTAGAAAAGTTTTTCAACTGTTTTGGACCATTTTTTCTTTTTAGCTCGATCTTCCATATCACGAACATCTTGAATTTGAGGATTATCTCCCAATTCATCTTGAATGGTTCGCATTTGTTGGTGTAGAAAATATTCGCGCTGTTGACGATCCAAATCTTTTTTGACTTTGTTCTGTATTTCATTGCGCATTTCAAGCATTTGAACCTCTAAAGTCAAATGTTCAAGAACCATCATAACTCGTTTCTTCATGTCCATTTCCTCCAACATTTCCTGTTTTTTGGAAACGTCAGCGTTCATATTTGAAGAAATAAAATTCACAAGAAAAGTTGGGCTATCAATATTACCAATTGCAAATTGAGCTTCAGAAGGAATGTTTGGACTATCTCGAATAATTTGAAGTGCTAAATCCTTAATTGATTTGAACATAATATCCAATTCTTTATCCGTCGCGTCTATTCGTTTTTCTTTAAAGATCCGCACTGAGGCGGTCATGTATGGATCAGTTTGTAAAGGTTGAATAATTTCAAATCTTCGTTTTCCTTGAATGATAACGGTCGATGATCCATCAGGCATTTTCAATAATCGAAGGATTTGTGCAACCGTTCCAATTTTATTCAAATCATCAAATTCAGGCGATTCCTCTTCTTGATTTTTTTGTGAAACGACACCGATGATTTTATTTCCTTTATTGGCCTCTTGGATTAACTTAATCGATTTATCTCGTCCAACGGTTATCGGAATAACAACTCCTGGAAATAATACGTTATTTCTCAACGGTAAAATCGGAAGTTCTGATGGGAATTTTTGGTTGTTCACATTCTCCTCTTCTTCTGCCGTTATTAATGGAATAAACTCGGCATCGCTTTCTAAACCTCCTGCGAAACCAAAAAAATCAATATCTGAAAGATTACTCATAGTTATTTTTTTAAGTCATTCTGTCAGTATTTCTAAATAAAACTTTGATTTTTATTAGAATTCGACGAACGACATATACTGTGACAAGTGCTATGCCAATAATCAAATTCTGAAAATTTGGCTTAACCTAATTAAGAATGAAAACTTTTAATAGATCGGTTTGTTCCTTTAGTATGAAATGGATTATAATAACATTGACCTTTATTTCGACGTTTGCTTGTGCTCAAAAGTCAACCACTGACACTCAAAAAAATCAGGAAACAGAACAATTTAATGGTAAGGCTTTGCCAAAAAATGTATGCTATGTCATACGCGATGGTGGAACAGAGCGTCCATTTACAGGGAAATATTGGAATCACCACGAGAAAGGAAATTATATGTGTGTGGCCTGTGGTTCAATTTTGTTTTCGAGTGAAACGACGTATGACTCTGGTTCAGGGTGGCCAAGTTTTTATGATGCAGAGGATAAAAAGAACATCAAGGAATTGGATGACTTTGAATTGGGTTATAAACGGACTGAAATTCGATGCAAGAAGTGTGATGCGCATTTGGGACATTTATTCGATGACGGGCCAAAACCAACTGGAATGCGTTATTGTGTGAATTCAGCAGCACTTGAATTTGTCAAGGAATAAGTATTTTTACCTCAAAATTATAACATGAAAATTGCAACATTTGGAGCCGGTTGTTTTTGGTGCGTAGAGGCTTGCTTTAAAGATTTGAATGGTGTTCTTGATGTTTACCCTGGATATGCAGGTGGACAAATTGAAAATCCAACTTATGAACAGGTTTGTTCAGGTAATACGGGACATGCGGAAGTCGCTCGGGTAGAATATGATGAAAATCTTTTGTCATATGAACAGCTGTTGGAAGTTTTTTGGTTTGTTCACGATCCGACTCAATTAAACCGACAAGGAAATGACATTGGGACGCAATATCGTTCGGTCATTTTTTATCATGACGAATCTCAGAAGTTGGATGCTGAAAAATATAAAAATAGACTAATAGAGGAAAAGGTTTGGGATAATCCGATTGTAACGGAAATTTCGCCAATTTCGAATTTTTATCGTGCAGAGGCATATCATCACAATTATTTTGAATTAAATCCGCAAAATATGTATTGTCAGGCTGTTGTTCGACCAAAGGTGGAGAAATTCAGAAAAGTATTCTCTAATAAATTGAAATAAAAAAAGCGACTCGAAGTCGCTTTAAATCAATTTTTTAGACTTTTTAGAAGTTATATTTTTTGTCTTCAATCAATTTTTGCGCAATTAATTGTCTTGCGTTTTTTGGATTGAATGCCTCGACTTTTGTAAATCGCTTTAATCCCATCAACATCATGCGTGCTTCGTCACCTTCCGCAAATGAATAAATGGCATCTTTAGCAGCTTTTTCAATTCGATCCGCTGTGTCATAAAAATAGGTTTTTGCGATTGCTATGTCAACAGCACAAGCTTCTTCACCGACTTTTTCAATTTTCTTTTGAACTCTCAGAAGAACTGATTCAGCTTGATAAATCCAAATTGCCAAATCAGCTACATTTATCAATATTTCCTGTTCTTTGGAAATTGTTTGCATTAGTTTTTGTACGGCAGACCCCGCCACCATTAGAATACATTTTTTAAAGCCTTCCAAATAACGTTCTTCATTTCCAAGCGCATTGGTTGAAGGCTCGGTCATTTCAGGAATCGACATCAGTTCACCAGCAACTTTCATAGCTGGTCCCATCAAATCCAACTCTCCTTTCATTGCTCTGCGAAGCACCATATCGACAATAAGCATACGATTGATTTCATTGGTTCCTTCAAAAATTCGATTAATTCTTGCATCGCGATAAGCTCGTTCAACAGTAGATTCGGCTGAATACCCCATGCCGCCATAAATTTGTACGGCTTCATCTACAACATAATCCAAGCATTCTGAACCCGCAACTTTCAAAATCGCACATTCAGGCGCAAATTGTTCAATTCCTTTTAAAGTTGCGGCTCCTTTATCTATTCCACTTGCAATGAATCCGGCAATAGCGTCATCAATATTTTGTCCTGCTCTGTAAGTAGCCGATTCCAGTACATAAGTTCTTATAATTTGCTCTGCTAATTTGAATCTGATGGCTCCATATTTAGAAATAATTCTTCCGAATTGCTCACGTTCATTGGCGTATTTGATGCTTTCATTAATCGCTCCCTTTGCTCCACCCAAAACTCCGGCTCCTAGTTTGATTCGTCCAATGTTCAATATATTTAATGCAATTTTAAATCCGTTTTCACGATCTGACAACATATTCTCTATTGGAACAACAACATTGTTAAAGAAGACTTGTCGAGTTGAAGAACCTTTAATTCCCATTTTTTTCTCCTCGGGATTCAAAGAAATTCCTTCACTTTTCGCTTCGATTAAAAAAGCAGTTAAATTTTTGTCATCGTCAATTTTAGCAAATACCGTGAATAAATCAGCAAAGCCACCATTGGTAATCCACATTTTTTGTCCGTTCAGAATGTAGTTTTTTCCATCTTCAGATAAAACAGCCTTTGTTTTCCCAGAATTCGCATCCGATCCTGAACCTGGTTCAGTCAAGCAATAAGCGGCTTTCCATTCGCCAGTGGCCAATTTTGGAATGTACTTCTCTTTTTGACTTTCATTTCCATAATAGAGCAGGGGAAGTGTTCCAATTCCTGTGTGCGCTCCAAAAGCAACTGAAAACGAGTATCCATGCCCCAAATGCTCCGTAGCAAGCAAAGAAGTTTTGAAATCAACACCCATTCCTCCCAAATTCTCAGGCACCGATAATCCCAATAGTCCTAGCTCACCTGCTTTTTCAAGAATTGAAGGCATTAACCCTTCTTCCATTTTATCGATTCGTTCAATGTTTGGCAATATTTCTTGTGCAATGAAATCATCACACATTTGGGCAATCATATGATGTTCCTCAGTCCATTCTTCAGGTGTGAAAATTTCAGAGGTAGTTGTTTTGCGAATAATAAATTCTCCTCCTTTAATTGGTTGTGTATTCATATCAGTGGTTTTTCTATTCAAATTTAAGTAAAATTAAATAAATACTATGCATGCATAATTAAATTTTTATCATTTTTATTTTGAATGACATTCACGTTCATTTAAGGATAATATTTTTCTAAATTTGAATAATGTTTGTAATTATCGATGTCGAAACAACTGGAGGTAGTCCAAGAAACTCTAAGATTACTGAGTTGGCAATATACAAATATGATGGAGAAAGGATTGTAGACGAATTTATAACACTCTTGAATCCTGAACAACCAATACCTGAATTTATCGTTCGATTAACAGGCATAAATGATGAAATGGTTTCGAATGCGCCTCGATTTTTTGAAATTGCTAAAAAAATCGTTGAGTTTACCAATGACTGTGTTTTTGTAGCTCATAATGTTGCTTTTGATTATGGTATGCTCAGGAGCGAATTTAAAAATCTTGGTTACGATTTTCGACTTCCACATCTTTGTACGGTTCGAGCAGCTCGTTATGTGATTCCTGGCTATAAATCATACAGTCTAGGAAATATTTCGAAGGAGTTGGGAATTGAAATCAATGGTCGACATCGAGCGGGTGGAGATGCTTTAGCGACAACAAAACTGTTTGAATTACTTTTAAAAAAAGATCCGAATAACTTAAAAACATTCATTCAACAGGAATTAAATCCAAAGTCAATGCATCCGAATTTGGATCTTGACGTAATTGATGCTCTGCCAACTAAAGCCGGTGTTTATCGGTTCTATAACGAGTTTAATCAATTGATTTACATTGGTAAAAGTATCAATATCAAAAAACGTGTTGAACAACATCTGAGAAATACGAAAACGGCGAAAGGAATTAAGTTGATACAGGATTTGGCCCGCGTTGATTATGAAATGACTGGTTCGGAATTGATAGCCATGTTACTTGAGTCGGAGCTAATCAAATTGCACCGACCGATTTACAACAGACGATTACGAAAAAGTTTGTTTCCATTTGGATTATATGATAACGTTGATGAAAATGGTTATTTGCAATTAAGTATCCAATCAACTGCTCGACTAGAATCACAACCATTAATCCATTTTACTACTCGAAAAGAAGGTTCTAGTTACTTAATGTATATTTCTGAAAATCATCAGTTTTGTCAAAAATTATGTGGGTTGTATCAGTCAAAAAATAGTTGTTTTCAATACGAAATAAAACAATGCAATGGAGCTTGTGTTGGCGAGGAGTCTCCTGATACATATAATAAACGTGTTGAACATTTTATTGCCAACCTGACTTTTGAAGGAAAGAGTTTTTACATTCTTGATAAAGGGAGAAATAAATCAGAGAAAAGTGTCGTTTTAATCGAAAATGGGAACTATCAAGGCTATGGGTACGCTCCATTTCACTTTCAAGGTAAGTCTCCAATTCAGTGGAAAAGTTTCATAAAATTCCAACA
>JBMLTP010000030.1:0-17249 GCA_049239885.1 Crocinitomicaceae bacterium
GGTAAACAGGACCGAGGTGATCCGCAATCGCAATCGTTGCTTGTTTGGTTTGATTGAAATCTGCGGGAACGATCACGGTCATATTTGGCAACATGCGCATCATACCGATGTCCTCCAAAATCTGATGGGTAGCACCATCTTCTCCTAAAGTTAATCCAGCGTGGGAAGCACAAATCTTCACGTTTTTCTGGGAATACGCCACCGACTGACGAATTTGGTCGTAAACACGTCCGGTAGAGAAATTCGCGAACGTACCTGTAAATGGAATTTTTCCTCCAATGGTCATTCCAGCTGCCAAACCAATCATATTGGCTTCTGCAATTCCAACTTGAAAAAAACGATCTGGGTTTTCGTTTTTGAACGCATCCATTTTTAGGGATCCAATTAAGTCTGCGCAAAGAGCCACCACATTTGGATTGGTTCTTCCTAATTCTGCTAATCCTTCTCCAAATCCTGATCGCGTGTCTTTATTTCCAAGTACTTCTATTTCCATTTTTATAAATTTAAATTCAGTGTTCGATTCGATTCAATTTTAAAGCTTTTTTCCTTTGTGTAGGCCGTAGATTTTTGATCCTTTTCTCTGTAAACAATTTTGTAAGACCCAGGCTGTAAAAACCATTTCCCTTCTTTCAATCCAGATTCTAAATTGCAGACCCATTCAAATGAATTATTTCCGTTGTCGACGAAAATCTGCCCGACTAAGCCTTTTGGCCCTGTGTATGAGAAACAACCTGATGGAATTACGTCAACATTTATGGTTTTACTTTGGGTAACCTCAATCCGCTGATAGGTTCGAGGCAAAGTGAAAATCTCCAAATCATACGTGCCAACCAAATATTTTTGAGTCGAATTAAAAGGCTGCGAATTCAAGGTTTGTGTTTTGTCTTTTTGCATCACACGCATGCTGTAATTTGGGTTATTGACGTTTTTAGTTGAAATCAATTTCATAAATCCTTGCGCTGCATCGATTTGAATAACGTTGTGGGTGTATTTCTGCAGCGATACGTTTTTCTTTTCAATTTTTGGCAAAGTATTCACAACAATGTCATATTTCAGATTTGGATCTAAAATCAATGTATCCGGATTGCCATAACGATTTAAGGTATGTGTTAATGTATATTTCAAATTTTGAGTCCCTGCTTCATAAAGAAATACAGTTACATCGGTTTCAGTTGGTTTTTTAGAAATATCGTTCAAATTAATTTGTGCTGTCGTATTCAAAAGTGCTTTTGAAATCACATTACTCAATACGACTTTGAATGCATCTTTGCTTTCTGCATCCGAATATGAGCCGATGCATTTGAATTTTTCAAGGTAGGACAAATCCATTCCTAAACCGATAACAAACGGAGTTACTTTAACGCCTTTATCTTTTAATTTCTTTGCGATTAGACAGGGGTCGTTGTCACAGGATTCAAGTCCATCGGTGATTAAAATGATGAAATTCCTCGCTAACGTATCTGGAAAATCACCAGCTGAAGCTTCTAATGAGCGAGCAATTGGGGTAGCACCCTTCGCTCTAATTGTTCGAACTTTGGCTTGAATGGCGTCAACGGTATTTGCAGCGAAAGGAACCTCTAATTTCGTGTCAGCGCAATCTTGGTAGGTATTTGTTACCTCTGATTGATGGCCATAAACGCGCAGTGCAATTTCCAGATTTGGAATTCCACGCAACTTCTCGACCGATTGGATCAAAATATCCTTGGCAGCATCCATTCGTGTTTGTTTATCCCAATCCAAATTCATGGAGTTGGAGGCATCAAGAATAAAGAGAATTCGTGTTGTTTTCTGACTAAAAACTAGCCCTAAGCAAAAGAAAAATAATATGAGGAAAAGGTTTTTCACTAATAGTCTCCCAGAGTTTCTTCTAATTGGTTAAGAGCCGATTCTAATTGATCTGCATTAGGCGCCGATCCATGCCATTTGTGTGTTCCCATCATGTAATCTACTCCTTGTCCCATTTCAGTTGTCATTATGATCACAATCGGCTTTCCATTGCCAGTTGCGTTTTTCGCTTCGGTTAATGTAGAACGCATATTTTCAAAATCGTGACCATTCATATGAAAAACTTCCCATCCAAAAGCTTGCCATTTTAATTCTAGGTTGCCTAAAGAAAGAACATCATCCACATCACCATCAATTTGACGCCCATTGTAATCGATCGTTGCGATGATGTTATCAACCTTATTTGCGGCGGCATACATGGCAGCTTCCCAAATTTGGCCTTCCTGTAACTCACCGTCTCCGTGGAGTGTGTAAACAATAGATTTGTCGTTATTTAATTTTTTCACTTGCGCTGCTCCAACGCCAACAGATAATCCTTGTCCAAGTGAGCCAGAAGCCATCCGAACACCAGGTAATTTTTTATCCGTAGAAGGGTGTCCTTGAAGTCGAGAAGATAGTTTTCTAAACGTAGCCAATTCATTTACTGGAAAAAAGCCTGCTCGTGACAAAACACTATACCAAACTGGTGAAATATGTCCATTTGAAAGGAAAAACAAATCCTCATTTTTTCCATCCATGGTAAATTCTTTCGAGTTGAAATTCATCCATTCAAAATACAGAAATGTTAAAAAATCGGCACAACCTAGTGAGCCGCCTGGATGCCCCGAGCTAACGGCAGCGACCATTCTTACAATGTCTCTTCTTACTTGAGAGGCAATATTTTCTAATTCTGAATTAAGCATTTTTTTGGATTAAAAATTCGGAACAAAACTAAGTTTTATTATCTTAGTCCATTATTGAAATGTTTTAACAATTAATGCAACTTTTCAACGAGTAATTGTGTCATTCAAGAATACGATATAATTTATGAAAAAAATCTTCTTTTCAACATTAGTTTTTTGTTCCTCATTTGTTGTTTTTTCTCAGAAATACAGCACAGATCTTGAAAAAAGTTATAATAAGAATGAGTTAAAGAAAATGAGTTCTGAAGATCTCTTTTTATTGGAATATGCCTTAACGAATGGATTTTACTTTACCGCCTTACCACAAAAGGAAACTTCTGACATTAAAGTGCTAAATGTTAGTTCTGAAATTAAAAATTTCACAGACGTTGGTTTACGTATCGAAAATCAAAATCAATACTTCAAAATTGCTGGAACTGATAAAATGTTGGTTGTTAAATCCAAGTATGTTTTGCAAAACGAATTAAAAAATAAGAACAACTAAGAAATGAAGAGACTATTTAATACACTATTATTTGTTCTATTTGCTTTGAGTTCGTTCTCACAGAATGTAACAATGGGGGATGTTGGTTTTCCTCAATCCAATCCGATAAACTGCAATACGTTTGGTATTTCCGGAACTAATTTCTTTGATCCAGGAGGTCAAACAGGGAATTACACACCGAATTTTAATGATACTACTGTTTTTTGTCCTGACCTTACATTAGGAACAAAAGTTACATTGACATTTGCAATTAATGCAGGCTTTGAATTTAATGTTGATGGTTCTGATTTTATATATGTTTATGATGGTCCAAATACAAGTGCTCCGCTTTTAGGAATTCACAATTCAGTTACTGACCCAACAGGTTTCGCTTATCAGGCATCTTGGGATAATCCTTCCGGGTGTTTGACTGTGGTATTTATTTCTAATGGAGCGACAGAAGGCACAGGTTGGCTTGCGAATGTCCAATGTGGAAACCAATATCAACCTTTTGAAGGACATATTGAAGCGTATATAAATGGAACAGGCCCCAATGCTTTAAATCCTCTTGACACGGGTTTTGTCGATGTTTGCTTTGGAGATAGTATCTTGTTTGTTGCTAAGCCTCTTTTTCCAAATTCGCTAGAAACTACAGGATATGGATATTCACAAAATGTAAATACGAATGTTGATTTTCAATGGGAAATAACAGATGGAGGAACGTATCCACAAAATGATTCTATTTGGTTTACTCCTCCTGCTCGATCAGGTTATTTAGTAGATGTGAAAATAACTGATCAATTTCCATTGAATGAGCGTGTAAGGTGTAAGGTTCGGGTTTCATTATTACCTAGTTTTGCTGGCACTGGTCCCTTAGAAGATTCCGTTTGTTTGGGATTGAATACGGAATTACTTGGAGGGGTCACAACTCAAGATACAGTTGGAGTTACCATACCACCCGGCACCTTTGAGTTAGGCGGAAATTTTGCCGGTTTAACCTACTTGCCTGATGGTTCGGGTCAACAATATACCGCTCCAATTAATATCTCAGGATTCCCTGATGGCGCCGTAATTTCGAATGATCAAGATTTGAATCAAGTATGTATTACAATGGAACATTCCTTCTTGGGGGACTTGGAAATATGGCTGGAATGTCCTTCAGGACAAATCGTTCCACTTGTTAATTCATACGGTGCTGGAGCAATTCCTGGAGGAAATAGTGGTGGAGGTACATTTTTAGGTCATCCTATTGATGATTCTGGTGGTGGTGGGCCTGGAGAGGGTTGGGAATATTGTTTTAGTTCGGTATTCAACACCATCAATGGATCAATGACTCAAAATCTAACAAACACGGTCCCTGTTGCGAATCAACCACCTTTATCTGCTGGTAACTCAATTGACCCAAGTGATACTTATCAACCTGAAACTGCTTTCAGTAGTTTTACAGGATGTCCTATTAATGGTGTCTGGACGATTCATGTTCAAGATAATTTAGGAATTGATGATGGATACATTTTTGAATGGGGTCTTTATTTTGATGCATCTTTTTTCCCTGGTTTAGGAAGTTATCAAACAGAGGCAGATACAAGCTGGTGGTCCTTCGATCCAACAATTGTTTCAGGTCAGAATGATACGTTAATTATCGTACAACCGAATCAAACTGGAGTTTATAGTTACACATTTAATGTAATTGACAATTTCGGATGCCCGTATGATACCTCGGTGGCGTTCGTCGTTTTACCTCTTGCCAATATATTTGAAGATACAATCGCTTGTAACGAGTACTTTCAAGTTTCGGGTACAACAGCATTCAATGGTGGAGTTTGGTCGGCAGCAGATACCGCAATCGGTTTTTCAAATGTCACTAGTAATAACCCAATAATAGTCACCTCGACCCCTGGTATTTACGAGGTCGTCTTTACGGATAATCAATGTAATTATTCGGATACTGGAAGAATTGAATTTCCACCACCGATTTATGTGCAAGTTCTTGACACCATTATTTGTGAAAATGCCAATTTTGAGCTTAATCCATTAACGATGAATGCGGGTGTTTTGCAAGCAGGATACAACCCTAGTTATCAATTTTCTTGGGAAAATGGCAGCACAGATTCCATTCGGATAATTAATCAACCTGGAAATTATATTGCAACGGTTTCCAATTATTGTTATACTTATTCAGATACTGCAACCATTGGGAATAAAGTCTGCGATATAACAGCTCCAAACGTTGTCGTACTTTCATCTCAAGCAGGAAATAATACGTTTTTTGTTAACTACAGTGGTTTAGAAGCTTTTTATTGTGTAATCTCCAATCGTTGGGGAAATAAAATATACGAATATTCTGATCCTGCAGGTGGTTGGGATGGAAGAACAATGGGAGGAACTTTGGTTGAAGAAGGGGTTTATTTTTATAAAATTGAAGCGACCCTGCAGGGAGGGGAAGATGTTAAACTTCATGGTTTCGTTCATTTGAAATACTAAACTATCTACTTTTGCTCTCTAATAATTGGCAAATATGACACTTAGTGAGTTTCAAAAAGATATCGAACAAGGTATCCCATCTAATATTCCTCCAAGGAAAGAATATGATTTGAACGTAAATCACGCACCAAAACGCAAGGAAATTTTATCTACTGAGGAAAAGAAATTGGCCATTCAAAATGCGCTTCGCTATTTTTCGAAAGACCAACATAAGGAACTAGCCGGTGAATTTTCCGAAGAACTCAGAAATTACGGACGAATATATATGTATCGTTATCGTCCCGATTATAAGATACATGCTCGGCCAATCGAGGACTATCCTGGAAAATCGATGCAGGCGAAAGCCATTATGTTGATGATCCAAAATAATTTGGATTATGCTGTTGCTCAGCATCCACATGAATTGATAACTTATGGTGGAAATGGCGCAGTTTTTCAAAATTGGATACAATACCGATTAACAATGAAATACCTCTCGGAAATGACTGATGAACAAACATTGGTCATGTATTCCGGACATCCAATGGGCTTATTCCCATCTCATAAAAATGCGCCTCGTGTTGTTGTTACGAACGGAATGATGATTCCAAATTATTCCAAACCGGATGATTGGGAGCGATTCAATGCGCTTGGTGTTACACAATATGGTCAAATGACTGCTGGTTCGTATATGTACATTGGTCCTCAAGGGATTGTACATGGAACAACGATCACCGTATTAAATGCCGTTCGACGAATTGCAAAAAATAGGGATGACATCAACGGTAAGTTATTCGTAACAGCTGGTTTGGGTGGAATGTCAGGGGCTCAACCAAAAGCAGGAAACATTGCGGGAGTAATTTCAGTTACAGCTGAGGTAAATCCAAAGGCTGCTTATACCCGACATTCACAAGGTTGGGTAGATGAGATTATAACCGATTTGAATGCGCTTTCTGAACGTGTTAAAAGGGCAAAGGCTGAAAAGGAAATCGTTTCAATTGCATACTTGGGTAATGTAGTTGAAGTTTGGGAGAAATTTCACAAGGAAGACATTCATGTGGATTTGGGTTCAGATCAAACGTCTTTACACAATCCTTGGGCAGGTGGCTATTATCCAGTTGGTTTAACATTTGAAGAGGCCAATGAAATGATGGCGAATGAATCTGAGAAATTCAATGGCTTCGTTCAAGATAGCCTCAGACGACACGCGTCTGCAGTCAATAAACATACTGAAAAAGGAACTTATTTCTTTGATTATGGGAACGCATTTCTTTTGGAAGCATCTCGTGCAGGAGCCGATGTGAAAGGAACAGATGGAAATGAGTTTAAATATCCATCCTACATCCAAGATATTTTGGGACCAATGTGTTTTGATTTTGGATTTGGACCTTTTAGATGGGTTTGTGCTTCAGGAAAACCCGAAGATCTTCAAAAAACGGATGAAATAGCTTGTCAGGTTTTGGAAGAAATGATGAAAAATAGTCCTTCCGAGATTCAGCAGCAAATGGCCGATAATATTCAATGGATCAAAGGCGCTCGAGAGAATAAATTAGTAGTTGGTTCACAAGCAAGAATTCTTTATGCTGATGCTGAAGGAAGAATGCGAATCGCTGAAGCTTTTAATAATGCGATTGCTAAAGGTGAAATTGGCCCAATCATTTTAGGACGTGATCATCATGATGTTTCTGGAACGGATTCGCCATACCGTGAAACTTCCAATATTTACGATGGTTCCAGATTTACAGCCGATATGGCGATTCAAAATGTAATTGGAGACGGATTTCGTGGTGCGACTTGGATTTCCATTCATAATGGAGGTGGAGTAGGCTGGGGCGAGGTAATCAATGGTGGTTTTGGAATGTTATTGGATGGCAGCGCAGATTCAGATCGTAACCTAAAAATGATGTTGCATTGGGACGTGAATAACGGAATTGCGCGAAGAAATTGGGCTCGCAATGAAAATGCAATTTTCGCGATTAAACGGGCGATGGAAGCCGAACCACTTTTAAAAGTGACTTTACCGAACCTAGTTGATGAATCGATCCTTAAGACCTTGGATGTTTAGATTTTTAGTTGCTCTTTTTTGCTTAGTTGTATTTCAAGGTTTTTCGCAATTTCACGATTCAATTCGTTTGAATGAAATACGTGTTTTGGCCTCCCATAATAGCTACAAAAAGAAACCAGATCCAAAAGTTCTAAGATTTCTATCACGATTTAAAAAGCGACTTGGAGCTTCCAATGATCCAATACAGCTCGATTATGGACATTTGCCGTTATCTGAACAATTCGATAAATACGGTGTCAGAGGAATAGAAATCGATATCAATTACGATCCAAAGGGAGGCTTGTATTCGAAAAGAAAATTGAATTTGTTTATTCCCGGAATTCGGCAACGAGTAAAAGACAAAGGGATGAAAGAACCTGGTTTTAAGGTACTTCATATTGCCGATGTTGACTATGAAACCAATTATTTTACTTTTAAGGATGTATTGATTGAATTGAAAAAATGGAGCGAAAATCATCCTAATCATTCCCCACTTTTTGTGAATATCGAAGCTAAAGCGACAAATCCCGGCGATGAATCAAAATTTTTACGAAAACTTGGTTTCAAAAAAGCGATTCCGTTTGATTCTTTGGCTTTTGAAAAACTAGATCAAGAACTATTTTCTGTTTTTTCTCAAACAAATATTCTCTCACCATCTAACTTGAAAGGAAATTATTCATCCATTCAAAAACGCATTCAGAATGAAAACTGGCCATTTTTATACGAGTGTTTGGGAAAAATTATTTTCATATTAGAAGGAAACAATGAACAGATTTATCACCGATATGCATATCAACATCCAATGTTTGTATATGGAAATTCAACTGACGAAAATACGGCTTTTGTCTTGAGAAATGATCCGATTGAACATGAAAAAGAAATACTTGAATTGACCAAGAAATTTATTGTGAGAACGAGATCTGATGCTGGTACTATCGAAGCAAGAAACAATGATTACAGACGTTTTAATGCCGCTTGGCAAAGTGGATCTCAAATTATTTCAACCGATTATTACATGCCGGATTTGAGATTCAGTAACTATCAAATCAAGTTCTGAAATGGCAGGTAAAATTTGATTTTTTAGCTGAATTTCGTGCTTTTAAAAGCATTTATTTGCAAAAAACAAATTTTCTTAACGCTTGTTAAGCATTAAAATTTGTAACAATACCTTAATTGTGGTATTTTTGCGAAGAATAAAAGTGTTATTTATAATTAATCTAAATAAAAGAAAGTGATTACAATTACAGATACTGCTAAGAAACAAGCGCTTAGATTAATGGAAGACGAGGGGAAAGACGGCTTTTTCATACGTGTTGGTGTTCAAGGTGGAGGTTGCTCTGGACTAATGTATCAACTAACTTTCGATAATCAGGAATCCGAGTCAGATAAAGCCTTTGAAGACAATGGAATGAAAGTAGTTGTTGATAAAAAGAGCTATTTGTACCTCATTGGAACCACGCTTGACTTTTCAGGAGGTTTAAATGGAAAAGGATTTGTTTTTAAAAATCCAAATGCTGATCGCACATGCGGTTGTGGTGAATCGTTCTCAATTTAATCCTTAAGTCGTTAAAAATCATGGCAAATTACACAGAAGACGATTTAGCGAAAGACCTCGAGTCTCAGGAATATAAGTTTGGTTTCGTTACAGATATTGAAACTGAAACTGTTCCTGTAGGACTCAATGAAGGTATTATCCGATTGATTTCATCCAAGAAGAATGAGCCAGAATGGCTTTTGGAATCTCGCTTGAAAGCATTTTCAATTTGGCAAGCAATGACTGAACCTGAATGGGCTCATGTACATTATGTTAAGCCAAAATTTCAAGATATTACCTATTACGCAGCTCCAAAACAAACGAAAAAGTATGAATCCTGGGACGATGTTGATCCAGAGATGAAGGAAACAATGGCGAAACTAGGAATTTCCTTAGAAGAACAACAACGATTAACCGGAGTAGCTGTCGATTTCGTAATGGATTCCGTTTCGGTTGCAACCTCTTTTAAAGAAAAATTAAAAGAACTTGGAATCATTTTCTGTTCTTTTTCAGATGCAGTTCAGGAATACCCTGATTTGGTAAAAAAATACATGGGAACTGTGGTTCCAACCACCGATAATTTCTATGCAGCGTTAAATTCTGCTGTATTTACTGACGGTTCGTTTTGCTACATTCCAAAAGGCGTTCGTTGCCCGATGGAACTTTCAACGTATTTCCGAATTAATGCAGGCGGAACCGGACAGTTCGAACGAACGTTGGTAGTTGCTGATGAAGGATCGTATGTTTCTTATTTGGAAGGATGCACTGCTCCACAACGTGATGAAAATCAGTTGCATGCTGCTGTTGTTGAGTTAATTGCCTTAGAAAACGCAGAAATTAAATATTCAACGGTTCAAAATTGGTATCCTGGTGATAAAGAAGGAAAAGGTGGTGTTTTCAATTTTGTTACTAAACGAGGAATTTGTGAACGAAACGCAAAAATTTCTTGGACACAAGTTGAAACCGGGTCAGCAGTAACTTGGAAATATCCTTCTTGCATATTGAAAGGAGATAATTCGATTGGCGAATTTTATTCAGTCGCTGTTACGAATAATTACCAACAAGCTGACACTGGAACTAAAATGGTTCATCTGGGTAAGAATACCAAAAGCACGATTATTTCCAAAGGAATTTCAGCAGGGAAATCTCAGAATTCCTATAGAGGTTTGGTTCAAATTCACAAGAATGCAAACAACGCTCGGAATTTTTCTCAGTGCGATTCATTGTTGATGACCGATCAGTGCGGGGCGCATACCTTTCCGTACATCGAATGTAAAAACCCGACTGCGAAAATCGAACACGAAGCTACTACTTCCAAGATTGGCGAAGATCAGTTGTTTTACTGTATGCAACGTGGAATTAGCGAGGAAAAAGCGATTAGTTTGATCGTAAATGGATATTGTAAAGAAGTTTTGAATCAATTGCCGATGGAATTTGCTGTTGAAGCTCAAAAATTATTGGCGATTAGTTTGGAGGGCAGTGTTGGGTAGAAAAAAGTTTAAAGATAAAAGTTGAGATTTATTTTCTCCCCTTGAGGGGAGATAAAGAGGGGTGAAATAATTAAAAGTTAGAATTTAACGAAAAAACTCATCCCCCTAGCCCCCTTTAAAGGGGGAAGTAGACTCTATAAAATAAGTAATAAGTTGAAAATGATAAAAATTAAAAACTTACACGCAAACATTGAAGGGAAAGAAATCCTAAAGGGATTGAATCTTGAAGTTAAAGCAGGAGAAGTTCACGCGATAATGGGGCCGAATGGGGCGGGGAAGAGTACCCTAGCAAGTATCTTGGCTGGTCGCGAAGAATATGAAATTACCGATGGGTCGATAGATTTTGATGGTAAAGATTTGTTGGAAATGTCAACAGAGGATAGAGCACGAGAAGGTTTGTTTTTGGCGTTTCAATATCCTGTAGAAATTCCTGGGGTTTCCAACGTTAATTTTCTTCGAACGGCATTAAACGAAATTCGCGAGTATAAAGGTCAAGAGTCCATTTCAGCGAAAGATTTTATGGCGATGGTTCGTGAAAAGTCAGCGCTTGTAGAATTAGATAGTAAATTGGCTTCACGAGCGGTTAACGAAGGATTCTCCGGTGGTGAGAAGAAACGTAACGAAATCTTTCAAATGGCCATGCTTGAGCCGAAATTGGCAATTCTAGATGAAACGGATTCTGGACTTGATATTGATGCCCTTCGAATTGTAGCTAACGGCGTGAATAAACTCAAATCTCCAAATAATGCGACTATTGTGATTACGCACTACCAAAGACTTCTTGACTACATAGTTCCTGATTTTGTTCATGTGCTTTACAATGGGCAAATTGTAAAATCTGGCCCCAAAGAATTGGCGTTGGAGTTAGAAGAAAAAGGTTACGATTGGATTAAGGACGAATTAGCGGTTTAATTTCAATAAGATGCAAGAGATTGTAACACCAACAAATACGAAATTAAGCCAGTTTCGATCTGGTTTGAAACCTACTTCAGTTGTATTTTCGAAGGATACTTTGGAAGAGGCAAATCATGTTCTCGAAAATCGTGATTTCCCAACAACCCGAGAAGAACCCTGGAAATATACTCGTTTGACAAAGTTGGCGAATTCAACTTTTTCAGGTTCTGTTTCAAATGACAATTTTGATATTCCATTTGTTCATGCAGATTCTTATCGTTTCGTATTTACTAATGGTCAATTAACTGAATTTAGCGACGGAATTAATGCGTTTTCTATAAAAGAAGTTGGTAGCGAAGAATTGAAGTGTATTGGCTTGGAAAATCACTTTTTCGATGCGATAAACCTAGCATATGCGGAGGACGGACTTTTCATAGAAATTGAAGCGAATAAACAACTTGAAAAACCAATTGAAATAGTTCATGTTTCGCATGGTAACAAAATATCGAATTTAAGACACATCATTCGGGTCAAGCGTCATGCGAAAGCTGAAATAACAATGTCCTATTTGAGTTCAGAACAAAGCGCGAGTTTCCTAAACGTGGTCTCAAAGATAGAATTGGAGGATGGAGCTTATTTGACCATCAATAAATTGCAAGTTGAGTCAGGAACCGATTTTCACATTTCAAGAGAAGCTGTAAAACAAGAAAAAAATTCGAATTTCACCTTGAATACCCTGACATTCAATGGGAATTTTGTTCGAAATGATGTTAACGTTTTGGTAAATGGACAGAATGTAGAAACCAATTTAAATGGCGCATATTTGGTAAAAAACAATCAATTAGTTGACAACCATACGATTGTTGATCATTTAGTAGCGAATTGCCAGTCAAATGAATTGTATAAAGGCGTTCTTTACGATAAATCAACTGCTGTTTTCAATGGAAAAGTGTTCGTTCGACCTGATGCTCAAAAGATCAATGCATTTCAATCGAATGGAAATGTTTTGTTAAGTGATGAAGCTTCAGTTAATTCAAAGCCTGAATTGGAAATCTATGCAGATGATGTAAAATGTTCCCACGGTTCAACAACGGGTCAGCTTGATGAAAATGCTGTTTTTTACTTAAGAGCGAGAGGTCTTTCCGAAAAATCTGCCAAAGAATTGCTCGTTTCTGCTTTCATATCGGATGTCTTAAACAAGATTGAAAACGAGGAAGTTCTCAGCTTCACCAATTCATATTTGAATAAGGAATTCGGCTGGAATATTTGAGCTAATCAATCTTTTAGAGTGACTTCGTCCTACCACCATCAACAGGAAGATTTATCCCATTAATGTAAGAAGCTTCTGGTGAGGCTAAAAAGGCGATTGCTGCTGCGACCTCTTCTGGTTGAGCGATGCGTTTCATTGGTGATTCTTCGGCCATTTCATGGAAAATATCGGAAATCGTTTCTCCCGTCTTTTCGGATTTTGCCTCTGCGATACCTTGAAGACGAATCGTATTGGTTGCTCCTGGAAGAACATTGTTAACGGTGATTCCGTATTGACCAAGCTCATTCGCAAGTGTTTTGCTCCAACTCCCAACTGCACCTCGAATGGTATTGGAAACTCCCAAATTCGGTAAAGGCTGTTTAACCGATGTTGAAATAACATTGATAATTCTCCCATAACCCGATTCAATCATACCTGGATAAAGCGCTTGAACGAGAATGTGGTTACAGATTAAATGCTGGTTGAAGGTATTGATGAATTCTTCTGTTGTCGCATCTTTGATGGGTCCACCTTTCGGTCCACCTGTATTGTTGATTAGAATATTTACTTTATTTCCTTCAGCTACAAACTTTGATATGATTTGTTTTAACCCTTCTGGTTTGGAAAAATCGGCTACGAGATAAGTATGTTTTTGATTCTCCACAGAGGTTAGGTCCTTAAGTGCTTCTTTAAGTTTTTCTTCATTTCGTGCAATTAAGATGACATTTGCTCCCATTTCTGCCAATTTGATTGCAGTAGACTTTCCAATGCCTTGTGTGCTTCCGCATACCAAAGCAGTTTTATTTTTGAGAAATTGAGTGATTTCCATTTATTTGAATCTTTTTATTTCAAAGATAATTGTATTCAAATGATTTTGATAATTAGTTTACCAATGTATTTTTTAATAAAATCTATTTTAATTAAACAAAATGCGTAATTTTCTGTTTATCAAAAAATTACAGTCATGATTAAGGTTCTCAAAATTTCATTTTTTCTCATTTTAGCTATTTCGATTTCGAGTTGTAAAAAGAAAAAAATCCAACCACAACCTGATTCAACTCCCATTGTTCAAGATACCACTGGAGGAAATACAAGCAGCGACACCTTATCAAAACTAGTAATTAATCTTAGTGGAATGCAAAACACCAATGGGAAAGTGAATGTCGCACTATTTAATAGTTCCGCAAGTTTCAATGACCCCAATCAAGCATACCGAGAGTTGTTTCTAGTATGCACAGGAAGCAGTATGACCATTTCACTTGATAGTATTATTCCAGGAGATTATGCTTTTGCAATCTTCCATGACGAAAATGACAATCAGAATTTAGATCAAAATGTATTAGGTATTCCAACGGAAGGATTTGCTTTTTCAAATAATGCGATGGGAACTTTTGGTCCTCCAAATTGGACTCAATCCAAGTTTACGATACTAAATTCAAGCATAGTCAGTCAGAATATAGAGCTGAATTTTTATTAAGAAGTAACGAGTTCCTTATTTTTGATTATAATTATTCAGCATCTTTTTTACGAAGCAATCTTTGTTTTTTAATCCGTTTCTTATCGTATTTATTCATTTCATTTCCAATAGCATCTGCAGCAATTCTAAATCCGATTCGACAAGATGCCTCATCCTTATGAAATACTTGCGAATTATTCAAGACGAGATAATGAGGTTGATCAAACCAACTTCCACCTTTGACCAAGCGGCAATTTTCTTGCAGATTCGAATTCGGATAGTTTCTATTAAAAGGATTCTCAGCTCTTTTCAATACCGATGCATTTTGTTTGAATTCGGTAAATGCCGGATAGAGTTTCCTTGTGTAAAAGTCATCTAGTTTTAATGAATATATTGTTTTTGGTACTATTCTAATATTGTCGTATTGCCCAGAACTAATGTTATAAATTTGAATTTCGTTTTTATCAAGAACGTTTTTTATTACAACCCCATCAATAACTCCACTATTAACATTTATAGGTCCTTTAGAGTCGGATCGAATGGAATCTGTTGCACTCGATTTTTTCGGATTGTTAAGTTCATAAATTTTTGATTTGTATGATTCATCAATCGAATTTAAAGCAAGGAATTTTTTCTTCACTTCTTCAAAAGAGTCTTCAGCGAATACTTGATAATAGTACAAACGTTTTTGAATTAAATTTTTATGTTGTTCACTGTCTTTTTCGACTAAAAAAGTTGAGTCGGTGTATGGATCTGTTATGTACATATTAACTTTTTTAGAAGTATCATTCCTTTTGAAGAGCTCATTTCTTTGATAATATCTTAAGTAATCTTGATGAAAATCCCCTAATTCAGGTTTCGTATTCACCCATTCAGCCACATTCCCATACATGCAATAGAGTCCATTAAAATTAGGTTCGTAACTCTTTACTTTGCACAAATATTGAATTCCATCATCCTGAAAATATTTAATGTATAATCCTGAATTTAATTGCATCGGACCAAAATTAGCCTGATAGTTACCATTTGAATTGATTTGGTATCCATTTGTAACAGGTAATAACCGATTCCAATTATATTTATTTATTATCACAAAGTTCATCGCGGCTTGTTCCCATTCTTCCTTATTTGGCAAGTGAAATTTAAGTGTTGGATCGTAATGCTTTTTTGAGGTTCTACCTGCCTCATAATGATACATCATAGTTCTCCAAATACAATATGCTTTTGCCTGCTCAAAAGTTAAACCAACGATAGGGAAATTTTTGTATTCTTCAGCCCAAAAATAATTTTCTTGCGTACTATTGTTCATGTGCATTTCCTTCTCCCAAAGTGAAGTATCTGGATAAACATGGATTCTATTTTTTGTTCCATCCTCATCGTAATAATCGAAGTAGAAAAAACGAGTATCAAAATTTCTTTTAGAATAATATCGCGACTCTTCAAACATATCATTAAGGATAAAACTTATCTCAGGGTCTTCGTAGTTCAACTTTTTATCCCAATTTAAAATATAAAAGTCACCTTTTTTATCTTTTTTACCACTATTATATGTCACATTCGTTATCCATTTTTTTTGCTCGCTATCAAGACTTCGTCTTACAATTTTTTCACGAGCAATAGAATCCCTAACCCAATTTACAAACACCCGATATTCACCATTTGTAACTTCGTGATCCGAGATGTAAAAAGGTTTTAAATTTTTTTGAATGCCAAAATCATTGTCAAAAAAATAAGTGGAATCATCTTTTGATAGAGTAGTAACTTCTCGACTAAAATTTCTTGCGGGAATTGAATCAATAAAACTCATACCATCGAAATATTTATTTTTCAAGTGAACTTTTTTATTTCCGCTTATTGGTTGATCCTCCAAAGATAAACAGCGAACAGCAAAGCCATTTCCTTCAAATCCATCAAGATTTGAACCAGATTGAAGTTTTTTAAAAGAATAATCTCCTAAAAAAACAACATAATCATCAAACTTATCATATTGGTCGAGTTTATAAAAAGACGCATCTCTCAAAAAAATGATTTCATCCATTTTATTACACCAGTAGAATGCTATTTCTCCTAATGATTCAAATCCCGAACCAATATAACCACTTGGTTGAGCATCAAAACCAGAAATACCCATACCAGCTTCTTTACTTTTCCAGTTTGACGTACCCATCAATAATATTTCTGTGGATGTGTTGTACGGATATTTTGTGTTTACAGATTTTTCAAGTGTCCGCCAATCCTCAATGCTTGGTATTTTCCATCCATCAGGGGCAAGACTTCTTGGGTCATTTACAGCATACCAATTATAGATTTTTCCATAGGTTTTACTATTGATTGTATCGAAATTATAGTAACACCAAGCAGGTCGCTTTTCATTATTGGCCATTTCCCATTCTTCAAGCGATTTGACTTCCAGTATTTTATCTCCATTTTTAAAATGATCTGTATTTAAATTTTCAGCCATCCATTTTTGTGAGCCAATGGTAACGGTTTTGGAATCGGCTTCTTTCGCTTTAACACTTTTTTCTTTTTGTGCAAATGAATAAAAACCAATTAAAGCAGAAAAAAATAAAAGAAGAGATTTTATTTTCATAAGTGATTTATATAATGACAGTTTTTTTAAATGCTAATATTCCATTTCAAATGGTTTTTCAATAGCTAATTTTTTCCCATTTCTATAGAACTCCAGCGTTATTGGAGCAATCGGCGCCCATTGAAGTAATGAAGTAACAACTACAGCATTCGAGGCAAAAAAAGATGACTCAAATTGACAATCGTTCGAGTTAAATGAACTTTTATTTTCTTCAACTTTAAACTGGTCTGGAGTCAAGTAAACTTTTTTATCCGGTTCTGTTTCAAAAATAGTACTTGCTTTAATTTCGCAATCCGAACACCCAATTAATGAAATAACTTGTGGTTTATTGTAAAACAACTTATTCTCATTGCCTGATTTTGAAGCTAATGATAACCCT
>JBMLTP010000031.1:0-674 GCA_049239885.1 Crocinitomicaceae bacterium
TTTGAATATCAATTGTTTTCATAAAAGGATTTCAATAGGTTAAATTTATCTTTGTCTAGAAAAAAAATATTAGTTACTGCTAATCAAAAAATTTATTGAATCTCTTTTGAGTTGTTTTGAGATTATTTAAATTCCATTCAGAATCAAAGTTTTTCCAAATTACTCTTATAAGATTGGCCCCTAAATTTCCTTTGAAAAAAATAAAAGTCATATCATCAAACTTGAAAACAATATTTAAATCAGGAGATATAATTGTTTCAGGACCAGGATTGAAAAAATCATCATTGATAATGATTAAATTATCAATTTTATCAAAAAGTTGATTTGCTTTTTCTTTATCTAAATTCTTAAAATGATATCCAGTGTATTGGAGGCTAAACTCGTTAACGAATGAGCCGTAAAATGCAAATATTAAACCTTTGTTTTCTAGTTCTTTACATTTGTAAACTACAGTTGTGATTTCCCCACTCTTACTTGCCGTTATAGAGTTTACTTCCAAATTGATAACTTCGTTTTCCTTTAATTGAATTAATTCATTTGTTAATTCTTGATACTCCGTACCAATTAAAACCATTTCATGATTTTCAATGTTTTTAACGATGTCACCTTCATTTGTGAAGAATGGGTTGTATGCAACCTGAATATTAAACATGTTTAATCTTTGTTGTATTTGG
>JBMLTP010000031.1:684-1637 GCA_049239885.1 Crocinitomicaceae bacterium
TCTTTGGAATATTCTTGAGCTAATATTCCTGCCTGATTCTGTTTTACTTGGCCGTAGGAGAAAATGTAACAAAAATTCAAAAAAAGAAATGCGTAATATTTTTTATTCATCTATTATGTATTGTTGATTCAAAAATACGAATTCTATTATTTTCATTGACTGTAAACATCGTCAAATCGAACATCTTCAATGAAGCTAAGTTTTTCCATTCGTCCAACTTCTAGGGTATAAAAGCCAAATTCTTCACTGACAAATCCTTTCAAGTAATAAATTCCTTTTCCTTTAAAAGGAGATTTTCTGAGGCTTTCTGGGAAATGAACCGTATCTAAGGTTTCGCCTTCCATGTCAAGAAAGGTTCCAAAACTCATCGATTGTCCTTGCGCTGTTTTAGATTGTTTAATGGAAACTAGGTAGGCGTATGTTTCTACAATCGTTCCCAAACAATTTTTTATTTCAATTGCTTTGAGATGTTTTTTAGGAATTTCATCTTTTAAAAGTTCAAACGGATTGCAAAGCGGAAAGCCTAATAGTTCCATTTGATCAAAAATCAATTCGAACTTGCTTTCTTCGAGTTTTGGTAATTCATACGAAACAGGTTTTACATCGAATAATTCAAGTTCCATTGGTTTGGATTGATGGTGATGATGAAAAAAATGTGCTTTCCAAAGTAATTCTTTTCGGGATTCTTGAAAATCTCTAAGGGCTCCGATTCGAATGATAATTGCCAGTTGCTCCAAAGGAATTGGGAAACGTTTCATCAAGTCTTCGAAGTCTTGAAACTTCCCATTTTTATTACGTTCTTCAAATAGTTTAATTATAAACTCGCCTTCGATTCCAGCAACTAAATTAAATCCTAGAATGAGTCGTTTTCGTTTTAAATTGCAGGGTTATGAACCATCGTTAATAGATGGTGCCACGCTTTTTGCTCCCCCCATTCGTGCTTCGTGTACGTA
>JBMLTP010000031.1:1647-3206 GCA_049239885.1 Crocinitomicaceae bacterium
TCTGTTCGATAATACCCTCCAAAATTGTTAATTACTGCCGTCATGTATTCCAACGGGAAATAGGCTTTTAAATACAAACTTTGGTAACTTTCAACAGCATACGAAGCTGAATGTCCTTTGGAAAAGGCATACCCTGCAAAACTTTCAATTTGTCGCCAAACGTCATTAGTTAAACTTAATTCAAATCCTTTTTTAAGGCAATTTTCGAAGAACGAATCTTTAACGGATTGAAACTCCTCCCTAGATCGAAATTTCCCGGACATGCCACGCCGTAAAACATCTGCTTCAGCTAAACTTAATCCTGCGAAATGATGAGCAACTTTGATGACGTCTTCTTGATAAACCATTACGCCATAAGTCTCAGGCATGATTTTGAGCAATTCGGGATGTGCCGTTGCTCGTCGTTCTGGATTTTTATGGCGTAAAATGTATTCACGCATCATTCCTGATTGTGAAACTCCAGGACGAATAATCGAACTTGCTGCGACCAATTCCAAATACGTTCGAACATTCAACTTTAACATCAACATCCGCATTGCCGGTGATTCCACATAAAAACAACCGAGCGCTTTGGCGTGAAGTAGCATTTCTTCAATCTTTTTATCTTGTTTGAAAAAAGCGATATCGTGAATGTCATGTGGTTCGACATCAGGTTGATTATACGAAATTATTTCCAAGCATTCGGCAATTTTCCCCAAGCCACGTTGGCTCAAAATATCAAACTTGTATAATCCAACATCTTCCGCTTCCATCATGGAGAATTGTGTTGTTGGGTAGCCTTTTGGCGGAAGAAAAGTGGATGAAAAATACGTGATTGGTTTTTCACTGATAACGATCCCACCTGAGTGAACACTCAAATAGGAGGGGAGTCCTTCAATCGATTTCGCATATTTCAAAACGAGCTTCGACATTTCATCAACTTTTTCAAGCGAATATTTACCTGAACACAAAATGTCAATTTCAGTTTTTGGTAAGCCGAATACTTTTTCTAATTCACGAATAGCGGCTCGGTATTGAAATGTGTTATAGGTGCAAAGCCAAGCTGAATTTGGGAATTTGCGAAATAAGTAAGTGATAATTTCATCACGGTCTTTCCATGAGAAATCAATATCGAAATCTGGCGGATTTTTTCGGTAAAGATTAATGAATCGCTCGAAATACAGATCTAACTCGAGTGGGTCAACATCTGTAATTCTAAGGAGATAGGCAACGATACTATTTGCGCCACTTCCTCGACCGACGTAGAAATAGTTTTTAGACCGAGCGTAACTCGTAAAATCCCAAGCGATTAGAAAGTAAGAAAGGTATTGTTTCTCCGCGATTATTTCGAGTTCCATATCGATGCGAGAACTTATTTGTTCTGTAACCTCCGAATATCGAAATGAAAGACCTTCCAAACATAGTTTTCTTAAAAGCGCTTTGTCGTTTTCTATTGAATCAGTATATGAAATAGGGTTTTGAGGAATCGCTTCATCCCCGAATTTAAAATCAATGTCACAACTTTCAAATACAGTCTGTGTTTGTTTCAATAATTCAGGATAGAATTCCAACGCTTTTTC
>JBMLTP010000032.1:0-9140 GCA_049239885.1 Crocinitomicaceae bacterium
GAAGTCGCCCAAGCAAATGAAGCAGATGTAGACCTCGCAGTTAAAGCTGCAAGAAAAGCATATACGAATGTTTGGTCCAAAATGGCTCCGTCGGAACGAGCAAAGTATATCTATCGAATTGCCCGATTGATGCAAGAGCGAGCTAGAGAGTTTTCGGTAATTGAAACGTTGGATGCTGGTAAAACAATTCGAGAATCAAGAGATGTTGATGTTCCGTTGGCGTGCAATCATTTCTTTTATTATGCTGGTTGGGCAGATAAATTGGAATATGCTTTTCCAAATCGAAAAGTTGAATCGCTCGGTGTTGCAGGTCAAATTATTCCTTGGAATTTTCCATTGTTGATGGCTGCTTGGAAAATCGCTCCAGCTCTTGCTACAGGAAATACAGTTGTATTAAAACCTGCCGAAACGACGTCATTGACGGCATTGAAACTTGCTGAAATTATTGAGGAATCTGGCTTGCCTGCAGGTGTAGTAAATATTGTAACAGGTTATGGGGATGCAGGCGCGGCAATTGTCAATCATCCGGATGTCAATAAAATTGCATTCACGGGTTCAACTGCGGTTGGGAAAATTATTCAAAAGGCAATAGCGGGAACGCATAAAAAAGTAACCTTGGAACTGGGAGGAAAATCCGCCAATATCATTTTCGACGACGCACCAATAGATCAGGCGGTAGAAGGAATTGTTAATGGAATTTTCTTTAATCAAGGTCATGTTTGTTGCGCAGGATCCCGTTTATTTGTTCAGGAAAATGTCGCTGATAAAGTCATTCGGAAATTGAAACAGCGAATGGAAAGTCTATACGTTGGGAATCCGCTTGATAAGAATACGGACATCGGCGCGATCAATTCAAAAGAACAGTTGGAAACAATTAATAAGTTCATTCAAATCGGTAAAAACGAAGGTGCAGAAATGTACCAAACAAAGTGTAATTTGCCTAAAAAAGGATATTATTGTCCGCCAACAATTTTCACGAATGTCGCACAATCAAATATAATCGCTCAGGAAGAAATTTTTGGCCCAGTTTTGACCGTTCAAACCTTTAGAACCGTAGATGAGGTAATTCAAAAGGCGAATAATTCTCCCTATGGTCTTGCCGCTGGTGTTTGGACAGATAAAGGCTCTCGTATTTTTAATCTCACAACAAAGCTACGCGCAGGAGTCGTTTGGGCGAACACTTACAATAAATTCGACCCATCCTCACCGTTCGGTGGATACAAAGAAAGTGGTTTTGGTCGAGAAGGAGGAATGCACGGTTTGAGCGGATATGTTAAGCTGAAGGATTAGAATTAATTGGTAATTGTAAGACTCTCCAATTTCGACTCAGATTTAATTGTTCTGAAATGAAAGGTCGTTCTAAATGACTCGCTTCTAACCACATAATTTCCTACTGCAAAAATTCCATCTGAAGTTTCCTTTCCTCTAAAGATGAACGAAAAAGCACCCTTGGGTTTTTTTGTGAAGAAATCACTTAAAATTAATTGTGCTTGAGATTGAGTATACGCACCTTCTTTACCTAAAATATTTAGCAAAACTTTTTCCGTTCCAAGGTTTATTATTGATTTCGCATCATTTGATTCCATCGCTTTTTCAAGCGCACCGTAGGGAATGTCACTTGTTGTGGTTAATAAAATTACTAAAGACGCGACAAGTTTGATTAGGGCATTCATGACTAACACTTTTAGCAAAAATAATGCCGAGAATCTAAAAATGAGTAAAGGGTTTTCTAATTCATTTTATTCTAATTAATTGAAAATTACTCATTTTTAGATTGAATAGTTTACAAATATTTTGTTTTTTTGCAAAAAAATAAATATGAAATTCAATAATATCCTCATTTTAGTTGCTCTTCTTTCCATGAGCGTTTCATGTAAATTAATTTTCAAACCTGGTGAAAATACTGAAAGCAATTCCACAGAGTTTAAAGGTAAAGGAAGTCCTACTTACAAATTGAATGGAAAACTTGCGGAGAAGGTTGTTGTTAATGATGCCACTCCACCTGCGAACTATATGGCTTGCAAGGTTCCTGTTCCTGTTGCAACGAAAGATTTGAAATCAACAAATTTATCCGCTTTCTCACTCGAGTCATACAACGCAAGAGTAACTTCAAATGAAGGTAGTATAAGCTATACGTTTTATGATCCTATTTCAAATGGTTACGTGAATGAAATAAATAAAAAGTCAATTGTTGGCATACGAATTATCAAGGATTCGTTAAGTTGTAAAGTAATGAATTACAAGTTTACTCAAACGGTTCAAGGAAAAAGAAGTCCATTGTCAATTGTTTTTCTTTTGGATCATAGCGGTTCAATGGGTGATGATCGGGCGAATATTTTACAGGAGGCGTTGGATTCTGCAATAAATTTCAAGCATCCAGATGATGAAATTACCATTATAAAATTTGACAATGCTGTAAAGAATCTAATCACATCGAAGGATAAATCTCAGCTAAGGTCATTTTTACGTCCTACATCAGGCTTGTCTGGTTTTGGATCCGCCACAGCAATACAAGACGCCATTAAATTGGGTATTGATATTCAAATGAAATCCACATTGAAGGAGAAGTTAATCGTATTGTTGACAGATGGTTGTGAAAATTCATCTCAACTCGCGACCGATCTAGTGCAGTTAGTTACAGAAGCAAAGAAATCCAAGGTTATCGTTAATTCTATCGGCTTTGGTCAATACGTTGATGTTCCTTATTTATCTTTTATTAGTCAGGAAACAGGCGGTTATTTTAGGCAATTATTTTCGAGAAACGAAATGTCAAATGTGTTTAATCACATTATGTATCGGGTTAATAATAATTTCAAAATAAATTTTAGTCCTTGTATGTTTGGAGATAGTTTGAAATTAGTTACTCAGGTAAAGTTGGGTGATAGCGTTTATACAAATGAACGATATGTATTTAACTCCTTTAGTCTTGGTGAAAGTATCGAATTGAATGTGCTTTTTGACGTTGATAAATTCAACATAAAAAAGGAGTATGAATCTGAATTAAAGAGTTTCATCGATTTCTTGAAGAAATACCCTAATGTTCAAGTTGAAATTGCGGGACATACAGATTCAGATGCCGATGAAAAGCATAACCAGAAATTATCACAGAATCGAGCAGAAGAAATTAAGAAATATATGATATCGAAGGGTATAGATGCCAAACGAATTTCTACAATAGGATATGGCGAAACTGTTCCAAAATACCCTAACGATTCTCCCGAAAATAAGGCACTCAATAGGCGAATCGAAGCAAAGATTGTAGGCAACTAATAGACGATTCCAGTATGGAAATCGCCCTATTCGTCTACAAAAAATGTAAGTGATTTATTTTTTTTCGCAAATAATAAATTTTTAAAGGGCGCTATAATTGCACTTTAAATAAATTAAAATGCGAAAACGAAAAGTCATGTTCGATAATCGATTTATCGAGCTACTATCTCGGAGCAATCCGCTATTAATTGCTATCCTGCACCTTTCGTTAATTTGTTCAATGTTAATTTACGGAATAGTTAATTTTAAAGTGCTGTTTCACGTTCAATTTTTACTTTTCATTTTGGGAATTTTGATTTGGACTTTAGCTGAATATGTTATTCATCGATTTGTCTTTCACTGGAGAAGTGAGAATGGAATTTTAAAAGTGATTCATTATGCTTTGCATGGTCACCACCACGAAAATCCAACAGATTCAAATCACCTTTTTATGCCACCAATTCCTGTTCTTGTGATTTCCTTTTTCCTTTTTTCATTCTTTTTTCTTTTGATGAATAAGTTTGCATTTTTCTTCTTTCCAGGATTTGAATTCGGCTATTTGGTTTATTCAATGATTCATTATTCGATTCATTTGAAGCCATATTCAAAAGGGATTATGGGAAAATTATGGGTTCATCACGGAAAACATCATTATGAAAATTCTAAAACGAGATACGGTGTTTCAAATACTTTTTGGGATCGCATTTTTCGAACGTTACCCGAGAAAAATCGATAATCTTAACTTAGGTTAAGTTAAATTCATAATTCATTTTTAATATTTGCGAAAAACCTAACGATGAAAAAATTACTTTTTGGATCTTTAATCTTTATCCTTGCATCAGCATTTATATTAAACGAAATCTCGAAATGGTCACTTGATGATTCACATTCTAGATTGGGTTTCACAATTAACCATAGAGGAATTACAGATGTTCATGGTGAATTCAGTAAATTTCAAGTAAACTTATCACAACCTAATTCTGATTTCACGGACGCTTCCATTGAGATGACTGCTGAGTCTAAATCCATTAACACGGGTATTTCCATGCGCGATAATCATCTGAGAGCAGAGGATTATTTTAATGTCGATAAATTCCCAACATTGAATTTTAAAAGTACATCGGTAAAAAAGTTGAAGGATAACGAATACGAGGTATTGGGTGATTTTACAATGAAGGGTGTGACCAAAAAAGTGAAATTGACAGCTATACATACCGGCACCACTAAAACAAAAGGAGGACAAGCCGCAGGTCTAAAAATTTCAGGAGTTGTCAAAAGATCTGACTATGGAATTGGTGAGATTGGTCCAGGTCTTTCTGATGAGGTGAAACTCATGGCAGATTTGGAAATTATCCAAGAAGATTGATAAATAATTGAAAAAAAGTTCGGGGTTCTCAAGTTGATGCAGCCAATTTGATACGCACCGAACTTTTTTTTGTGAAATTAGCTTAATTTCTTTGAGTTTAGATTAAAATATTTCATTTATTTCTCATAATTGTTTAAAATAGTAATTTTTTCAATTAACTCAATTCTTTCTTCGACTTTGGTTTACACGAACAAACATTAATTACTTTTGTTAAAATCAAAAGTTGTATGACCTATTGCGTTGATTTACTGAGTAGAAAACGTTTCCCAACATTAGAGGTAAGAATTGGAAAATTAAATTTGGGTGGAGAAAATCCGATCCGATTGCAGTCAATGACTACGACTGATACAATGGATACCCAAAAATCCGTTGAACAATCCATTCGTATGATTGACGCTGGTTGCGAGTTGGTTCGTTTAACTGCACCAAGTAAAAATGAAGCTGAAAATCTTGGAAAAATTCGAGCAGAATTGAATAAACTTGGATATGATGCGCCTTTGGTTGCAGATATTCATTTCACTCCTAACGCAGCGGAAATTGCAGCGAAACTGGTTCAAAAAGTTCGGGTTAACCCAGGGAATTATGCAGATAAAAAGAAGTTTGAGGAAATTGAATACACCAACGAAAGTTACCAAGCTGAATTAAAACGAATCGAAGAGAAATTTACGCCATTAGTTTTGCTTTGCAAAGAACATGGAACTGCGATGCGAATCGGTACCAATCACGGATCACTTTCAGATCGGATTTTGAGTCGCTACGGTGATACGCCTGAAGGAATGGTGGAATCAGCTATGGAATTCATCCGAATTTGCGAGAAAAATGATTTTTATCAGTTGGTCATTTCGATGAAAGCTAGTAACACGCTTGTGATGGTTCAAGCGTATCGTTTGCTTGCTGCTGAAATGATAAAAAATGGCAAATGCTATCCATTGCACCTAGGTGTTACAGAAGCAGGTGACGGTGAAGATGGTAGAATAAAATCAGCGGTTGGAATTGGAGCATTGCTCGAAGATGGATTAGGTGATACAATTCGTGTCTCATTGACTGAAGAACCAGAGTTTGAGATTCCTGTTGCTCGAAAATTAGCTGAGAAGTTTAATCATACCAATGTTTTTGAGCTTCCAGAATTTAAAGCTGAATTGCCATATAATCCATATGCTTATCAAATAAGACATTCTTCAGAAATTCATAACATTGGAGGAAAACAAGTTCCGGTAGTTGTAGCTGATTGTTCCAAAAAAGAACATATTTCGCCAGCAAATTTCTATGGATTTGGTTATAATTATTCGGTTCAATTGGATAAATGGAACATTCAAGATATAGCAGCGGATTACGTTTACATTGGTCAAAATAAGTTGGACTTTCAAGTCCCTGGAACGCTCGGTGTTATTTGTGACTTCGAGAACTGGAAAGTAAATTATTCTCAAAAACAAGGATTTTATCCATTCGTACAGGCCGAAAAATTAAATGAACTAGGGTTTGAACAGGTAGCTTTTTGTATTCTGAAAGCAGAAGAAAAAATTCCAGCTGAACTAACGAATTATCGAAATTTGATTTTAGTTTTAGAGACCAATTACACCAACAAAACACAGTTATTCCGTAATTTTTTCATTCAACTCGCTAAGCAAAAAATAGAATTACCGGTAATCTTACGCTTGGATTCGAACGAAAAAGATGCTGAAACTTTTCAACTGTATGTTTCGAGTGACGCAGGATCTGTTTTGATTGATGGTTTTGGCGACGGACTTTGGATTTCAGCGGAACAACCTGCAACATTGGTTAATTCAACTGCCTTTGGGATTTTACAAGCTACTCGAACCCGAATTTCAAAAACTGAATATATTTCATGTCCTTCATGTGGCCGAACACTATTTGATTTGCAAGAAACAACAGCCAAAATTCGCGAACGAACTTCTCATTTGAAAGGGGTTAAAATTGGAATCATGGGATGCATCGTCAATGGTCCTGGTGAAATGGCAGATGCGGATTACGGTTACGTCGGAACAGGTCCAGGTAAAATCAACTTGTATAAGGAAAAAACGGTTGTCCGCAAAAACGTTCCAGAAAACGAGGCGGTTCAGGCTTTGGTTGATTTAATTAAGGAACATGGTGATTGGGTGGAGGTTGCTAATTGAAAAATTAAGAAGCACTCATTCTCTTATCTAACAGCTCAATTGCTAACTGATAAGTTCGAGCGGTATTAATCTTAAAAAATAGGCAAATGTCTATTGGGGCATGGATGCAAATTAAATAATAAAAAAACCACTCTTGCTCTGCACCTAAATAGCAAACAAGTGAAACGAGATGAGAAAAAAGAACCCAGTTGACGTTTCTTTTTAAGTTTTTGAATTGAATTTCCCTGCAAAATTCCAACTCTTGTATTAGTTCTCTTTTTTCGAAAACAGTTAACGTGTCAAAATAATCCGTCAAATCAACTCCTGTGGGAATTGCATTCAATAGGGTGGCTTCAGATTTTATCATGGTGAATTTTAATATTAATTGAGATTCAACTTGCCTGAGCAAGTTGAATCTGTAAGTGGTCAAAAAGATCTTCCTTTATGTAAGTAAGTAAACTGTGGAATCGATTTTTGTTACTTAGTCTAGAAAAAGAGGCGCGGATACTTTCGTTGGTTTTTATTATTTCAAGTGTTCGTTTTCCGTTTTTGTAGTGGCCCGTTAAGATGAGTATTCCTGGTTGGGCGGGTAGTGAGTCGATGATTTTCTGGTAGTTGATTCTCGTAATTTCCAGATTCTCTTCAAGCTTGTAAGTCTTACCGGTTTTGTTAGTTAACGATTCGCCAGTCTCGATTCGTCTGTGAGAAATCTTGAAGATTTGCTCGGTGCCTTTAATAGGCTTAATTGGTTTTTGATTCATTTATTTGGGTTTATTGGTTACTTTTTTAAAATCCATAGTGGATTCGTAGCAAAATAGTTTAAAAATCTTGCTGCGTTTTTGAACAATAAAAGAGTCGTTACCCTTTTAGGCAATAAATTTTAAATGAAAATTGTTGGATCGATCTACTTAACGCAGTTCATCTTAGTTTATAACATAATCTTTAAAAAAATTTAATTTTTATATTGTCTAAGTGAAAAACAAAAGAGCAAATCATTTGAACTTTTTTCTTTTCTTTGTATTCTACTTATCAAACCAACCTACTCATGTATAAAACCGTATTAATTGCCGGAGGTACCGGATTAGTCGGACGTAAATTAAGTTCTGTATTAAAGGAACGTGGATTCCGTGTCTACAAATTATCTCGAAAAAAAACGAGTCGAAGAGGTTACATTCATTGGAATCCAGAACTTCAAACAATCGATTCAAAAAATTTATCGAAGGTTAACGTAATTATCAATTTGTTGGGAGCGAACATCGCGGAAAAGAGATGGACAGAATCACGAAAAAAGGAGTTGATTGATTCACGTGTTAAAACCACTAATTTTCTCAGGATTTTAGCTTCTCAAATGCCAAACCTAGAATATTACGTTTCAGCTTCCGGAATCAATTGTTACGGACCAGAAACAGATAAAGTTCATTCAGAAACAGATCCATTTGGAGATGATTTTCTTTCTCAAATTGTTAAACAATGGGAAGATGCTAGCGATAAATTTTCAGACATTTGTCCCGTAGCTAAAATTCGAAGTGGAGTAGTTCTTGCCAAGCATGGAGGAATGTTGAAAAAAGTGATTCTCCCGTTCAAATTTGGTCTAGGTTCGGCGCTTGGTTCGGGTAAACAACACATGCCTTGGATTCATCTCGACGATTTATGCCGTTTATTCTCTTTGGCTATTCAATACAAATGGGAAGGTTCCTATAACTCCTTTGCAGCTTGCACATCAAACAAAGATTTCTCTCACGCCTTGGCTAAAGCGCTTCGAAGACCATTTTTTATGCCTAATATCCCTGAGAAATTACTTTATTTTTTGCTTGGTGAACGAGCAATTATGTTAGTTGGAGGGACAAAGGTTTCTAATCAGAAGATTCTTCAAGCAGGATTCAATTTTCAACATAAAACAATTGATTCAACCCTAAAACATATAATCAGGAAATAGCAGAATTACTGGAAAACGGTAAAGGAGTCACCATCGTATGCGGCGAAAACAATTTTCGGATGTGATTCTTGCCAGTAAATGTTTCCAACTTTATCCAAGCCTATTGCTCCTGCGAAACCATCAAATTCCTTCAATTCATCAAACGTTTTATTAAATGCTTTGTCAATTGAAAAACCATCTGATACGCGCGTTACAATTTTTGAGGCGACTGCTCCGCTTACAATATCCTCGCCAACTCCCGTGCAACTAACCGCACAATCTGCATTTGCATAGTTACCCGCAACGGTAGCTGAATCGGAAATTCGACCTGGAATTTCAAATCCTTTTCCACCTGTTGAAGTAGCAGCAGCTAATTTTCCATTGCCGTCCAAAGCAACACAACCAACTGTGCCAGTGCCATGAGATGCCAATTTAGCTTCATATTCAGCTCGACGCTCAGGTATTTCCGTTGAAATTACCTGGTATCCGTTTTTTT
>JBMLTP010000032.1:9150-10832 GCA_049239885.1 Crocinitomicaceae bacterium
AGAACACGATCATCAACACCCATTAAATTCTCCGCTATTCGAATGGGATTTTTCACCTGTTGAACATTAATAACACCACTAAATTTTTTAGTATTCCCATCCATCAAAGAGGCACTCATACGAATGACACCGTCACTTTGGATTTGTGAACCGATTCCGGCATTAAATAAAGGGTCGTTTTCAAGTTGCTCCACCGCGAATACAACTGTTTCCAGAGCTGAGTGAGCTTTAAGAAACTCATAAGAACTTTTAGCTATTCGTTCCATTGCTGCTTGTTTAGCTAACTTTGTCTCAGCTGATTGTGAGAATTCGCTGAAAAATCCTCCGTGAATCAATAATTTCATTTTACAGTCTATTTAGCTGATACCTTGTTGTGAATAGTCATTTTGTGCTCGTTCAACAAATAATGATCACCCTCACTCATTACATGCACAACCATATTTTGAATGGAGATTGGTTCCCCAAGAGAAACATCTGTAATATTAGTGTCTGAAACATTTCTTCCATCTACCAAAATAACAAGGCCAGAACCGAGCGCTTCCATTTGATTTCCTTGCTTAACTAGCAATCCAGTGTCTTCACCAAGGCCAATTCCAAGTGTTTTTGGATTACTAACAACGGCTTGAAATAAACGTCCAATTCGTCCTCGCTGAACAAAATGTGTATCAATAATTACGTAGTCAATTAATCCTAGCCCACTTGTTATTTTAATTTCACCTTTGAGAAGAGCCTCTTGACTAGATCCTTGATAAATCATGCTTTTGGATGCACTATGCGCTCCAGCTGAGGTTCCGACATAAATAAAATCTTCTTCTTGATATTTGTGCATCACCGCATCATGAATCGGAGTTCCTCCAATAATTGAAGTCAATCGAAGTTGGTCTCCTCCGGTAAAAAAGATTACATCAGCTGCATTAACCCGCTCCAACGTTTCTTCCGCAAGCGCCGTTTCACGTTTTTCAATTTTAAGAACACCCACATTGTCAGCACCTAAAAAGCTAAATGCTCTCGCATATTCTTGGCCAACGACGTCTGGAATTTTTGAAGCAGTAGGAATGATTTCAATGCGAGAATCTGTGCCTTTTTTAGATTCTTCGATTATTCTTCGAAGTATTCCTTTTTCAAAGAAATTGAGGTTTTTCTCAACTTGATCCTCAAAACTACTTTCCGTAAAACTGCCCTTATCTACGGCCCCCCCTATAATTATTAGTTTCCCCTTTGGTGTCATGAAAACAAAAATAAACTTTTTTAGAGCCTCATTTATTTTAAGCTTTTAGTAGTTTTCAACAAAGAATAAATCAAAGATATGTTAATTGAATTGTTGATTAATCCTTTACAGCAGGGGGTAAACCCCTATCGAATTTTGTAATTTTGATTATCAAACTAAAGACATGTCTGTTAAAATCACCAATAAATCCAAGAATCCTTTACCCCGATATGAAACGAATGGTTCAGCAGGTATGGATGTTCGGGCAAATTTGGAAGAACCAATTTTAATCCCGCCATTCGGAAGAGCTTTGGTGAAAACTGGTCTTTTTTTGGAAATGCAAAATGGTATGGAATGTCAGGTTCGTCCAAGAAGTGGCCTAGCGCTTAAAAGAGGAATTACCGTGTTGAACAGTCCGGGAACAATTGACGCTGATTATCGAGGAGAAGTTGGAGTGATTTTGATTAATCTTTCT
>JBMLTP010000033.1:0-8897 GCA_049239885.1 Crocinitomicaceae bacterium
TTGTAGCGTTAATTAATGTAGCAGGATCAGCGGGAAGAGTTCCTTTAGCAAGCACGACTGCATCATTTCCATTCCAATAAAAAGCATTGCTTGTATTGTAAACCGGGCTGTAAAAACCATCTCCTTTCACATTTAATGAGTCCCAAATTGGTGCTTCTTGACCTGTTCCGTTTGGATCTCTTTTATCTAAAACAGCTACATGCACATCATAAGGCGCAATTGTTCCGGATAATTGAACTGAGTTGGCTACTGTTGCAGTTGTTGAACCGTTGGAATAACGCGCTACAAAATATTGACTTAGATCAATTGGTGCTGAAGTAGGGTTGTAAATCTCAAGGGCTTTATTATTTGACCAACCTTCAACATATTCGGAAATAAAAATCTTGGCGCAATCCTGAGCTCCCGCGAATAATGAGGTAAAAAGCGTTAAAGAGAATAAAATTCTTTTCATAAATATAGTTTTAAGGTGAAATTACAATTGACGTTTCGGGCTTTCAAATGGTTTTGGCAACGTTAGCCTCTAGGAGATCACTTGAAAACTATTACAAAGTTAATGTAAATTTTCCCGAAAATATTATCAAATTATTAACTGAATAAAATAATTATGTTGTCTGCTTGTTGAAAATTCAAATGCAACTCTTTAAAGTAACATTAGAATTACTAATTTAGGCATTCAAATTTTGATTATGAAGTTGATTTTATTTTTATTTCTTGCAGTTCAGTTCGTTTCTTGGTCACAGGAAATCACAGTAGAAAAAATTTGGAAAAACTACGAATTCTATCCAAAAGGGATAGATGGTTTTAAATCGATGAACGACGGTGAGCATTATACCAGAGCTACGGCGGATTTATCAATTTATAAGTATAAGATTTCTGATCCAAATGATAAAGGTGAGTTATTGATGGACGGAAGATTGATGTCATATAACGGTACTCAAATTTCTTACGATGATTACGAATTTAATTCGGATGAAACTAAAATTTTACTTCTAACAAATATGGAATCCATCTATAGAAGAAGTTTTCAGGCATTTTATTTCTTATTTGATTTAAAAACAAAGAAACTACAGCCGTTGGATGAGGCAAATCAACCGCAAACTTTAGCTGAGTATTCTCCGGATGGAAAAATGGTTTCCTACATTCACGGGAATGATTTGTTTGTTAAAAACTTGGAGTCTGGAAAAGTATCGAAATTGACAAAAGATGGCAAGCGAAATAAAATTATAAACGGAACTACCGATTGGGTATATGAGGAAGAATTCTCAATTACCAAGGCTTACGGTTGGTCACCTGACAGCAAGATGATCGCTTTTCTTCGCTTTGACGAAAAAGAAGTGAAGGAATTTTCAATGGCGATGTATGGACAGCTTTATCCTGATGATTACAAATTTAAATACCCAAAAGCAGGAGAGGACAATAGTAAAGTGACTGCTCATGTGGTGAATGTAAAATCGGGAAAAATTTCCAATTTACCCATGGTTTCATATGAATACATTCCACGTTTGAATTGGTCTTCGACTTCCAATCAGTTGATTTTACAAACAATGAATCGCCATCAGAGTGAATTGAATTATCACCTTTATGATTTTACCTCATCCAAGTCTAGTTATAAATTATTTTATCAGGAAAAGTCAAAAACATATATTGATGTCGATAACAACCTTCTTATTTTAAAAGATGGAAAAACGATTCTTCGTGCAAGCGAACAAGACGGCTATAACCACATTTATAAACTTGGATTTGATGGTACATCAACACAAATTACAAAAGGAAATTGGGATGTAATTGATTTTCTCGGAATTGATGAAAATACGAATGTGATTTATTACACCTCTGCTGAGCCAGGAGCAACCAAGAAATCTGTTTACTCCATTCGATTAGACGGAACTGATAAAAAGGAACTTTCGAAAGAATCGGGATATAACGAAGCGGAATTTCTCAAAGGAATGAAATATTTCATTTTGACTTATTCTAATTCCAATCAACCACCGATTTATAGTTTGTGCAAAAATGATGGCTCGGTTCTGAGAATTCTAGAATCCAACGAAAGTTTAACGAATAAAATCAAATCGTATCCAATTTCAAAAAAAGAAATAATGACCATTGATGCAAATGGTATTAAGTTGAATGCTTGGATGATTAAACCAGTGAATTTTGATCCAACGAAAAAATACCCTGTTTACATGACAGTTTACGGCGGTCCCGGTCACAACGAAGTACTTGATTCTTGGGATGGTTCGGATTATATGTATCACCAACTTTTAGCGCAAAAAGGATACATTGTTTTTTCAGTTGATCCTCGTGGTACCATGTATCGTGGTGCCGATTTCAAAAAGTCGACATACTTGCAACTTGGGAAATTAGAAATCGAAGATGTGATTAATTCGGCTAAAGAACTTCAAAAACTAACATACGTTGATCCAAATCGCATAGGTATTATGGGTTGGAGTTACGGTGGTTTTATGGCTTCCTTGGCAATTACCAAAGGCGCTGATGTATTCAAAATGGCAATTGCAGTTGCACCTGTTACAAATTGGAGATATTACGACAACATCTACACGGAGCGTTTCATGCGAACGCCAAAGGAAAATGAAGAAGGGTATGATCGTAATTCTCCGATCAACTTTGTGAGTAAAATAAAAGGTAAATACCTACTAATTCATGGTTCAGCCGATGACAATGTTCATTATCAAAATTCGATGGAAATGGTAACTGCTCTCGTTAATGCCAATAAGCAATTTGATTTGTTCATTTATCCGAATAAGAATCACGGAATTTATGGAGGGAATACGCGCAATCACCTCTTTCAAATGATGTTGGATTACACGCTGAAAAATTTATAAGAACTTCGCTATTCTCCTTTAATTCGCTCAATAAACTCAATTGAAAGTGAGTTGAAACGATCTGCGTCTTCAATATTGACGACGTGTCCGCAATTCTCAACAATGGAAACAGTTGAATATTTATTTTCTCTTGTAAGTTCCAACACAGGATTTAAGAATAGGTGATCTTCACTCCCCATAATGTACAACTGAGGAATGTTGTATTGTTTTTTCTCAAGAAGATGTAGATAAGCCGTTAACCTTGCGGTTAATTTAAACCAACGCTTAAATTCCTTATCCATCAGTTTTTTAGCTTCTTGAATAAACATTTTACGGGATTGCTCGTGATTTTTCTTTGGCATCATTATTCGAGCGAAAAGGCGGTACAACGTCATGTAAGGAAGGAATCGATTCAATACACGACCTAGCCGAAGTAAAAAGCGAGATTTGATGTTTAGTTTTGTCACCGCACCTGCAAAAATCATTGATTTTACCAACTCCGGATTTGTGTTATAAATCTGTTTTATCACAATTGAGCCCATTGAAACACCAACTAAATGTGCCTGTTGAATTTGATGCATTTTCAATACTTCAACAACATCTTTTGAAATTACTTCGAATGAATAATCAGTTTTTTCACTTTTCAATTTTGATTTTCCATGACCTCGTAAGTCGACCAATAAGATATTATAAAGGTTAGAAAAAGGTTTGATTTGCTTGTGCCAAATTGCTGAACTTCCTCCGGCTCCGTGAATGAAGACTACCCACTGATTACTTTTCGGATGATGAATTTTTTTTGAGTAGAGCATAAAAACAAAAAGACACTTGCAAAAATACAAGTGTCTTTCGATATTTTGAAGTTTTTTATGGATTACTTGTCTTTTACTTCTTCAAAGTCAACATCTGTTACTTCATCTTCAGCGTTTCCACCACCTTGACTTTGATCTGCACCGCCTGCGTTTTCGGCTCCTTGAGCGTTCGCGGCATTGTACATTTCTTGCGAGGCAGCTTGGAATACGTTATTCAATTTATCCATTGCAGCTTGAAGATTTTCGATGTTTCGAGAATCGAATTCTTTTTTCAATTCTGCCAACGCATCTTCGATTGGTTGTTTTTTGTCTGCTGGGATTTTGTCTCCGTATTCTTTTAGTTGTCGTTCTGTTTGAAAAATTGTAGAATCAGCTTTATTAATCAACTCGATTTCTTCACGTTTCTTGTTGTCGGCTTCTGCGTTAGCTTCAGCTTCCGCTTTCATACGTTGGATTTCTTCATCAGAAAGACCAGATGACGCCTCTATTTTGATTGATTGTTGCTTGCCTGTTCCCTTGTCTTTGGCCGAAATATTCATGATTCCATTTGCATCGATGTCAAACGTTACCTCAATTTGTGGAACACCACGTGGAGCTGGTGGAATGTCTGACAATTGGAAGCGACCCAATGTTTTGTTGTCTGAAGCCATTGAACGCTCACCTTGAAGCACGTGAATGTCTACGCTTGGTTGATTATCCGAAGCTGTCGAGAACGTTTCAGATTTCTTTGTTGGAATAGTTGTATTCGCATCGATTAATTTCGTGAATACACCACCCATAGTTTCAATTCCCAATGAAAGTGGAATTACGTCCAAAAGCAATACATCTTTCACTTCTCCTGTTAAAACACCACCTTGAATCGCTGCACCAACGGCTACAACTTCATCTGGGTTAACACCTTTTGAAGGAGCCTTTCCGAAGAAACGTTCAACTGCTTCTTGAATAATTGGAATACGCGTAGATCCGCCAACTAAGATTACTTCGTTGATATCACTTGGAGAAAGTCCCGCATTTTTCAAGGCTGAGCGGCATGGAGCGATTGTTCTTTCCACTATTTCTGAGATCAATTGCTCAAATTTTGAACGTTGTAACGTTCTTACCAAGTGTTTTGGAATACCATTTACTGGCATAATGTATGGCAAATTGATTTCAGAAGATGTCGTAGATGAAAGCTCGATTTTAGCTTTTTCAGCAGACTCTTTTAAGCGTTGTAAGGCCATTGGGTCTTGACGTAAATCAATTCCCTCGTCATTTTTAAATTCTTGTGCTAACCAGTTGATTATAGCATCATCCACGTCATCACCACCTAGATGTGTGTCACCGTCAGTTGATAAAACTTCAAAAACACCATCTCCCAATTCCAACACAGATACATCATGTGTCCCTCCGCCAAAATCGAATACTACAATTTTTTGGTCAATGCCTTTTTTATCCAATCCATAAGCAAGTGCTGCTGCTGTTGGCTCGTTGATGATTCTTTTGATTGTAAGACCTGCAATTTCACCTGCTTCTTTAGTAGCTTGACGTTGAGCGTCGTTAAAATATGCAGGAACAGTAACAACTGCTTCAGTAACCTCTAGTCCAAGGTAATCCTCAGCAGTTTTCTTCATTTTTTGAAGAATCATCGCTGAAATTTCTTGTGGAGAATAAAGTCTGTCATCTATCTTAACGCGAGGAGTATTATTGTCTCCTTTAACAACTTCGTAAGGTACGCGTTCAACTTCCTTTTTGGATTCATCGAAGCTTGTACCCATAAATCGTTTGATCGAGTAAATCGTTTTTGTTGGGTTGGTAATTGCCTGGCGTTTCGCAGGATCTCCAACTTTACGTTCACCACCATCAATAAATGCTACAACTGAAGGAGTTGTTCTTTTACCTTCTGAGTTTGTAATAACCACTGGCTCATTTCCTTCCATTACGGAAACACATGAGTTCGTAGTTCCTAAATCAATTCCTATTATTTTTCCCATTTTGTTGAAATTTTCAATTTAAAACAATTTCCTTTTGTCAATTCATGTGCCACTCGAGTTGTCGAAAAACACATTGAATTATTAGTGACACAAAGTCATTTTTTAGGAAGAAAAATACTGACATGTCATCAATAAAATATGACAATTTAGTCACGATTCAAAAAGTTTATCATAAGAAGTTTAATTTGTTTGGACCAATTGATCTTCATTCAACTTTGTTTCTTTTGTTTATCAGAGGAACGAATATCCAATCGAATATATAACAGCCTACGCATATTTTTAGAAAAGCTTCCAAAAAAGCGCAAACAATCAGAAGAGTGCAAACAAGTACATAAATAACATTCAATTCACTAATTTGGAGAAGAATAATTATTCCGGAAAAAATAAAACCAACTTTTGCAGCAAATTTTTTCGGAGGAGCATAAACAGGAATAAAAGTTAAACGCAACAAATTAGATATCCATTTTGATAAAAAACTTAGTGGTGAAATTCTATTTGAAAATCCCCGAATCGAAAAATCGAATAATAGAAAAACAAAAATCCAAATGTTATCATAAATGAGTGCTATCGAAGCTAATAATACTGTTGAAAAAGCATTCAAACGTATAACTTTTTCGTTTAATTGAAGAACTTGTTGCATATTAGTTGTATTGAATATTTTATAAATTCTCTTCTTTTGAATTGGCAATTTTTGATTTTGCGTTTTCAGAAAAAAGTAAGATAGACAAATCTGTTTGATCGTTCCAATTGATTTTTTGGATTTCTGAAAAATGAACTTTTCCTGTTTGATAACAATATCCTTTGCTGATAAATAGATCATCGATTTCTTCAAATTTGATACGATCTAATATCGCTTTTTCAGAAGCACTTACATAAACATGCAACTCATAATCATTGAAAAGATTGATCGTTTCAATAGTCGATTTTCGATATTCATATTTATAATTGAATTGCAACGCCGAAATATCAGATAATACAGCACTTGCTGTTGGGAAACTGCCAGCACCTTTTCCATAAAACAATTGCTTATCGGCATAGGCAGCCTGAACTATGACGGCATTGAATTCGTCATCCACATTAAAAGCTGAGTGCTTTTGATTAATGAAATGCGGTGCAACAAAAGCTTTTATTCCTTTTTCATTCTTGGATGCATTGGCAAATAATTTTATTCGAAGTCCTTTTTCCTTTGCATATTGAACATCCTGAGGCTTTAAATTGCGTATACCAATGTTCAGAAGATTATCTGGTGGGACATTAATTCCAAAGCCATGTTTTAATAAAATCGCCAGCTTGTATTTTGAATCAAATCCATCTACATCCAAGGTTGGGTCGGCTTCTGCAAAACCCTTCTCTTGTGCTTCCGCTAAGGCTTCAGGATAGTTTATTCCTTGATTTGCTTTAGTCAAAATGTAATTGGTTGTTCCGTTAACAATGCCTTCAATTTGAGTCAACGTATCGTTGTTGTAGTATTCTTCCAGATTTCTAATGATAGGAATAGATCCGGCAACTGCTCCTTCATACAATAGCGAAACATTATTTTTTTTTGCTAATTCGATAAGTTCGCTCAAACGTTCTGCTATCAGTTTTTTATTTGCCGTTACAACATGTTTTTGTCTTTCAAGTGCTGTTTTTACAATCTGATAGGCTTCCTTGCTATCGTTGATTAATTCAACAACAACATTAATTTCAGGATCATCTAAAATTTCATGCGCGTCATAATAAATTGGCACCGAAGTTTTTTCGCGTGATTTTGTCGGGTCTTTTACGACAATTTTTTCGATTCTAGCTTGTAATTGTTTATTTTCATTTAGAACCTTGTATAATCCTGTTCCTACGCAACCAAAGCCAAATAGGCCGATTCTTAACTGTGACATTTTTTTCTTTTTAAGCAGTAAATAATATATCGTTAAAACTTGAATTTTTAAAAACCGATTTTGATGGTGGTTTCAGGAAATTCTTAAACTGTTTGATCAATGATTCATGTTCAATCAAAAAGCCATCATGGCCAAAATCCGATTCGATGGTTTTTATCTTTGCATTTGGAATATGAAGCCATAAATGTTTTTGTTCTTCAATTGGAAATAAAACGTCTGATGCAATACCGATTATCAGAGTTCGAGCTGAAATTGTGGTAAGTGCTTTTTCCAATCCATCTCTTTTCCTGCCCACGTTGTGAGAATCCATTGCATGCGAAAGAAGGACATAAGAATAGGCGTTAAATCTTTTTGCAAGCTTCATTCCTTGATATTTTTGATAGGAACTCGACTTATAATTAATTAATACCTCATCGTTTTCTTCTTTTTGAGTAATTAGATATCCTTTGTAAGATCGGTAGCTCAATAAAGCAATGCTCCGTGCCGCCACCAAACCCGCTTCACCCGCATTTTCATCCTTTTTACCATAGCTTGAATCAGCTTTTATAGCCAAGCGTTGACTTTCATTGAAGGCAATTCCATAAGGTGAATGTTTTGCGTTGGTTGCAATAAGAATTACATTTTCAAAAACTGATGGGTTTTCAATGGACCATTCCAATGCTTGCTGACCACCTAAAGAAGCTCCGATTAAAACGTGTATTTTATTAATCTTAAGGAGTACTCTAAGTTTTTCATGCAATCTCGCCATATCTCTTGTTGTGATCATTGGAAAATAATCAAAGTACTTATCTCCATTTTCATCTTCGGATAATGGTCCCGTTGTTCCATAGCAAGAACCTAAAATATTGGCGCACACAATGTAGTGTTCCTTTTCATTAAAAAAACCATTCTCCCCACAAACGTTTGGCCACCATTCGTATGGATTGCTATTGGCTGTCAGCGCATGACAGATCCAAACTACATTATTTTGTTCTGAATTTGGATTGCCGAAAGTATGAAAAGCTACTTCGACATTTCTCAAAATCAAGCCACTTTCCAATTGAAATTCTTCGAAAACTACCTTTTGTTCACTCATTTTTTGCGGGTTTTAAATTTAGCCCCCAAATGATTAGGGCTATTGAGGTTATGCTAAAGTTTTGTTATAGGCCGCGATTCGTTTTCCGAATACATCCGTTGTTGGATTCATAATTCGATTGTAAATATTTCCGAATTCCTTCAATCCAAATAGGTTTGCTGAATGCTCAGCATCATTAAAAACATACCAAGATGTTTGGTGAATTGGCAAAGCTCGAGATCCAGTGGTTGGGTTAGCTGTTTGTCCAGCGTGAAGTTGAAGGGTGTCTAAATGATCGTTTTTTGTTGACATTTTTTTGTGTTCTAAAAGTTAAAGCAAACTTACATTTCGGGAAAGAAAAACTGAAC
>JBMLTP010000034.1:0-9414 GCA_049239885.1 Crocinitomicaceae bacterium
ATTCGTATCAAAGGAGAAGTAGGTCCAGCTCCTGAAGTTGGAACGCCTGTAAATAATTCAGGTGCACCAACTAATAACTAATTGAAAAAATTACTTTTAAGTATACTATTTTTTAAAACCGCCCTTGGCTTTTGTCAAGAGGCGGTTTTTAACGTTAAATATTCTGTGGTCAAATTCCCGAAAACGCAGGAGGGAATCAAACGAAATTTCGTTTTTGAATTTAAAAATTCGGGTTCAATACCCCTAGAAATTTATTCTGTTGACGTCCAATGTTCTTGTATTGAAGTGACTTTATCGAATGACATTATTAAACCGGGTGAGGATGGTCGATTAGAAGTTTTTTTTGATACAAATGGTAAGTTGTATCATCAGGATCATTCCATTATTCTGAATACCAATTCATCTAAGCGAAGGGAGAAACTTCGATTTAAGATTTTTGTGGAGCCAAAACCAGTCAATAAAGGATAGATTTAGTCAAGTATTATTTCTGCAAACCCGCTTACTGAATTTCCCCATTCTTTTTTAGTGCCCGGTCTTACCAGCTGTATGGTTTGAAATCCAGCTTTATGCGCAGCTTCTAGTTCTTGGACGATGTCCGAAAGAAATAAAATCGTACTTGGTTCTAATTTCAATTCTTGAGCGATTTTCACATAGGTTTCGCTTTCTCGCTTCATTCCTGTTTTTGTATCGAAATAATTTGAAAAGTACGTTGTTAAATCGCCTTTTTCACTGTATCCAAAAATTAGCTTTTGAGCTTCAACGGAACCCGATGAAAATACGCCCATCTTCAATCCCAATGTATGCCATTTCTCCAAGGTTATAGGAACATCTTCATATACGTGTCCTTTTAATTCACCTGTTTCATAACCTATTTTCCATAGAATGCCCTGAAGCGTTTTAAGCGGTGTAATTTTTCGATCTTCTTTACACCAAGAATCAAGTTTTTGAATAATTTGCTCCGAAGTCTCGAGTTGTATTCCTTCTTCAGCCAAAACAATTTCTTTGGTTTCATTAAAGGCAGCATCAACTGAGTTAAGGACTGACATATTCTTCAGCTCCCAAATATGATCTCGGAAGTAGGGAAATAGAACGTCATAAACAAAAGATACTGAAGTAGTCGTTCCCTCAATATCAGTCAATACATATTCTATTTTATCCGACACGAGTAGGGAATTTAAAATCATTGAATTTTTGTTCCATTCCAGAATCTGTATAAAGAGGAACCCAACCACTCATATCGATAAAAATGCGAATTGCTTTGACAAACGGATTCGATTCTCCAGCATCAAACCAATGTTTCGTGCCTGCAGGTACGCTGATTAAGTCGCCTCGTTCACAAAGTAAATTGAAAACAGGTTCATTTTCTAGGTTAAACCAAAATAATCCTTTCCCATCAACAAAAAAACGTATTTCATCTTCTGTATGAATATGCTCGGAAAGAAATTTATTTCGAATTGCTTCATAGTTTTCCGTCAAGGCATTTATTGAAATTACATCTGCTGTGAGATACCCTCCATTTTTCATGAAAGGATTTAAATCCTTTGAGTAGGCCTCTAAAATTTCTTCTTGAGTTGCTGAATCTTCAAATTCAACGTCGCAATGCCATTGATCGAAGAAAATACCGCGACTAGTGAAAAATTCTTTTATTTCTGAGGGATCTGTAACTGTTTTGTTATTATCCGGGATTGATAAAATAGCCATATCGAATTATTTAATCATTTTCAATTTACACTCACAAAGATAATCCAAGGTCTCCAAATGGCGTTTTGCATCAAATAAAGTTTTACCCCATGCATAGGTTCCGTGTTTACGAATAATAAAACAATGATTGGATAATTGTGATTGTTTGTATACAAGTTCTTTTTCGAAAAATGTCATTTCTTGCGAATTTTCAAAAATTGGTATCTTTATTTTGTTTAAGTGAGTTTGTTGCCCTTCAAACCCTTTCTGTATCTCAAATCCTTCAAAGGAGACTTCAGACTTTTCAATCGTAGAGATTATGACTGGATTAACTCCGTGACTGTGCAAAATCACCTTCGTTTCAGGAAACATTTGGTAAATAAAACAATGAATTAACGTTTCCGCTGATGGCTTAATATTGAAGAATTCTTCAATTGCTTCACCTCTCGAATTTATTTTGATGAAGTCATCACTTTTGAATTCGCTTTTATCTACCCCAGATCTTGAAACCCAAATTTGATTTAGTTCATCTTTAAATGAATAATTAGTGGATGTTGCCGGTGACCATCCTTTTAAATTATAATCGCGAATTACCTTGGCTAATTCTTCATGAAGTGACATAGAGCATTTTTTCAACAAATGTAAAATAAAAAGAGGTTACCATTAAATGATAACCTCTCTATTTGGATTGTTGTTTGTTACTTATTTAATTCTTCTTTAACAAGGGTTGAAATAATTTTCCCGTCGGCTTTACCCGCTAATCTACTTGTTAGAACAACCATAACTTTTCCCATTTCTTGAGGACCCGAAGCTCCAGTTTCTGAAATTGCTTTAATGACCTCTGAACGTATTTCATCTTCAGTTAACATTTTTGGCAAATATTCTTCAATCACTTTCGCTTGAAATAATTCCTCTTCCGCTAAATCTTGTCTTCCTTGCGCATTATAAAGCTCATAGGTCTCTATACGTTGCTTGTGAAGTTTCATACAGATTTTCATAGCTGCTTCATCACTTACTTCACCACCTGCGCCAGATGTAGCTTCCAAAAGTAGCTTTGATTTGATATCGCGCAAAGCTGCCAATCGCTCTTTTTCTTTTGCGAGCATTGCTTGCTTTATCGCATCATTTATTTTGGCTGTAAAACTCATTAGTCAACGTTATCGTGAAGAAAATTATTATTTCTTAATCCAGTTTTACCTTCGCTATCTGAGGAAAGACCAAAGCGAGAAAACGATTCCTCTGAACTAGGAGCAGAATTATTTAGGTTAATATTTCTTCTAACAAAAGCCGGTTCATTTTCAAATTCTGCAATTCCTTCCGCTTTTTTCAGCTTTGCAGTATATTCTTGAATTTTTGAAACACGCTCTTGAGCTTTACGTTGTTGCTCTTCAGGAGAAAGAACTTTCTTTGTTTGTTCAAAGCTCAGTTTTTCGTTCGTATCATCCTCAAGCATGTGGCGAACAACCTCTACTTTTGCTTCAGGAGTTACAGGGTTATCGAACAATGTAAACGGACGAACGTCACTTTTGATTTCCTCTACTTTTTCATTTTCAATGGTGGAATCAATAACATCCCAAGTGAATTCTGGTTTTGCCTCTGTAACTGGCTCTTCTTGTAACGAGTTTAAGGATGCCTCTGTACTAGTTTCTTCAAGAGAAACATATGAAACAGGTTCTTCTAAAAAGGAGTTTTCAATGGTCTCAGTTGAGATAGTTTCGTTTGTTATTTGATCCAAGTTATTATTAAACTCTGCGGTTGTCTCTTCGTTAACAGTGCTTGTTGTATCAAATAAGTCAAATGATTTTTTTTCCTCGACAATTGGAGTAAATGTTCCTGTCGGAATAACATTTTCAACAGATTCAGTTTTTAAGAAAGGTTCTTGTGTTAACTGTTCTTGTACTGTTGGTTGAATTTCTTTTGCTTGTTCGAAAGGAGAAACAAGTGGAGCAGTAATTTCCTTTTTGTTGTCTTCTTCCAAAGAAACGATTGTTCTTTCTGGTGCTTTTTCAAAACCTGTAATTGGAGTCGAGCTAAAACCAGTCGCAATAAGTGTTATGCTCAATTTCTCTCCAAGTGAAGCATCAAAACCGTGCCCCCAAATAACATCAGCCGTTGCACCTGCAGCATCTTGAATGTAATCTGTAATTTCTGTGATTTCATCCATCATCACTTCCTTGCTACCGTAAGTGATGTTCAATAGAACGTATCTTGCCCCGTTGATGTCATTGTCATTTAATAATGGTGAAGTCAACGCGCTTTTAACTGCAACCAATGCTCGGTCATCTCCTTCGGCAATTGCACTTCCCATAATGGCTTGACCACTATTTCTTAGTACGGTATTGACATCGTTGAAGTCGACATTGATAATTCCCGTTACTGAAATCACTTCTGCAATTCCTTTTGCTGCAACAGTCAGGATATTATCAGCATGCGTGAAAGCGTCAGTTAATGACATATTCTTGCCAAACTCACGTAAACGCTCATTATTAATGATCAAAAGTGTATCAACGTTTTGACGCATTCTATCCAAACCTTCTTCTGCTTGCTGTCTTCTTTTTCTTCCTTCAAAATTGAAAGGAACAGTTACAATACCAACAGTTAAAATCCCTAAATCTTTTGCAACCTGTGCAATTACAGGTGCAGCGCCAGTTCCTGTTCCACCGCCCATTCCGGCAGTTACAAAAACCATTTTTGTATTCTTAGAAAGTAATTCTCTTATTTCTTCGATATTCTCAATGGCTGCTTGCATACCAACTTCAGGAAGCATTCCAGCTCCTCGTCCTTCTGTCAATGCAGGTCCTAATTGAACTTTGTGTGGCACTGGAGAAATATCTAATGCTTGCCGGTCCGTGTTACAAACTATAAAGTCAACACCTACAATTCCCTGATTATACATATGATTTACAGCGTTGCTTCCGCCACCGCCAACACCAATAACTTTAATTATTGAGCTTGTTTCTCTTGGGATATCAAATTCCATATTCTTTAATTTAAATTTATGTTTTATTGTTTATCGTCGTTTTCGTCATTATCATCAAAGAAATCCCTTGTTTTCTTTAAAATTTTATCAAAGAATTTACCTCTTTTATTTGGATCTGAATGAGTTGGCGGAAGATCTTTCGGTTTTTCTTGCTCTTTTTCATTTTCTTGTTTCAACTCGCCACTTTCCATTGAAAGTCGATCCATAGTTTGAAAACCATTTAATACCAATCCTATACCAGTGGCATACATTGGACTTGCCAAATCTTCTAGATTGTTTGTATTCGCAAGATGTTCTGTTGGATACCCTATTCGCGTATCCATTCCAGTTAAATACTCAAATAGTTGTGTTAAATGTTTTAGCTGCGATCCTCCTCCTGTAACTACAATTCCACCGATCAATTTTTTGGCATATCCTGAATTCTTTATTTCATAATTTACCAATTCGATAATCTCTTCCATTCGAGCTTGGATAATACTCGCTAAATTGTGTAGGGTAATTTCCTTCGGATCACGACCACGCAAACCAGGAATACACACCACTTCATTTGTTTTACTTTCAGAGGCAAGTGCGCTTCCAAATCTTACTTTTAATGCTTCGGCGTGACGTGGTAAAATTTGACAACCTTCACGAATGTCTTGTGTAATTACATTACCACCAAAAGGAATTACAGCGGTATGTCTAATAATACCATCTTGAAAAATTGCAACATCCGTGGTTCCTCCACCGATATCCACAAGAACAACCCCTGCTTCTTTTTCCTCGTCGCTTAGAACGGCATCGGCTGATGCTATTGGTTCTAAAATAATTTCTCGCACATTTAATCCAGAACGATCAACACATTTCTTAATATTCAATACATTGGTGACTTGTCCTGTTATGACATGAAAGTTCGCTTCCAATCTAACTCCGGCCATTCCTATCGGATCCTTGATTTCTCGTTCACCGTCAACTATGTATTCTTGTGGTATCACGGTAATGATTTCCTCACCTGGGGTCATCACCATGTTGTACATGTCATCTACGAAAGCATTGATATCAGCTTGTGAAATTTCCCCGTTTTTGTTACGTCGTGTGTACATGCCGCGATGCTGAAGGCTTTTGATGTGCTGCCCTGCAATGCCAACATTTACATTTCGAATTGATAAATCTCCCTCAGTTGTGTTTTTCGTTTCTTGAACAGCCGCACTTATGGATTGAATTGTTTTTTCAATGTTCGAAACAACACCCCGCATAACGCCCAACGACTCACTTTTACCCATTGAAATAATTTCAATTTTATTGTGCTCATTGCGACGACCAACAAAACAGGCAATTTTTGTAGTACCAATGTCAAGACCAACCACTATTTTGGTTTTCTTGATAGTCCTAACTTCTTTTTCTACATACGATTTGTCCATCATACTTGACACTTATTTCACTATACTTATTCCAACCTTCAAATGAAATTGCTTCTTTATAAAATGTTGTCAATCGACTAAATTTTTCAGCAACCTCTTCATCGGTATTGGCCGTCCCGAAAACAATTTTTTGGTCTCCTACTAATGGAATCAGAACAAAATCACCATCTCTTTCGAGGTAAACTTGACCGATTAATTTATACATTAATGGATGATTACAAACATAATTTGAAATTCGAAAGACATCGTCCAATTTTTTAATACTTTTCAAGGAATCATTGTTAATAAAATCGGTGAATGAACCTTTCAAAAAGCGATCGTGTAAAAAGCCAGAAAAAACGATTACGCGAGCTGTATGATTTACGGATCTATGCATTAAAAAACCATCCTCATCCATGTAAAAAGTTTGATTGCTTGTGTTAAAAATTCGTGCAATTGGTTTTCTCAAAACAACACTAATATTCCATGTTTTTCCAATTTCTCTGAAAACATCGACCTCTTTCACTTCCTCCATTGAAGCGATTTTGCGTTCTATTTTACGAATGTTAAGTTGATTATTTTTTTGTTTTTTAGTAAGTAATCCAACATTTTTCAAGCGTGTCAAAAGTTCTGATTCTGTTAAAAACGTTTCCCCATCTACATGAATCGAAATATCAGGTGAATCAATAATTTTTTTGTTTTCTTCCATATTTGCAAATACAAATACAGTAATTGTTCCTCCCAAGATTAATATCCAAAAAACAAGTTTGAGCCATTTCTTAATCATCGAGATTCGAGTTTAAAATTTCAGTAAGAGGTTGAACAATTCGGTCAATATCTCCTGCTCCAATAGTTAATACGATTCCTTTTTTAAACTTGGAGAAATGCTGAAGAACTTCCGATGGTGATTTTAGGTATTTTTTATCGCATTTAATCTTTTGCAACAGCCAATCGCTTGTAATTCCGTGAATTGGTTCTTCTCTTGCTGGATAAATCGGCATTAATACAAGTTCGTCTAAACGAGATAATTCCTTTGCGAATCCTTCTGCAAAATCACGTGTTCGAGTGAATAAATGAGGTTGGAAAATCCCAATTATTTTTTGATTGGGATAAAACATTTTTATGGAATCGATTAATACTTTGATTTCTTCGGGATGGTGCGCATAATCGTCGATGTAAACTAGTTTTTCAGTTCTTACACAATATTCAAATCTTCGTTTAACCCCTTCGAATGTCTCAATTCCTTTGCGAATGGTTTGCTCATCCATTCCCATTTCATTTAATAAAGCAATACAAGCAAGCGCATTTTCAGCATTATGTATTCCTGGTATACCAAATTTAACTCGTGGCCAAAATCCATTTCTAAGTCGCACATCTCCAAACAAAAATCCATCAGCCCAAGATAAATTCTGCAGAGAATAATTAGCCGAAGGTGAGTTTAAAGCGTATGTATAACTTTTCGATAGTGTGTTTAGAGACAATCCCTCTTTTTGTATCAAAAATCCTTGCATCTCTGTTTTCATGGCATACTGCCGAAATCCTTCTTTGAATTGGTCTTCATTTCCATAAATATCCAAATGATCTGGATCAACAGCCGTGACAATGCTCGCAAAAGGGGAAAGATGCAAAAAAGATCGATCAAATTCATCGGCTTCAATAACTGTATACTCACTGGTTTCCGAAAGAACCAAATTGGAATTAAAGTTGGTCGCTATCCCACCTAAAAAAGCATTACACTTCCAAGAAGATTGATTTAAAATGTGAGCGAGAATTGAACTTGTTGTTGTCTTACCGTGGGTTCCAGCAACGCATAGTCCTTTAGATTGTCTTGTTAGAAGTCCCAATACTTCAGCTCGTTTTAAAACCTTGAAATTGTTTTGAACGAAATAGTTATATTCTTTAAGTGTTTTCGGAATTGCAGGGGTATAAATCACCAATGTTTTTTCCATGTTTTTGAAGGTCTTCGGAATTTTATCACCTAAATCTTCAAAATGGATTTCACAACCTTCTTCAATAAGTTTTTCGGTTAATGAACTCGGTGTTTTGTCATACCCCCCCACTTTTACTCCATGATAATTGAAATAACGGGCAAGCGCAGACATTCCTATTCCACCGATTCCAATGAAATAAACATTCTTGTATTGTCCCGAAATACTTGTTTTACTCATCTAATATTTTTTCGCACATATCGACAATTTCACCAACCGCATTTGGTTTTTCTAATTTCTTAATTGCTGCAGAGAATTGTTGGCATCGGACATTATCTTTAATTAATTTAAGTGCTTCTTCAACCAAATCATCTCGAGCATCAGTGTCACGAACCAGCAATGCGGCGTTTTTCTCCACCAGTGCCATCGCATTTTTTGTTTGGTGATCTTCAGAAACATTTGGTGAAGGAACCAAAATAACCGGCTTTCCAACGATGCTTAACTCGGAAACAGAAATTGCTCCTGCTCTTGAGATAATCACATCCGCTGCTGCATATGCGCAATCCATACGAGAAATAAATTGATGCAAATGAATGTTCGTTTTATCTTTTACGATTAATTCATCCTGCAAACGCTCAAAGTAATTTTTTCCACATTGCCATAAAAGCTGAACTCCTTGAGCATTAAATTCTTCAACTCCATGCAACATGGAACGATTCAAGGTTTTTGCTCCGAGACTTCCCCCTATGACCAATATCGTTGGCAATTCAGGATTCAAATTAAACATTTGCTTGGCTTCTTGTCTATCACAATTTGTTTTCCCACTCAATTCTTTACGAACAGGATTTCCTGTTAGAACAACACGCGTTTTCGGGAAATACTTTTCCATACCCTCGTACGCCGTACATATGCATTCCGTTTTCTTTGCTAATATCTGATTGGTCTTGCCTGGGAAAGAATTTTGCTCTTGAATGACAGTTGGAATTCCAATAAATTGAGCCATTTTTAAAGTTGGGCCACTTGCATATCCTCCTACACCGATTACCAAATCTGGCTTAAATTTCTTTATAATTCTTCTAGCTTTCAACAAGCTCTTTGCAATTTTAATTGGTAATAAAAAATTGGAAAAGGTGAATTTTCGTTGGAAACCTGCAATCTCAAGGCCTTCAATTTTGTAACCTGCTTGTGGCACTTTCTCCATTTCCATTTTTCCCTTTGCTCCTACAAACAATACTTTAGCCAAGGGATTTCTTTTTTTGATTTCGTCAGCTATCGCAATAGCCGGGAAAATGTGTCCTCCCGTACCTCCTCCTGAGATAATTACGCGTTCAATAACCATATTCTAATTTTTAATTCGCAAATGCATTTTGTTCTTGTTTCGATTGTTTTTGAAGTTGGTAGGAGAAAGATTGAATGACGCCAATGGAAACGCAAGCCATGATCAAGG
>JBMLTP010000035.1:0-3490 GCA_049239885.1 Crocinitomicaceae bacterium
ATCTGTTCCTGCCAAAGGATGATTAAAGTCCATTTTTACATTTTCTTCAGTAACTTCCATAATTGTGCCTCGTAAATGATTTCCATCAGAATCACTCATTGGAACAACAGAACCTACTTGAAACATGACATCATCAAATTTACCATCTTCATCGTGGAAGATATTTGTTGGAATCATGGCAATGTGCTGTGCATCGTGATTTCCGTATGCATTTGCAGCCTCTATTTTAAAATCAAACGTGTCGCCCGTAACTTTTCCTGATAAATTATCTTCAAAATCCGGAATCATTGTTCCTACACCGTATAAAAAAACTAACGGATTTGTTTCGTTTGTTTCTTCGATCTGCTCTTGATTTTGAGCATTTGATAGCTTGTACTTTAACGAAACTACCTTGTTAGTTGAAATTTGCATTATATCTGATTAATTAGTTTACTTTTTTAATAATTCTTTCACGAAATTTGGTGTAGCGAAAGATGCAAAATGAATATCCTCATTGTAATATCTTAATCCTTTCTTTCCTACAAAATCAGATATTTCAGCTTTGTTTGAAATAGTCTTCGGATTTAAATCGCCTTTAATTCCATATTGAAAACTCCACATTCCAGTAGGGTAGGTTGGAACGAAAAACAACGAAACGGGCGCTTTGTCCACTCCAAAAATATCCTGTAAAGTGAAATTCAATTCAGCAAATGCTTTTTCATTGAATTTCGGCGATTCTCCTTGGGCAACTAATACACCAGTATCCTTCAATGCATTATAACAATTGGTGTAGAATTCCACAGAGAATAACCCTTCAGCAGGACCAACAGGATCTGAACCATCAACGATTATGATATCGTATGTATTTGGTTTTGCATTCTTCAAAAACGCAATTCCATCGTCAACAATCAATTCTAATTTTGGGTTGTCGAACGCTGCAGCGATATTTGGTAAAAATTCCTTGCAAGCGTCAATTACAGCACCATCGATCTCAACCATAGTAACTTTCTCAACATGATCGTGTCTTAAAATCTCACGAACTGTTCCACCATCTCCACCACCGATAACCAAAATATTTTTAGCTGAAGGCAAGGTGAAAAGAGCAGGATGAGAAATCATTTCGTGGTAATGAAATTCATCATTTTCGGTAGTCATTACCATATCGTCCAATGCGAGCATTTTGCCGTATTTGTAGGATTCCAAAATACGTACGCGTTGAAATGGTGATTGAACATCAAAGAACACGTCACCTGTAAATCGCAATGAAAGTGCTTGATTTTCATCTTTGTCGGTAAACCAAACATTACGTGTAAAAAACTCAGGATTTCTCCATTCAGAAGCCTTTTGACGCATTGTTGAAATATCAAAATCATTCCTAGTCAGTAAGTTAACTGAACCACGCTTCATTTCAATGGCTGAGTAGGATTTCGCTCCAAAACATTCTTTTAAATGATCAAATGAAATCCAAGCATTCATTTCACCACAGGTAAATAGATCAACAGCGGCATAACCATATTCCGGCCATGTATGAATTGCCAAATGGCTCTCTTGGATAACCACAACACCTGAAACGCCATACGGAGAAAAGTGATGAAAAGTCGAATTGATAACAGTAGCACCAGCTTTTTGCGCCGCACCAACCATATCCCGCTCAATTCCAGCAACATCATTCATTACGTGCGGCTCACAATTCATAAACTCTACCAAAATATGGTTTCCTAAAGCTATACTCATTTTACGTTTGTATTAAAGTGGCGCAAATTTACGTTTTTCTTTGGTATCATGACCGTTCGTGAGTATTATTTTGAATAGATGATCACAATTTAAAATTGGCTTAATCTAGATTCTAGTTATTTTCGCATTTATGATTGAAATTCGAAATCAAAAAGTTATAGTCAAAATCAATCCTTATGGAGCCGAATTAGCCGAATTATCGAAGGTTGATGGGGAAAATGTCCTTTGGAAAAAAGATGAACAATTTTGGAATCGCGTAGCACCAAATCTATTTCCAATTGTAGGAAGATTGAAAAACGATCAATTTCGCTACGAGGGTAAACCTTATTCGATGTCTCAACACGGATTCGCCCGAAATCGGACATTTGAATTAATTGAACAATCAGATTTGAAAGTTGTCTTTAGACTGAATTCAGATGAAATCTCGAAAAAAGAATATCCGTTCGATTTTATTTTTTACGTTGAATATCAGTTGATTGAATCAGAATTACTCGTGAAATACCGCATTGAAAATAGGGGAGAGGTGAAATTACCTTATTCAGTTGGTGGACATCCAGGATTTGCGATTGAAGGAAAATTAACTGACTATTATTTGGATTTTGGACGGGCTTTTTCAACAAAGCAATGGCTTTTGGAAGGTCCTTACTATTCTGGGAAAACAGTTGATTTGACTATTGATAATAAGTTACAACTCGATTATTCGCTCGTTGAAAAAGATGCAATTGTTATTAGAACACCGCCTTTCAATAAGGTAATTTTAGCACACAAGGATAGGGGAGGAGTGGTTGCAGTTTCTTACGATCAACTCGATGCAATTGGTTTTTGGAGTAAAACAGATGCACCTTTCTTTTGTATTGAACCTTGGTGGGGTTGGGCTGATCGAATTGATTCAACTGGAAATTTACTCGAAAAAGAAGGACTTCATTTTTTGAATCCAAATGAAGAAAAAGAACATTCCTATCGCATCGAATTACTTTAAAAATCGGAGTTTTTCACGTTCAACTTTAATAAGCGCATTGCCAAAAATCACTTCCAAATGTTTTTCTTTGATTTTATCTACGATTCCAATTCGATTGGTTCCCAATATCTGAACAGAAGAGCCAACTTTTATCAAATGTTGATTTAGAGATTCTTGTTTCTTTTGCTTTGCAACGGTTACTTTTGGACTTTGTTTCTCCGCTTTTTGCTGTTGAATTTTAACTTCGGTTTTGGATTTTTCAAGCTTCATGAAGTTTTTAATTTCTTCCAGAAGTTCTGCATTCGCTCCTTTCTTGCGTAACTTTAAATTGAACTTTTCAATAAACTGAAGCATTTTTTTTCCCGCTGCCAATTGCTTGTTATTCTGTTCAATCAAAGACTGCTGCGATTTCAAACGATTTTCGTAGTGTTCCTTTTTCTCATTGAATCGTAAACGAGCTTCTTCAGCAGTTGCTTGAGCATCTTGATGTTCTCGGGATAAACGTTCGAAGTAATTTTTTTCTTTTTGCAAATCATTTAAAAGTCGATCCAACTTCACCTTTTTCTCATCTAAAAGACCTTTTGCAGTTGAAATGATCTCCGTCTTTATTCCGTTCATTTCGGCCACTTCGAATGTAAACGAACTTCCAGGTTGACCGATTGCAAATTCATATTTCGGCTTCAACGTTTCTGAATCAAAAAGCATACAGCCATTTTCAGCGTTTTTCAGTGCATTTGCTTTAAGTTTAATGTTGCTATAATGCGTTGTAATGACTGCGTAAGCAGATTTTTTATACAATTCTTCAAAGAAAACTTCAGC